>CAZLGB010000029.1:0-24055 GCA_964558825.1 uncultured Intrasporangiaceae bacterium
GGCCGTCGCCGACGCGCTCGACTTCCGCCGCGTCGTCGAGCCGGGCGCGGCTGCCCTCGCCGCCACCCGGACTCTCGCGGCCGACCAGCGCGCCTGGCTCATCGCCTGCGCCGACGAGGTGCGCAACGCCACCGATGACGCTGGGCACCGGGTGGCCGACTCCCGGTTGCACCTGGCCATCGCCACCCTCGCCGGCTCGCCATTGCTCGTCGAGGCGGTGACGCGGGCCCAGGCGGCGCTCGCCGACCTGCTCGCCGGCATACCTGTGCTGCAGCGCAACATCGCCCACTCCAACGACCAGCACGACGCCATCGTCTCCGCCGTCCTCGCCGGCAACCCGCTCACTGCTCGCGAGGTCATGGAGGAGCACTGCGACGCGACCTCCGCCCTGCTGCGAGCCCTGCTCCCCACCCGCCCGTGAGCGACTGACCCGACCGGCCCGACCAGCTTCGCCTCGCACGACCAGCTCCGCCTCGCACGACCAGACCAGCCCGACCGACCCTGACGGAGGACGTCCCATGTCACGCCCTGAGCTCACCCTCGAGCAGCTGCGCGCCGAAGTGGCCGACGGCTCGATCGACACCGTCATCGTCGCCTTCACCGACATGCAGGGTCGATTGCAGGGCAAGCGGATTCACGGTCAGTGGTTCGTCGACCATGTCGCCGAGCACGGCACCGAGGGGTGCAACTACCTGCTCGCGGTCGATGTCGAGATGAACACCGTCGACGGCTATGCGATCAGCTCGTGGGAGCGCGGCTATGGCGACATGATGTTCGAGCTCGTCCCGTCGACCTTGCGCCGCACGCCCGGCCAGTCGTATTCGGCGACCATCCAGTGCGACCTGTCCTGGCTCGACGGCTCGGGGCTGGTCCGCGAGTCGCCCCGGTCGGTGCTGCGGGCCCAGGTCGACGCCGCCGCCGAGATGGGATTCGTCGCCCTCGCCGGCACCGAGCTGGAGTTCATCGTCTTCGAGCAGACGTATGCCGAGGCCTGGGACCGGCGCTACATCGGGCTCACCGGCGCCAACCGCTACAACGTCGACTACTCGATCCTCGGGGGCACGGTCGTCGAGCCGATGCTGCGGGAGATCCGCAACGAGATGCACGCAGCCGGGCTCATCGTCGAGTCGGCCAAGGGGGAGTGCAACCTCGGCCAGCACGAGATCGCCTTCCGCTATGAGGACGTGCTGCGCACCTGCGACAACCACGTCGTCTACAAGAACGCCGCCAAGGAGATCGCCGCCAAGCACGGTCAGTCGCTGACCTTCATGGCCAAATACGACGAGCGCGAGGGCAACTCATGCCACATCCACCTCTCGCTGCGCGGCGCCGACGGCGAGGCCGTCTTCGCCGACGACTCCCGCCCGGGCGGACACAGCGAGCTCTTCGACCACTTCCTCGCCGGCGTCCAGTCGACGATGCGCGAGATGAGCTACTTCTACGCGCCGAACATCAACTCCTACAAGCGATTCCAGCCCGGCTCGTTCGCCCCGACGGCCATCGCGTGGGGCAGCGACAACCGCACCTGCGCGCTGCGCGTCGTCGGCCACGGGTCGGCTCTGCGGGTGGAGAACCGGGTCCCCGGCGGCGACGTCAACCCCTACCTCGCGGTCGCGGCGATGCTCGCGGGCGGGCTGCACGGCATACGCGAGAAGCTCGCGGTCGAGCCCGCCTTCGAGGGCAACGCGTATGCCGCCGACCTCCCGCGCGTGCCCACGAGCCTCGGCGAGGCGCGCGAGCTGCTGCTCGGCTCGGCGGTGGCTCGGGCAGCCTTCGGCGAGGACGTCGTCACCCACTATGCGCACGCGGCCGAGGTCGAGCTCGACGCGTTCAACCGCGCCGTCACCGATTGGGAACGCGTCCGCGGATTCGAGAGGCTGTAACCATGAGCTCCACACACGACGTCATCAATCCCTCGACCGAGCAGGTCGTCGCCACTGTCCCCTCGTTGAGCGTGGAGGAGACCGATGCGGCCATCGCCCGGTCGGAGGCGGCCGGCCCGGCCTGGCGCGCCGTCGCCCCTGCTGATCGTGGTCGGCTGCTGCGGCGCTTCGCCGAGGTCGTCGACAGCCACATCGACGAGCTGGCCGCCCTCGAGGTGACCGGCTCGGGGCACACGATCGGCAACGCCCGCTGGGAGGCCGGCAACGTCCGCGACGTGCTCGCCTATTACTCGGCCGCGCCGGAGCGTCTCTTCGGCAAGCAGATTCCCGTGGCGGGCGGGCTCGACATCACCTTCAAGGAGCCGCTCGGGGTCGTCTCGATCATCGTCCCGTGGAATTTCCCCATGCCGATCGCCGGCTGGGGTTTCGGGCCGGCGCTCGCGGCGGGCAACACCGTCGTGCTCAAGCCCGCCGAGCTCACTCCTCTCACGGCGATCCGCCTCGCTGAGCTGGCCCTGGAGGCCGGCCTCCCCGAGGGCGTCTTCCAGGTGCTGCCGGGCAAGGGTTCGGTCGTGGGGGAGCGCTTCGTCACCCACCCGTCGGTGCGCAAGGTCTGCTTCACCGGCTCGACCGAGGTCGGCCAGCGGATCATGCGTGGTGCCGCCGACCAGGTCAAGCGGGTCACTCTCGAGCTCGGCGGCAAGAGCGCCAATATCGTCTTCGCCGACGCCGATGTCGACGCCGCCGCTGCGTCGGCGCCGATGTCGGTCTTCGACAACGCCGGCCAGGACTGCTGCGCGCGCAGCCGCATCCTCGTGCAGCGCTCGGTCTACGACCGCTTCATGGCGGGTTTCGAGGCGGCGGTCAAGTCGGTCGTCGTTACCCAGCCGGGTGCGGAGGACGCCCAGATGGGTCCACTCATCAGCGACGAGCACCGCTCGCGCGTGCGCGAATTCGTCGAGGACGCGGCTGAGCCGGTCGACGTCGCCTTCCGCGGGAGTATGCCGTCCGGCCCCGGCTGGTGGTATGCCCCGACCGTCGTCATCCCGCGCTCGACGGCTGACGCAGTCTGGCGCGAGGAGGTCTTCGGGCCGGTCGTCGCCGTGCTGCCCTTCGAGGACGAGGCCGACGCGATCGCCAAGGCCAATGACACGGAGTTTGGCCTGTCGGGGTCGATCTGGACCCGCGATGTGGGCCGCGCCATCCGGGTGGCCCGCGGGGTCGAGTCGGGCAACCTCTCGGTCAACTCGCACAGCAGCGTCCGCTATTCGACGCCCTTCGGGGGCTTCAAGCAGTCGGGCCTGGGGCGCGAGCTCGGCCCCGATGCGCTCGACGCCTTCACCGAGGTCAAGAACGTCTTCTTCGCCACCAACTGACTGAAACCGTTAACACACAAGGGAATTGAGGAACACCACATGGCTGGCAGGCTCGAGGGCAAGGTCGCTGTCGTCACCGGCGGCTGCTCGGGGATCGGCTTGGCGACGGTCAAGCGTTTCGCCGAGGAGGGCGCCAAGGTCGTCATCGGCGATCTCGACGACGCCAAGGGCGAGGCGCTGGCCGCCGAGCTCGGCGGCGCCTATGTCCACTGCGACGTCGCGAGCAAGGACGACGTCGATCGGCTCTTCGCCACGGCCAAGGAGCGCTTCGGCAGCGTCGACGTGGCCTTCAACAACGCCGGCATCAGCCCGCCCAACGACGACTCGATCCTCGACACCGACCTCGACGCGTGGCGCCGGGTCCAGGAGGTCAACCTCACGTCGGTCTACCTCTGCTGCAAGGCGGCGCTGCCTTACATGCTCGAGCAGGGCAAGGGCTCGATCATCAACACGGCGTCCTTCGTGGCGATCATGGGCGCGGCGACGTCGCAGATCTCCTACTCCGCGAGCAAGGGCGGCGTCCTGTCGATGACCCGCGAGCTCGGAGTCCAATTCGCGCGCAACGGCATTCGCGTCAATGCTCTCTGCCCCGGCCCGGTCAACACCCCGCTGCTGCAGGAGCTCTTCGCCAAGGACGCCGAGCGCGCGGCCCGGCGCATGGTTCACATCCCCATGGGGCGCTTCGGCGAGCCCGAGGAGATGGCCAACGCCGTGCTCTTCCTCGCCTCCGACGAGTCGTCCTTCATGACCGCGTCGACCTTCCTCGTCGACGGTGGCATCTCGGCGGCATACGTCACGCCGCTGTGAGGCCGGTCGTCGGCATCAGCTGCTATGTCGAGGCGGTCGACCGTGACCCCTGGCGGGCGCAGCGCAGCGCTGTGCTGCCGTGGATGTATGCCGAGCACGTCGAGCGGGCGGGCGGCATCGCCGTCGTCCTCCCGCCGCGTGGCGAGCTCACCTCGGCGGCGGCTGTCGCCGCCGAGGTGCTCGACCGCGTTGACGCGCTGGTCATCGCCGGGGGAGCGGACGTCGAGGCGTCCCGCTACGGGGCCGCGCCGCACGCAACCTCGCAGTCGCCCCGGCCTGACCGCGACGAGTGGGAGCTCGCCCTCGTGCACGAAGCCGTGCGCCGCGACCTGCCGCTGCTCGGCGTATGCCGTGGCATGCAGGTCATGGCGGTCGCGGCGGGTGGCACCCTCACCCAGCACCTGCCCGATGTCGTTAAGCACGAGGGGCACCTCCCGGCGGCAGGCGTGTGGACCCGCCACCCGGTAACGCCGGTGGCCGGCACCCGGCTGGCAGCCATCCTCGGCACCGACCCGCTCGACGTGCCGACCTATCACCACCAGGGCGTGGCGAGTTGGGCGGCATACACGCCCTCCGCCTGGCACTCCGACGGGACCATCGAGGCCTTCGAGGATCCGGCGGCGCGTTTCCGGGTGGCCGTGCAGTGGCATCCCGAGGCGGGTGAGGACGGGCGCCTCTTCGCCGCCCTGGTCACCTCGGCGAGCGGTCCCGCCGCGGACGAGTGACGCAGCTTGACGCTGACTGCATCGCCGAGCCATAGGTCTTCCCGGAGCGGCTCATCGGGTCGCTCAACGCCCTCGGCGTGGCCCGCGTCATCCGCTCGCAGGGTGAAGCACGCGCTGAAGCACTGTCAGCTGTCGTGATCACAACAGCTGGCAGGGCTTCAGCGCGGTCCTCAGCCCACCCGCCTCGCTGAGCCGACCGGCATACGACACGCGTGTCTCGGATGACGAGATGTCCCACAATCCGGGCCCGCGCGGTGGCACCCTGTATGCCGTGACCCAGTCCACCGTGGCTACCGCCACCCTCGTTATTACCTGAGCGCGACGAGACGCATCCCCTCGTCGCGCAAACCTCCCGCACCCGGGAGGTTTTTTTGTTGGTCCGGCACACCCCGCCGGCCGACATCGCGACGGGGGAGCAGCGCAGCCCCACGAGGCAGCGCGATGCAGCCCCAGATCCGAGCGCATTGCACCGAAAGCGATCCGTCCCACCATGAGCCAGCTGGTCAGCACTCCCGAGCTGCACGTCTACGACACCACCCTGCGCGACGGCGCTCAGCAGGAGGGTCTCAACCTGTCGGTAGCCGACAAGCTCGCCATTGCTCGCCAGCTCGACGAGTTGGGCGTCGGTTTCATCGAGGGCGGCTGGCCCGGCGCCAACCCCAAGGACACCGAGTTCTTCGCCCGCGCGCAGCGGGAGCTGTCGCTGCGCAATGCGACGCTCGCGGCGTTCGGGGCCACGCGCCGGGCCGGGTCCACTGCTGCGGCCGACCCGCTCGTGCGGGCCTTGCTCGACTCGGGCGCGCCGGTCGTCACGCTCGTCGCCAAGTCGCACGTCCGCCACGTCGAGCAGGCCCTGCGCACGACGCTCGATGAAAACCTCGCGATGATCCGCGACACCGTGACCTTCCTGCGCGAGGAGGGCCGGCGGGTCTTCCTCGACGCCGAGCACTTCTTCGACGGCTACCGCCTCGACCGCGCCTATGCGCTCGAATGCGTCCGCACTGCAGCCGAATCCGGCGCCGAGGTCATCGCTCTCTGCGACACCAACGGCGGCATGCTCCCGAGCGAGGTGGCCGACGTCGTCCGCGATGTCCTCGACACGACGTCCGCGCGGTTGGGCATCCACTGCCACAACGACACCGGCTGCGCCGTCGCCAACTCGATGGCCGCCGTCGACGCCGGCGCGACCCACGTCCAGGGCACGATCAACGGCTATGGCGAGCGCACCGGCAACGCCAACATCCTCACCGTCGTCTCCAACCTGCAGATCAAGCGGGGTATGCCGTTGCTCGAGCCCGAGCGGCTGCGCGAGGCGACCCGCATCTCGCACGCGATCAGCGAGGTCACCAACGTCCCGCCCTACAGCCGCCAGCCCTACACGGGGGCCAGCGCCTTCGCCCACAAGGCGGGGCTGCACGCGAGCGCGCTCAAGGTCGACCCGGATCTCTACCAGCACACCGACCCGGCGGTCGTCGGCAACTCGATGCGCACGCTCGTGTCCGACATGGCCGGACGGGCGAGCATCGAGCTCAAGGCCCGCGAGATGGGCGTCGACCTCACCCAGGACTCCGAGCTCGTCGCCGCGCTGCTCGCCGAGGTCAAGGACCTCGAGCTGCGCGGCTGGACCTTCGACGCCGCCGACGCGAGCTTCGAGCTGCTGCTGCGCCGGCACCTCGGGCAGGGTGTGAGCTATTTCGAGGTCGAGTCGTGGCGGGTCATCACCGACGCGCGCGCCCAGTCCGAGGCCACCTCGGAGGCGACGGTCAAGCTGACGGCGGGCGGTCACCGTCAGGTCGCCACGGGCGAGGGCAACGGCCCGGTCAACGCACTCGACCACGCCCTGCGGGTCGCCCTCAATGGGGTCTATCCCGAGCTCGACTCGCTCGAGCTGGTCGACTTCAAGGTGCGCATCCTCGACGCCTCTCACGGCACCGACGCCATCACCCGCGTGCTCATCGAGACCTCCGACGGCACGACGACCTGGCAGACCGTCGGGGTCGCCCCCAACATCGTCGAGGCCTCCTGGCGAGCCCTGGTCGACGGCATCACCTATGGTCTGCAGCGTCAGGGGGTGGAGGCGCGATGAGCGCGGCGACGAGCGGTGCGGCCGCGGCGGCGACCACCCGGCATACCCCTGCCGCGGCGAGTGGCGGCCTGACCATGCGCCCGGGGCGCGGTGAGGACGCTGCCGAGTTGTCGGCACTTGCCTTGCGCAGCAAGGGTTTTTGGGGCTACAGCGCGTCCTTCATGCGGGCTGTCGAGGCGGAGTTGACCCTCGACGCGGACGCGGCGGCGCGCACGGTGGTGTGTATGGTCGACGGGCAGGTGGCGGGTTTCCACCTCCTCGGCGAGTCTCGCGGCGGCCCGGGTGCGCGCGACAGCGAGCAGCCGGCCGGCGAGCTGGAGATGCTCTT
Source organism: uncultured Intrasporangiaceae bacterium (assembly GCA_964558825.1). Taxonomy (GTDB): domain Bacteria; phylum Actinomycetota; class Actinomycetes; order Actinomycetales; family Dermatophilaceae; genus Phosphoribacter. The sequence goes on from CAZLGB010000029.1 coordinate 7,206, forward strand.
CGTCGACCCGCAGTTCATCGGGTCGGGGCTCGGCCGGGTGCTCTTTGAGCACGCACGTCGCGCCGCGGCCGGCCGCGGTTGGAGTCGGCTCTTCATCGAGGCTGACCCCAATTCGCGCACCTTCTACGAGCGGGTCGGGGCCGTGCAGGTCGGCGAGCGGCTCAGTGGCTCGATCCCCGGGCGCAGCCTGCCGCTCTTCGAGCTGGCCTTGCGGCCGGCCGCGGGCGGCGGCTCGGTGGGCGCCGGGCGGGCGAGCTACTGGCGTTAGGTTGGTGGGCATGGCCCTCACGAGCGCGACGGCTCCGACTCAGGGGCCGAGCACCGCGGCGGCTGGTGAGGCCGCCGTCAGCGAGCCGGTCGCGCCCGTGATCCTCGATGCGTCGCAGTGGCAGGCTCGCGAGCGCGCGTATGCCGGTCGCATCGACGCGTTGACCGCCGGGCACCGCGAGCGGCGCGCTCACGGGCAGCCGCACCCCGTCGAGGACTTCCTCTTCACCTATTACCCCTTCAAACCGGCCGCGATCCGGCGCTGGCATCCGGGGCCGGGGGTGCGCCTTGGTGACTCGGCAGCTCTGGAGCGGGCTGGGTGGAGGCACTACCGCCGCGTGGGCGGCGGGCTGGAGCTGGACCTGCCGGCATACCTGTCGGCGCGGGGCGAGACGGTGCGCTTCGTCCGCGAGCTGCTCAGCCGCACGGCGGAGCGGCCGGCGCAGTGGGGCTGCTTCGCGTTGCACGAGTGGGCGATGGTCTATCGGCTGCCGGCCGAGCAGGTGCGTCACCACGGGCTCGGGTTGCGGCTGTCGTCCGCTGACACGGATGCCGTCGTCGAGGCGAATGCCCTGCGCTGCAGTCACTTTGATGCCTTCCGATTCTTCACCGAGCCGGCACGGCCGCTCAATGTCGTGCAGCCGACCCGTGAGCGCCAGGTGGAGCTCGACCAGCCCGGCTGCCTGCACGCGACGATGGATCTGTTCAAGTGGGCGATGAAGCTCGCGCCCGGCATACCCAGCGAGCTGGTCGGTGACGCACTGGAGTTGGCGTTCGAGCTGCGCCGGCTCGACATGCGCGCCTCGCCCTATGCCGTGGCACGGATGGGGCTGGAGTCGATCCTCGTCGAGACTCCCGAGGGCAAGGCGGCTTACGTCGCCGAGCAGCGCGAGTATGCCGCCCGCGGCCGGCAGCTGCGGGCCCGCTTGATCGCCGCCTGCAACAGCCTGCTGGCGGATCGCTGATCTCTCGGGGCCCGGCGCGCCCGCTGAGCCCACTCGCTGCAAGCCAGGTGGGGTCTGGCGCTCTGTCACGCGCCGATCGCTGTGCGGGCTGCGGGCGACTTGTGAAAGGCCCCTGTCTTGCGGCCTTCTATGATCATCAGTTGCTCCGTAAACCATTGCGCTGCATCGTTTTCGGCCCCGAAGGTCTGTCAGTGGTCGGTTGTAGCGTGGGTGTCATGAGCAGCAGCCCGACCCTCGCGAGTGTCGCCGACCGGCGCACACTGTGGGCTGCCGCCGTGGAGGCGATCACTGGGTTGCGGGAGCTGTTGTGGCAGGTGCCCAACGGCCACCTGGGTGATGTGCTCGGGGAGCTCGACCAGCTCGCCGCGCTCGCTGCCGGCGCTCGGGTCGCGGTCGTCGCGGAGGCTGAGACGCGCGGGGAGATCGCCGCGTCGCAGGCCGGGTCGGTCACCGGCTGGGTCGCCGGCCACGCGCCGTCGTTGGCGACCGGGGGTGGAGGAGGGCAGGTCGCGAAGCTGGTGCACGACACCCGCACCATGGAGCTCGCCCCGGTGCGGGATGCCGTCATCGACGGGACCGTGCCAACCGGTGTGGCGTTGACCGTGATCACCGAATTCCGCAAGCTGCGCCACCGGCTGCAGGATGCGGCCGCCCCGACTGTCCTTCAAGGCTTGTTGACGATGGGCGCCAGTGACGGCAGCCGGGGAGTCCGATCCCTGCGCCCGGCCCTGTTGGCGACCTACGGGCTCGACGGAGAGTTCCAACACGACACCGACACCGCCGCCGGACTCATCTCCCTGTCTCGGCCGGTCGGAGATGACCTGGCCGGCTACACCTACCAGTTGACCCTCGACCCGGTCGGCTCCGCGACCCTCGAAGCAGCGATCGGGCCCCTTTCCAGGCCGGTGCCTGGCCCGGACGGATCGCGGGACACCCGCTCGGTCCAACTGTGGCGCGGACAAGCGCTCATCGAGGTCATCCACCGGGCCACCGCCGCTGGGGAGCAGCCACCCACCGGCGTGAAGACCACCCTCATCGTCACCATGAACTATGACGACCTCAAGAACCAAGTCGGTGCCGCCACTGTCCTCGGCACACCCGCCGGCGGCACCCTCCTCGCCCCGGACACCGTCAGACGGCTCGCCTGTGACGCCGACCTCATCCCGGCCGTGCTGGGCACCAAGAGTCAACTCTTGGATCTTGGCCACGCCACCCGGCTCGCGACCCCCGCCCAGTTGTTGGCCCTCTGGCTGCGCGACAAGCACTGCACCTTCCCCGGCTGCGCGACACCCGCGCACTGGTGCGACGCCCACCACCTCACCCATTGGGCCGACGGCGGACCCACCACTCTCACCAACCTCGGCCTGCTCTGCGGGCGACACCACACCATCGTCCACCGAGACCACCTGCACGGCCATTACGACCCCGACACCAACAGCATCCACTGGGACACCACCCCCGGCAGCTACCGAGCCGGCGCACCACCCGGCACCCGACCGCCCACCCAATCGTGGGCGCCACCGCGCCCAGCCGAGTGCGACACCTGGCCCGACTCGGCCGACTCGACGACCTCGACGCGCGGCCAATCCCCTTTGAGCGCAACGGTTCTTCTCGAGGGCGACGACGATCCCTGGCAGGACGGCGCCGGCTGGGCCGACCCCGGGGTGCATTGGAGCGTCCAGCAGGCCATGCCACTGCCCCCCGACGATGATCCGTGGCCGCACTCTGCTTAGGCTGCCCGGACCGGCCCCCAGCCGCGGGCGGCCGGATGGGCTCGACGTCGGGGGAGCCCGCCGCTTCGGTGCGCCGGGCCGCTCGTCGTGCGGTTGCCCGGGGGAGGCGAGAGCGCTCAGCGGCCCTGGTCGCGGGCGATGCGGCGCTGCTCGCGCTCGTTGCGACGCTGTTCGCGCTCGGCCCGGCGGCGCTGCTCGGCGGCCTTGTTGCCGCCAGGTCCGTAGAGCACGATGCCGGCCGCGGGAATGGCGAGGAAGACCGGCCACGGAGCATGCCCCGTGACGAACAGTGCGGTGGCCCCGATCGGCGTGAGCGCCATGACCGTGTCACGCGCGCGAGAAAGCCCAGCACCGATCGTGGCCAACGCCCCGCCGCGGCGCGGCAGCTCGGCGGGCACCACGGCGGAGGGGGTCAACGCCTCAGACGTGGTCGACCCGGCGCCGACGTGCGGCTCCGACCCGGCATACGGCCCAAAGGCCCCCGAAGGACCCGCCACGGCGGCGTCGCGAGGAGCGTTGGCAGCCCACGGGAAGGGCCCTGGCCCCCGCGGAAGATCACCGAAGAGCGCATCGAGGTCGCCACGGGTGACGGCGGCGAAGGCCTTCGTCGTGCGCACCTCGTGCTCGCTCGGGTCGAGCCGCCCGGCACGCCAATGCTCGCCGAGCAGGTCGATCGCGGCTTGTCGCTCCGCCGTCCCGACGCGGATCGCGTCGTCGCCCGAGGTCATAACTCCATCATGCCTGAGGGGCCGAGAGCTCGGCGTCCGCCCACTCAGCCTCCGTCGGCGCGGCCGTGGCGTCGGCGCCGCCGCGCGCGTCGTTTGCGCCCTTGCGCGCCTTGGCCGCCTTGACCGGCTTGACGGGCTTCGCGCGCTTGCTGGGCTTGACGGCCTTGGCGCCGACCTCGCCCTTCAGCGAGCGGCCCACGCGGACATCCCAGCGGAAGGTGACGGGCGCCCCGACCGAGCCGTCGGGCAGCTGGCTCCACTTCTCCACCGTGATCGCGCCGAAGGACAGCCCGGCCTCGTCGTCGGAGCGGTCATCCAGCGCCGAGGCCGCGCTGCCGACCCGCGTCACGAGGACATTGCTCAGGGTGAGGCGTAGCCACGTGAAGGGGCTGTCGCCCTCGGAGACCGCCGACAGCACCGCCGTCTTGGTCGCCCGGCCGCTCGCGCACAGGCTCATCAGCTGGGGGAGGGCGGCGGTGGTGGGCATGGCGACCGAGACCTCGTCCCACACCGGTTTGCCCACGCGGCCCCCGCCGACGCCGCTGCCGGCGTTGTGCAGGCCGAAGGCCCACGCGCTCAGCTCGATCTGGCCCTCATGGCCGATGGCCGTCGACTCGCCGACGACACCGTCGAGGCTGAGGAACAGGCTGAAACCCATGGCAGTCTCCGTCGACAGGCCCGCAGTGCGGGCAAAAGCAGATCGTGTATGCCGCAGTCTGCCCGACCAGGGGCACGCGCCGGGGCGCAACCCCCTGGTTAGAGTGGCGCCGTGCGGATCGCGAGATACACGACAGGCGACGACCCGGCATACGGGATCGTCGACGGCGAGGCGAGCGGCCACGGGGCCGAGGACACGACGGCGGTCATCCACCCGCTCAAGGGCGACCCCTTGTATGCCGGTGTGCACCCGACCGGGGGCGACCCGATCCCCCTCGCCGAGGTGCGCCTGCTGGCCCCGGTCATCCCGCGCAGCAAGCTCATCGGCATCGGTCGCAACTATGCCGACCACGCCAAGGAGTTCGGCAACGAGGTGCCGGCCGAGCCGATGATGTTCATGGTCCCCAATACGGCGGTCATCGGCCCGGGTGACCCGGTCGTCATCCCGCGGGGGAGCGCGACGGTCGACTACGAGGGCGAGCTCGCCGTCGTCATCGGCAAGATCTGCAAGGACGTCCGCGAGGACGCGGCCCTCGAGTGCGTGTGGGGCTACACCTGCGCCAATGACGTCTCCGAGCGCACCTGGCAGCGCGGCGACGGGCAGTGGGCGCGGGCCAAGGGCTTTGACACCTCCAAACCACTCGGGCCGTGGATCGTCACCGATCTCGACCCCTCGGCGCTACGGCTGGTGACCCGCCGCGACGGCCAGATCGTGCAGGACGGCTCGACCGCCGACCTCGTCCACGGGGTCGCCAAGCTCATCGCCTACGCGTCGGCGCACTTCACCCTGCTGCCGGGCGATGTCATCCTCACCGGCACCCCCGCGGGGGTCGGGCCGGTCACGCCCGGCCAGCGGGTATCGGTCGAGATCGAGGGCATCGGGGTGCTCGACAACCCCTTCGTGCGGCGCTGATCGACGCCCGCGGCATACAGCTGCGCGTATGCCGCCGCGGCGCCGCTCGCCCGCCGAGTGGTCGCGGTTTGGCCGCCCCGCCCCGGGCCGGTAAGGTAGACCCTTGGTGCGCCCACCGATCTGTGCTCCTGCGTCCCCGCAGGCTTGCTACGTGACGGTTCCCGAGAGCGCGTGCCCCAGGTAACGGAAGAGAGTTTCGACGTGTACGCGATTGTGCGCGCTGGCGGACGCCAGGAGAAGGTCGCGGTGGGCGATGTCCTGCTCATCGACAAGGTGTCCGGCGAGCCGGGCGACAAGGTCGAGCTGCAGCCGCTGCTGCTCGTCGATGGCGACTCGGTGACGACCGACGCGGCCAAGCTGGCCAAGGTCACCGTCTCGGCCGAGGTGGTCAAGGCGGCCAAGGGCCCCAAGATCGTCATCCTCAAGCACAAGAACAAGACCGGCTACCGCAAGCGCCAGGGCCACCGTCAGCCGCTGACCCAGGTCAAGATCACCGGCATCAAGGCCTGAAGGAGGCACTGACATGGCACACAAGAAGGGTGCGTCCTCGACCCGCAACGGTCGTGACTCCAACGCACAGCGTCTCGGCGTCAAGCGCTTCGGCGGCCAGCTGGTCAACGCGGGCGAGATCCTCGTCCGTCAGCGTGGCACGCACTTCCACCCGGGTGAGGGTGTCGGCCGCGGTGGCGACGACACGCTCTTCGCCCTCGTCGCGGGCGCCGTCAAGTTCGGCACCAAGCGCGGGCGCAAGACCGTCAACATCGAAGCAGCCCCGGTTTCGGGCGAGTAAGACCTCTGCGCGCGAGGGGCGGGCCGGCGACGGCCCGCCCCTCGCGCGTGTTCCCCCGCCACCGGCTCGTATGCCGGGCGGCATACCCTGATCGCTAGGCGACGGAAGGAGACCCCCACATGGCCGGCGAGTTCGTCGACCGCGTCGTGCTCCACGTCGCTGCCGGAGCCGGAGGCCACGGGGTGGCCTCGATCAAGCGGGAGAAGTTCAAGCCCCTCGGCGGGCCCGACGGTGGCAATGGCGGTCGCGGCGGCTCGGTCATCCTGCGGGTCGACCCGCAGGCCACGACCCTGCTCGACTACCACCGCAGCCCGCACCGCTCGGCCGCGAGCGGCAAGCCGGGTGGCGGCGACGAGCGCAACGGCGCCGACGGGGGCGACCTCGTGCTGCCCGTGCCGGCCGGCACCGTCGTCAAGGACCCCGAGACCGGCGAGCTCGTCGCCGACCTCGTCGCGCTCGGCACCGAGCACGTCATCGCCCGTGGTGGCCGCGGCGGCCTCGGCAACAAGGCGCTCGCGTCACCGCGGCGCAAGGCACCCGGCTTCGCCCTGCTCGGCGAGCCGGGCGAAAGCGTCGACGTCGTGCTCGAGCTCAAGACGCTCGCCGACGTCGGGCTCATCGGCTTTCCCTCGGCGGGCAAGTCCTCGCTCGTGTCGGTGCTCTCGGCCGCGCGGCCCAAGATCGCCGACTATCCCTTCACGACCCTCGTGCCCAACCTCGGGGTCGTCACCGCCGGCGACGAGCGCTTCACCGTCGCCGACGTGCCCGGGCTCATCCCCGGCGCCCACGAGGGCAAGGGGCTCGGGCTGGAGTTCCTCCGCCACATCGAGCGCTGCTCGGTGCTCGTCCACGTCATCGACTGCGCGACCCTCGAGCCCGGCCGCGATCCGCTGAGCGACCTCGACGCCATCGAGCGCGAGCTGTCGCTCTATGTCCCCGACGAGCTGCTCGGCGGCCGGCCGCTCGCCGAGCGCACCCGCCTGGTCGTGCTCAACAAGGCCGACGTCCCCGAGGCGCTCGAGCTCGCCGAGCTGGTCGCCCCTGACCTGCGTGAGCGCGGCCTCGAGGTGCACATCGTCTCAGCCGTCGCGCGGACTGGTCTGCGCGAGTTGACCTTTGCCCTCGCCAAGCTCGTCCGCGACGCGCGTGCCGACGTCGACGAGATCGTCCGGCCGCGGATCGTGTTGCGGCCCAAGGCTGTTGACGACTCCGGCTTCACGGTCCGCCGCGAGGTCACCGCCGACGGGGCACCGGCATACCGCATCGTCGGCGAGCGTCCGACTCGCTGGGTGCGCCAGACCGACTTCTCCAATGACGAGGCCGTCGGCTATCTCGCCGACCGGCTGACCCGCCTCGGCGTCGAGGAGGCGCTGCTCAAGGCCGGCGCCGTCGCCGGCGACACGGTGCTCATCGGCGACGCCGACAATGCCGTCGTCTTCGACTGGGAGCCGACGATGTCGCCCGGCGCCGAGCTGCTCGCCGGACCGCGCGGCACCGACCTGCGACTCGACGATCACTCGCGACCGACCCGTGGCGAGAAGCGCGAGCGGATGCGCGATCGCTATGCCGCCCGCGCCGCCACCCAGGCCGAGCTCGACGCCGAGCGACGCGCCGGCCATTGGGCGACAGCGGGCGACGAGGACTGACCTCGGTCGGCCAGCGGTCAGCCCATCCAGGCGGCGAGCGTGTCGCGGCCGGCGCCGCTGAGCGACTCAAGCCCCGGAGCGCGTCGGGTGAGCGTCAACCCGATGGCGTATGCCGGGCCGCTCACCTGCGGACCCGACCCTGCGCGCCAGGGTGCATCCGTGGCGATGAGCTCGACCTCGGGCAGCCGGCTGGTGACGAAGCCACGCCGGCCCAACGGTGACACGAGAAAGTCCAGTGCGGTCGCCCACAGCTCGGGTGCACGAGTGTCGCCGATTCCCAACGGAATCCGCGCGTCCTGGCCGTGGATGAGCACCTCGGCGAGCGGCGTGACCGGCGGCATACCCGGCGGGGTGAAGTGGCTTTCGGCGTGCGCGCGGTAGTCGGCGACCAGCTCGGCGACCGGCCGCCCAGCCAGTCCGGCGGTCAGCGCGATGTTGGCCTTGGCGAAATTGCCGGCATAACGCAGCATCGTCAGCCCGAAACGCGAGAGCGAGACGTTGAAGGGCATGACCAGATGGGCGGCGAGCTCGCGCACCGTCCAGTCGCCGCACAGGCTCGGGGTGTCCCACTGCCGCTCGTCCAACTCGTCGAAAACGTCGGCCAACGCTCGACGCTCAGTGGCGATGTCCTCCCACATGGTCACGTCGGCAGCCTATGCCCGCCGTCTGCTCGCCGTTTGCACCTTGCGGCATCGGGCGATCGGCGCGTGTCAGTGGAATGCCCGACCGAGCTTCCCGCCCACCCCCCCTAGACTCGTATGCCGTGCCCCGATCCGCTGTCGCCCGGGCCCGTCGCCTGGTCGTCAAGGTGGGGTCCAGCTCGCTCACCAGCCCCGACGGGCAGCTCGACGCCGCCCGGCTGGTGGCCCTCGTCAACGCCCTCGCCGCCCGCCACCACGCCGACTCGCAGGTCGTGCTCGTCTCATCCGGCGCCATCGCCGCGGGCATGGGACCGCTCGGATTGGCCCGTCGCCCAAGGGATCTCGCGACCCAACAGGCCGCGGCGAGCGTCGGGCAGGGAGCCCTCATCGCGGCATACCAGAATGCCTTCCGCTCGCACGAGGTGACCGTCGGGCAGGTGCTGCTGACCATCGACGACGTCACCCGGCGCACTCATTACCTCAACGCTCGCCGCACCCTCGAGCGGTTGCTCGACCTGCGCGTGCTGCCGGTCGTCAACGAGAACGACACGGTTGCCACCCACGAGATCCGCTTCGGCGACAACGACCGGCTGGCCGCGCTCGTCGCGCAGCTCGTGCAGGCCGACGCGCTGGTGCTGCTCTCTGACGTGGACGCGCTCTACGACGGGCCGCCCTCGAGGCCGGGCGCGCAACGCATCCCCATCGTGCGCGGCGCCGGCGATCTGGACGGCGTCGAGATCAAGGGCGCCGGCACCCAGGTCGGCACCGGTGGCATGCAGACGAAGGTCGAGGCGGCGGCGATCGCCAACGCGGCCGGCATACCGACCCTGCTGACCTCGACCGATCGCGTCGCAGAAGCGTTGCGCGGCAAGGACGTCGGCACAGTCTTCCTCCCGGGCGCGCGGCGGCCGCCGTCACGGCTGCTGTGGCTCGCCCACGCGACGACCCCGCAGGGGCGCCTGTTGCTCGACGACGGAGCGGTGCAGGCGGTCGTCCATCGCCGCAAGAGCCTGCTGCCGGCCGGCGTGACCGCGGTCGAGGGCACCTTCGTCGGCGGGGATCCGGTCGACGTCTGCGACGCGTCGGGGCGTCCGGTCGCGCGGGGGCTGGTCAACTACGGCTCCGACGAGTTGCCGAGTCTGCTCGGGCGCTCCACCCGCGAGCTGGCCAATGAGCTCGGCCCCGAATATCAGCGCGAGGTCATCCACCGCGACGCCCTCGTCGTGCTCGGACGCTGACGCTCGCAAGCGCCCAGCGAGGGCTCGCGAGGGCTCGCGGCGCGAGCGGCCGGGGCGCGTCGCCCGCCGCCCGGCATACCCTTGGACGTATGCCGTCCGCCCCCCACATCGACCCGGCCGCCGTCGCGGCCGTCCGCGAGACCGCCGAGGCCGCCCGTGCCGCCTCGTTGCGCCTCGGGCTGCTCACTCGCGCCGACAAGGACGCGGCCCTGCTGGATATGGCCGATGCCCTCGAGGCCGCTGTGCCGACGATTGTCGCCGCCAACGCCGAGGACCTCGAGCGGGGTCGTGCCGGGGGGATGGCCGCGGGCCTGCTCGACCGGCTCATGCTCGACGAGACGCGCATCCGGGGGATCGCCGCAGCGGTCCGCGAGGTGGCGGCGTTGCCTGACCCGGTGGGCGAGGTCGTGCGCGGCTCGACCCTGGCCAACGGCCTGCAGATCCGCCAGGTGCGGGTGCCGATGGGCGTCGTGGGGATGATCTACGAGGCGCGGCCCAATGTCACCGTCGACGCCGCGACGCTCGGGCTCAAGAGCGGCAACGCCGTGATCCTGCGGGGTGGCTCGGCCGCGGCGTCGTCCAATCGCGCGCTCGTCGCCGTGCTGCGCGCAGCCCTGGCCGGGCGCGGGCTGCCCGAGGCGGCCGTGTCGCTTCTCGAGGGTGGCCACGACGCAGCGCGGGCGCTGATGACTGCGCGCGGGCTGGTCGACCTGGTCATCCCGCGCGGGGGCGCCGACCTCATCCGCACGGTGGTCATGGAGTCGACGGTGCCGGTCATCGAGACCGGCACGGGCGTCAACCACGTCTATGTCGATGCCGATGCCGACCTCGACAAGGCCCTCGCCATCCTGCTCAACTCCAAGACCCAGCGGCCCAGCGTCTGCAATGCGGCCGAGTCCCTGCTGGTCCACGGGGCGGTGGCCGACGAGTTCCTGCCCAAGGCGATCACGGCGTTGGCCGGAGCTGGGGTGGCCCTGCATGTTGGGCCGGAGGTGACTCCGCACGCGCAGGCAGCCGGCGCGGCATACGAGCTGGCGACCGCGAGCGACTATGCGACCGAGTGGCACCGGCTGGAGATGAACGTCCGCATCGTCGGCGACCTCGACGCGGCCCTGGCCCACATCCGGGCCAACGGGACGATGCACACCGAGGTCATCGTCACCGAGAGCCGGGCGGCGGCGCGGCGCTTCACCGCCGAGGTCGACGCGGCGGTGGTCATGGTCAACGCGTCGAGCCGGTTTACCGATGGCGGGCAGTTCGGGATGGGCGCCGAGATCGGCATCTCCACTCAGAAGCTGCACGCTCGCGGCCCGATGGCGCTGCCCGAGCTGACGACGACCAAGTGGATCGTCGAGGGTGACGGCCAGGTGCGGGTCTGACCCTGGGGGCTGGGTGACGCCTGGCTCCCGCGCTCGGGCCTGCATCCCGGTGGCGGCGCCACTGCGGGGGCGAGACGCTATGCATTGAGTCGTGGGTGACTCACGGATTGGGGCTACTGCGGGCGGCCCAGCCGGTTGAGGCCAGCCAGCGCGGCTGCGCACCCCTGAGTCACCTGCGACTCAGTGCATACGGGCGCGCACCCAACCAGCGTCGCCGGCGGCCGCTTCGACCGCAGCAGCTTTGCCCTGAGCCGACTCCGCACCGGCCACTGCCTGACCCGCCCCGGCCACGGCCGCGGCGGCCGCCGCAGCAGCCGCATCCTCGACCCCTGAGTCGGAGGCGATGAAGTATGCCGGCCGCCCCTGCAACTGGGTATACATCCGCCCGACGTATTCACCGAGCAACCCCAGACAGACCAGCTGCACCGAGCCGACCGCCGCGACGATGACCACCGTCGACGTCCATCCGGGGATGGTCTGGCCGTTGCGCGACGCGACGATCAACCCGATCGCCGCGAGGAACATCAGCACACCGCCGAAGATCCCGAAATAGGTCGCCAGCCGCAGCGGGAAGAGCGAGAAGCCGGTCACCGAGTCGACCGAGAGCTTGAGCATCTTGACGAAGGGATACTTCGACGTTCCCGCCGCGCGCTCCTCGCGCCGATAGGTCACGGTGGCCGACGGGAAGCCCAGCGCCGGCACGACGAAACGCAGCACCCGGTTGGTGTCGGGCAGCGTGTTGATGGCATCGACCGTCGCGCGCGACATGAGCCGGAAGTCCCCGGCATCGGCCTGGGCGGTGGTCCCGGAGATGCGCCGGATCACGGCATAGAAGAGGCGCGCGGTGCCCCGCTTGAAAGCCGAGTCGGTCGAGCGATCCGACCGCACGCCATAGACGACATCGACCCCGTCGCGGCGCGCCACGGTGAGCATCTCGGCGATCGTCTCGGGCGGATCCTGCAGGTCGGCGTCGATGGTCACGACATAGGCCCCGCGCGCGACAGCGAGCCCCGCGGAGATCGCCGCCTGGTGCCCGGCGTTGGCGCGCAGCCGCACGACCCGCACCTGGGTCCACTCCCGGGCGAGCTTGTGCAGCAGCGCCGGGGTGAGGTCGCTCGAGCCGTCGTCGACGCAGACGACCTCGTAGCTGCCGCCGATCCCGTCGAGCACCGGGCGCAGCCGCTGCGCGAGCAGGGGGAGCACCTCCTGCTCGTTGAACATCGGGATCACGACGGACAGCTCCGGGGTCATGTCACCAGCGTAAGGTCGCCGCCCTGCCCCTTCAGTGAGCCTGCTGTGGGTATGCCGTGAACCCCTGAGCGCGTCGCACCGGGCAGCGCACGCCCAGGTGAGGGGCGGGCCGGCCGGGAGACACGGCATACGGGCGAGGGCTGGGAGGGTGCGGACCGACCGTGAGGCACGGCATACGGGCGAGGCCCCGCAAGGGGTATGCCGGTCCCGCGCCGGCTCGGGGCACCCGCTACCATGTGCCCATGTCTGCGAGCGTGCTGCCCGTCCTGATCCATGCGGAGGAAGAAGCCCGCCGGGAGCTGCCCATGCCGGCTGAGCTCTACGGCGTCCTCGCGCTGGTCGTCTTCATCCTTCTGCTCCTGCTGCTGTGGTCCTTCCGCGGCACCGCCTACAAGGTGCGCGACAAGCACGCCAACCAGGCCGGCGGGGGCCACCACTGAGCCGACGCATCGGCGTGATGGGTGGGACTTTCGATCCCATCCATCACGGTCACCTCGTCGCAGCGAGCGAGGTGCAGGCGCTCTTCGGGCTCGACGAGGTCATCTTCGTCCCGACCGGGCAGCCGTGGCAGAAGGCCGGCAGCGTGGTGTCGCCGGCCGAGGATCGCTATCTCATGACCGTCATCGCGACGGCGTCCAACCCCCGTTTCACGGTGAGCCGGGTCGACATCGACCGTCCGGGGGCGACCTACACCATCGACACGCTCCGCGACCTGCATCGTGAGCGGCCCGATGCCTCGCTCTACTTCATCACCGGGGCTGACGCCCTCGCGCAGATCCTCACGTGGAAGGACGTCGACGAGCTCTGGGAGCTGGCCCACTTCGTCGGCGTGACCCGGCCCGGACACGTCCTCACCGACAAGGGGCTGCCGACCGACAAGATCTCGCTGCAGGAGGTGCCCGCCATGGCCATCTCCTCCACCGACTGCCGCGAGCGGGTCGGGCGCGGCGAGCCCGTCTGGTATCTCGTGCCCGACGGAGTCGTCCAATACATCGCCAAGCATGGGCTCTACGCGGCCCCGTCCCGAGGAGTCTCGTGAGCGCACCACACCGATCGGTCGAGCTGGCCCGGGCGGCCGCCGCGGCAGCCCTGGACAAGAAGGCCGAGCAGGTGATCGCCATCGACGTCTCCGGTCAGCTGGCGCTCACCGATGTCTTCGTCATCGCCTCGGCGACCAACGAGCGCCAGGTCGGCGCGATCGTCGACGAGATCGAGGACCGGGTGCGGGCAGCCGGCGCCAAGCCGCTGCGCCGTGAGGGTGGTCGCGAGGACCGCTGGGTGCTCATCGACTTCGGCGACATCGTCGTGCACGTCCAGCACCAGGAGGAGCGGGCGTTCTATCAGCTCGAGCGGCTGTGGCGGGACTGCCCGGCCATCGACCTGTTGATCGACGACCCGCAGGCCCTCGGGGCCGCCCGGCCCGCGCGGGGCGACTGAGCAGATGCCGACCCGGATGAGCGGGTTCCCTGCGGGGGACACCCGCCGGCTCGTGCTCGTCCGCCATGGCCGCACCGCCTGGAATCTCGCCAAACGCGCGCAGGGCCATGCCGACGTGCCCCTCGACGAGGTCGGGCATGCCCAGGCTCAGGCGATGGCCCCGTGGGTGGCCGGCCTTGGGCTCTCGCGGCTGTGGACTTCCGACCTCGCGCGCGCGAGCCAGACCGCGGCATACCTCGCGCAGGCGTGTGGTCTGGTGGCCGAGCCGGACGCGCGGCTGAGGGAGTATTCGACGGGCGCGCGCTCGGGGCTGACTCGGGCGGAGTTCGCCGAGCGCTTCCCGCGGGAGTATGCTGCGTGGCTCGCCGAGGACGAGTCGGTGCTCGTGCCCGGCGCGGAGTCAACCGCAGACGTGCTGGCCCGGATGGTGCCGGCGCTGCGGTTCTATCTCGCGTCGCTGGGCCCGGGCGAGGTGGGCGCGGTCGTCACCCATGGTGCCTGCCTGCGGGCGGCGCTGCTCGAGCTGGTCGGGCTGCCCCAGTCGGCCGATGCGGCCTTCGCGACGATGGGCAACTGCACGTGGACGGTGCTGCAGGAGGCCGAGCTCGGCGGGCGGCTGCGGGTGGCGGCATACAACGTCGGGGTGCCGGATTCTGTCGCCCCCGCGATGCCAAAGGTGAGCCAGGGCGCACGGTTGGCATAGCGGGGAGTTGGAGAGGTGTCCGCCAGCACCCCGAGGCGCGGATTTCGCGTCGGGGAGGGGGATTGGCTAAGATTCACGGGTTGCCTGATCGACCGGTGCGAGCCGGGATTGAGGGTGCGGGGCTGTAGCGCAGTTGGTAGCGCACCTCCATGGCATGGAGGGGGTCAGGGGTTCGAATCCCCTCAGCTCCACCGATCGACGAGGCCGGCCGAATGGCCGGCCTTCGTCGTCTGTGGACCCGAGTGGGCCCACCCTCAGCTCCACCGATCGACGAGGCCGGCCGAATGGCCGGCCTTCGTCGTCTGTGGACCCGAGTGGGCCCACCCTCAGCTCCACTGATCGACGAGGCCGGCCGAATGGCCGGCCTTCGTCGTTTGGTGCACCCTGCATGGGTCCACCCTCGAGGTCATCCGGCGATGGTGTGGGTCACCCCGCTCCCGTCCACCCAATGCGCCTCGGGATGCGCGTGGGGCCCGACGCCGGTGAGGTGGGCCAGGAGGACGGGCCGGCCGCCCAACATCACTGTCTCCTGGCTGACGACCCGGCCCGAACGAGCGACCACCTCAAATGACACCGCATCGGCGGGGAGCAGGTAGCCGAAGTAGTAGTCGCCGTTCTCCTGGCCGCCCGCCTCGGTGCGCTGGGCTCCGTCGGAAGAGATCGAGGGGGGATAGACCACCCACCTCTCGGCGCCGTCCCGCTTGATGCCCAGGAAGGCGCCTCCGCTGGCCTGCAAGGCGAAGACCGCGGCTGACACCCGGCTTCCGTGGGCCTGCGGGACGAGGGCCCCGCTGCTGACGGCGACCGTGCCGTCGTCCAACTCCCATGCGACGGCGAGGGGGGACAGGTCGAAGGTCGCGTTGCCGGCGACGACCACGGAGACGTCCGGCACGGCGAAACGCCCGACGGCCGGCACGCCGGGGTGCTCTTCGAGAACCGCGTCCTCGTTGTAGGTCATGATCCCGGCGCGCACGGGGGCGAACACGGCACACGCCTGCAGCTGCAGACCTGAGATCACCCGACAATTGGCCGCCCCAGGGGAGGTCGGCACCGGGATGGCCAGGCCGTGACCGCTCCCCGAATCCCCCGATCGGCGCACGTCGATCGTCGTGCCGTCGCGGTTGAGGACCGCCGTCAGAGACCCGGACTCGACTGCGAGTTGGGCGGTGAAGCTTCTCGCGAACGGAGTCAGGCTCGGCGCTGTGTGAGTTGGGCTCGTTGAGGACGGGCCGGCAGGCAGGGCAGCGTCCTTGCCTTTGACGAACACCGCACCGGTGACGATCGCCAGTACGACAAGCGCGGCGGCCACCACAGCGCGGGTGCGCTGGTGGAGCTGGGCTCGCCGACCGGCTGCCATCGCGGCATACGCGTCGATGCGCATGGGCGGTGCCGACGCCGTCTTGAGGAGGTCGAGGAGGTCATCGGGCATGGGTCTCTCCTCCCGCGAGCAGAGTGCGTAGGCGGATCAGCCCGCGAGAGGTCGAGGACTTCACGGTGCCGACGCTCACTCCGAGCAGATCGGCGGTCTCGGCCTCGCCGAGGTCGGCGTAGTGCCGTAGCACGACGCACTGCCGCTCGCGCAGCGGCAGTGTCGCAAGGGCGGTGAGCAGCCACCGGGTGTCGGGAGGCAAGGCGTCGAGGACACCCTGGTCGGGCACGAGACCGGTCATCACCTCGCGCCGCCTCCGACGGGTCACGTCGATGTGGGCGTTGATGACACACCGCCGGGCGTATGCCGTCGGGTTGTCAGCGTGCAGCCTGCCCCAGCGCTGATAGACCGCAGCCAGCCCCCCTGGACGAGATCCTCGGCGAGCTGGTGGTCGCCGCAGGTGAGCCAGGCGGTGCGCAGCAGTCCCGGGGACGCAGCATCGGCAAAGGCGACGAATGCCTCGTCGGCTGGGGTCACGGCGACACCTCCTCCCCGCTTGGCGTGATGCTCTCACCGACACAACGGATGTGCGGCTTGCGGGGTTGAGTCGCGTGGCGCTATTCGGGGGAGTCGAGGAAGGCTGACAAGCCTGCCAGCAGCCGGTCGACGTCGGAGTCGTCGGTGTAGGGCGCCAACCCGACGCGCAGGCCCTGCGGGTCGTCGACACCGAGGCGGCGGAAGGGCTCGTAGGCGTAGAACGAGCCGGCCGGCGCCTGCACCCCACGCTCGGACAGGAATTGGTAGGCGTCCCAGGTGCGCCGACCCGGGATGGTCAGCAGCATCGTCGGGGTGCGGTCAGCCGCCCGGGAGTGGACGACGACCCGATCCCCGAGCGCCGCGATGCCGGCCTCCAGCCGCTCGCGCACCTGCGCCTCGTGCGCGTGGATCACGTCCCACGCGGCGGCCAGGCGCTCGCGACGGGCGCTCGACCTCCCGGCTGCGGGCTCAGTCGCGTCGGGGACCACGCCGGCAGCGCCCCCCCCCCCCCCCGCAGCGCCCCCCCCCCCCCCCCCCGCGGCCCCCCCCCCCCCCCCCCCCGGCGCGGCGGCGGTGGAATCGACGGCAGCCCTGGG
>CAZLGB010000030.1:0-24048 GCA_964558825.1 uncultured Intrasporangiaceae bacterium
AATAGATCCGCCCGCGCCGCTCGTCGAGGTCGAAGCCGGCGAACATCGGCACGACGGTGAGCCCCTGCATGGCCAGCCCGAGGTTGGCCCGGATCATCGAGGCGAGCCGGTTGGCCTTGCCCTCGATGGACATGATCGTGCCCTCGATCTTTTCGTAGTGCTCAAGCTCGACCTGGTAGAGCTTGACGAGCTCGATGGCGATGCCGGCCGTGCCGGCGATGCCGACGACGCTGTATTCGTCTGCGGCGTAGACCTTTTCCATGTCGCGGTTGGCGATGACGTTGCCCATGGTGGCGCGGCGGTCACCCGCGACGGCGACGCCACCGGCATACTCCACGGCGACGATCGTCGTGCCGTGCGGAGCCTCGATGCTCATGCCGGCGGGCAGTGGTCGCCGGCCGGGCAGCAGCTCGGGCGCCACCCCCGACACGAACTCGGCGAAGGACGCGCTGCCGGGGCGCAGGTATGCCGTGGGCAGGCTCCCCGGGCGGCCGTCGGCACGCGGGTCGAGCGTCGGGGTCACTGGCCGCCCTTCTGGACGAAGCTGCGGACGAACTCCTCGGCATTGGTCTCCAGCACACCGTCGATCTCGTCGAGGACGCTGTCGATGTCGGAGTCGGAGATGTGCGTCTGCGCACCCCCAGGTGCCGGCGCGTCGGCGGGCGGCCCGTCGGGGTCACCTTCCCGGCGCTGCGGTCGGCTCTGCTCCTGGCTGGCCATGGGCATCCTCCTGCTCCTCACGCCCGGCGAATGCGGGGCGTGAGTCCAACCTAGTCGGCTGCGCGGAAGAGTTCACGCAGCAACGAGCCGACGTCCGGACTGCGGTCGAGCACGGCCTCGAGCTGGGCCCGTGTCCCGCGCAACGGCTCGAGCATCGGCAGCCGCTGTAGGGCGGTCTGGCCCGGCACCTCGAAGATGAGCGAGTCCCACGACGCGGAGACGACGTTGGCGGCATATCGGCGTAGGCACTCGCCACGGAACCACGCGCGGGTGTCCTCGGGAGGAGTGCTGACGGCCGCCTGGGCGGCCGCCTCGTCGATGAGCTCGGTGACCTGACCGGTCTTGCGCAGCTTGAGGAAGACGCTGCGGGCGGGGCGCACGTCACTCCATTGGATGTCGAGAGCGGCGAGGCGCGGCTCGGTCCAGGCGAGCCCGTCACGGTCGCGATAGGCCTGCAACAGACGCAGTTTGGCGACCCAGTCGAGCTCGCGGGCACAGGTCATCGGGTCGTGGCCGAGGCGCGTGAGGACGTCGGCCCACCGGGTCATGACCTCGGCGGTGTCCGGGTCGTCGGCGGTGCCCCCGCGCTGCTCGAGGTAGGCCGCGCAGGCGTCGTGATAGGCCCACAGCAGGTCGAGCGCGGTGAGCTTGCGCCCGTCACGGAGGCTGACCGTCGTCCGCAGGGTCGGGTCGTGGGAGATCTGGTGGAGGGCGGCGACGGGGTTGGCCAGCGACAGCCCTCGCGGGGCCGCGCGGTCCTCGATGAGCCCGAGCACGAGGCTCGTCGTGCCGACCTTGAGCAGGCCGGCGACGTCGCACTGGTTGGCGTCGCCGATGATGACGTGCAGGCGGCGATAGAGATCAGCCGTCGCGTGCGGCTCGTCGCGGGTGTTGATGATCGGGCGCTTGAGCGTCGTCTCGAGCCCGACCTCGGTCTCGAAGAAGTCGGCCCGCTGGCTCACCTGGAAGCCCGCGACCCGCGAGTCCTGCCCGATGCCGACTCGCCCGGCGCCGCAGATCACTTGCCGCGCAACGAAAAACGGTGTGAGGTGGGTGACGATGTCGGCGAAGGAGGTCTCCCGCCGCATGAGGTAGTTCTCGTGGGTGCCATATGAGGCGCCCTTGCCGTCGGTGTTGTTCTTGTAGAGCGCGACGGTCGGGCGGGCCGGGTCGGGGTTGAGCAGCTCGGCCGCCGCGCGCATGATCAGGTCACCGGCGCGGTCCCAGGTCAGCAGCGCCCGTGGGGTGGTCACCTCGGGGCTGGAGTATTCCGGGTGGGCGTGGTCGACGTAGAAGCGCGCCCCGTTGGTCAGCACGACGTTGGCCATTGTTGGGTCGTCGATGTCGGTGAGCTGACTCGCGTCGGCATACATCCGCCCGATCTCCCAGCCGCGCGCGTCGCGCAGCGGTGCCTCGTCGGCATAGTCCCAGGCCCCGCGCCCGGTGAGCAGCCCGCGGGCGCGCGCGTATGCCGTGACGACCTGGCCGGAGAGCATCATCGGGTTGGCCATCGGCTCGCCCGGGGCGGAGATGCCGTATTCGGTCTCGATGCCCATGACTCGCCGCACGCCCATGACTCCCACCCTAGGGGGCGTCGGGAGGTCGGGCCGTGGGACAGCCCACCGACAACATCGTCAGACTCGTTGCCAAGACCGGCGGTCGCGTCGACTGGGTCGGCGCCGACGGCGAGCCGCGCTTCGGGATGCCCTGGATCCCCTTCACACTGGCCGACGACGCTGCACGCTTTGCCGACCGGGTCAACGCCGCTGTGACCCACGTCGCCGCGTCCTCGTGATCAAACCCACGAGCCAAGCGCTTACTCATCGGCCAGGAGCACACGAGCCCAGGAAAGTGCCCACGTGGGGAGTTGCTCGGGGGGGAACGCCAGGATCGGCCGGGAAACTGCTCACGTGGGGAGTTGTTCGGGCGGGAACGCCAGGATCGGCCGGAAAAGTGCCCACGTGGGGAGTTGTTCGAGCGGAGAAGCCGGGGCTGGCTCGGAAACTGCTCACGTGGGGAGTTGCTCGGGGGGGAACGCCAGGATCGGCCGGGAAACTGCTCACGTGGGGAGTTGCTCGGGCGGGAACGCCAGGATCGGCCGGAAAAGTGCCCACGTGGGGAGTTGTTCGGGCGTGTGGCAGGATCTCGCGCCCGACCGCACACGTCCTGGGACGTTCGACCCGCTGTAAACGCTTACATCGGCGCAGGATAGAGGTGTGACAAGCACCGACACGACGAGCCAGACGATGACGAGCCAGACGAGCCCCCAGACAATGCCCCACACGACGAGCGAGGCGACCCCGATGACCACCGCGCTCCCCCAGGACCTCGACGCCACCGTGGCGCAGCTCGCCACGATCGAGGGCGACGAGCTCGCCGCAGTGGACGCCTGGTGGAGAGCCAACAACTACCTCACCGTCGGGCAGATCTACCTCAAGTCCAATCCCCTTCTGGCGCAAGAGCTTTCGGCCGACGACATCAAGCCGCGGCTACTCGGCCACTGGGGCACCAGCCCGGGCCTGGCTTTCATCTACGCCCACGCGAGCCGACTCATCCGGCATACGGGCCAGGACGTCGTCTATCTCGCCGGACCCGGCCACGGCGGCCCGGCGCTCACCGGCGCGGCATACCTCGAGGGCGTCTACACGCACTACTTCCCGCATGTCACCCAGGACGAGCCGGGGCTGGTGACCTTCTTCCGTCAGTTCAGCGCGCCGGGCGGCATCCCCTCGCACGCCTCGGTGACCACACCCGGGTCGATCCACGAGGGGGGCGAGCTCGGCTACGCCCTCATCCATGCCTTCGGCGCGGTGATGGACAACCCCGACCTCATCGCCCTCGCGGTCGTCGGCGACGGCGAGGCCGAGACCGGCCCGCTCGAGGGCTCGTGGAAGGGCATCTCCTTCATCAACCCCTCCCGCGACGGCGCCGTGCTGCCGGTGCTGCACCTCAACGGCGGCAAGATCGCCGGCCCGACGGTGCTCTCCCGCAAGCCGCGCGAGGAGGTCCGCTCGCTCTTCGAGGGCCACGGCTACGAGGTCATCGAGGTCGACGGCTCGGACCTGCCGGGCATGCACGAACGCTTCGCCGCCGCCCTCGCCCACGCCTATGGCCGGATCAAGGCGATCCAGTATGCCGCCCGCTCGGCCGCCGCGGCTGGCACCACGGACGGCGCCACAGAGACCTCAGCCACCCCGTGGCAGCGCCCGCGCTGGCCGATGATCGTGCTGCGCTCCCCCAAGGGCTGGACCGGACCGCACGAGGTCGACGGCGTCGTCGTCGAGGGCACCTGGCGGGCCCACCAGGTGCCGCTCGCGGGCGTCAAGGACGACCCCGACCACCGCGCCATGCTCGAGCGCTGGATGCGTTCCTATCGCCCGGAAGAGCTCTTCGACGCCGCCGGCGCGCCCACGGCCCTCGTGCGCGCCAACAACCCCGTCGGCGACAAGGCGATGAGTGCCACGCCCTATGCCAATGGCGGCCGGCTCATGGCGCCACTCGCGATGCCCGAGCTCACGGCATACGAGGTGCCGGTGAGCAGCCCGGGCGCGAGCCGCTACGAGTCCACCCGCGTGCTCGGCGAGCTCATGCGCGACCTCTACCAGGCCAACCCCGACACCTTCCGGCTCTTCTGCCCCGACGAGACCAACTCCAACCGACTGGGGGCGGTCTTCGAGGTGAGCGACCGGGCCTTCATGGAGGCGACGACCGACCTCGACGTCAAGCTCTCCAAGGACGGGCGGGTCATGGAGGTGCTCTCCGAACACAACTGCCACGGCTGGCTCGAGGCCTACACCCTCACCGGGCGGCATGGCCTGTTCGCGACCTACGAGGCCTTCGCCATGGTCAGCGCGAGCCAGACCATCCAACACGCCAAGTGGCTCGAGGAGGCCAACCATCTCTCCTGGCGCATCAAGGTCCCCAGCCTCAACATCCTGCTGTCCTCGACCGCCTGGCGCAACGACCACAACGGCTTCAGCCACCAGGGCCCCGGGCTCATCAACAACGTCCTTCAGCACCGCGGCGAGGTCGCCCGGATCTACCTGCCGCCGGACGCCAACTGTCTACTCTCCGTGGCCGATCACGCCTTCCGCAGCACGAGCCACGTCAACCTCATCGTCATCGACAAGCAGCCCCAGCTGCAATACCTCACCCTTGCCGAGGCCATCGAGCACTGCCGCCGCGGCGCCAGCGTGTGGCACTGGGCCGGCAACGAGGACCTCTCCCGCGAGGACGAGCCCGACATCGTGCTGGCCTGCGCCGGCGATGTCATGACGATGGAGACCGTGGCCGCGGCGCAGATCCTCAAGGAGCGGCTGCCCAAGCTCAAGGTCCGCGTCGTCAACGTCGTCAACCTCATGACGATGTATCGCCCCAAGGACCACCCCAACGGCATGTCCGCCGAGGCCTTCCGCGAGCTGTTCACCGACCACGCCGACGTCATCTTCAGCTTCCACGGCTATCCGGGGGCCATCCACCAGCTCGTCCACGGCCGTCCCGACGCCGACCGCTTCCACTGCCGCGGCTTCATCGAGCAGGGCACGACGACGACGCCTTTCGACATGGTCGTGCGCAACCGGGCCAGTCGCTATGACCTCGTCATCGACGCTATCCACAACTGCCGCACCAGCCTGCGCGGCATGGCCGAGACCAAGGCCTGGTGCGAAGACCAGCTGCGCAAGCACGCGGCATACATCGTCGACAACCTCCAGGACCTGCCGGAGGTGCGCGACTGGACGCTCGCCCCCCGCCAGCCGGAAGTGACCGACCAGTAGGAAACGCGCGCCCGGACGAGGCACACTAGGCCGGTGTCCTTTCTGACCGAACGCCTCGCCCGGGTTCGCGAGCCGATGCCGCGTATGCCGTTGCGCACGGCCGTCTTCACCTCCGTCATGGAGCGCTTCGGGCGCAGCTCGATCGTCGGCCTGGACGAGCGGGGTATCGAGGTGTCCCGCCAATGGGCGCCGCCGCAGCGTTGGCCGCACACGTGGGTGACCGGTGGAGTGTCAGAGCACGTGCGCATCCACGAGGAGTCCTTCACGACGCGCGACGGCGCCGCGCGCCCGGTGCGCATCTATACCCCGCTCTATGCGCGCGGTCCGCTGCCGATCGTCGTCTTCTACCACGGTGGCGGATTCGTCCTGGGCAACACCCGGATGTACGACCCGTTGTGCGCCCACCTCGCCGAGCAGGTGCCGGCGGTCGTCGTGTCGGTCGACTATCGCCAGGCCCCCGAGCACCGCGCCCCGCAGGCGCTCTTCGACAGCGTCGACGGGCTGCGCTGGGCCCACGCCCAGGCCGCCCGGCTGCGGGGTGACTCCACCCGCATCGCCGTCTGTGGCGACAGCGCCGGTGGCGCCCTGGCGACGCTCGTCACCCACGCGATCCACGACGAGGGCGGGCCGGCGATCGCCCACCAGGCGCTGCTTTATCCGTGCACGGACGCCACCCAGTCATTCCCCTCGGTGAGCCAGCACGCCCACGCCCCGATCCTCTCGGCCGAGAAGATCCGCGTCTTCACCGAGCACTATCTGGGCGACGAGGTCGACCCCACGGACCCGCGGGTGTCGGCATACCACCGCACGGACCTCACCGGGCTGCCGCCCGCGCTCGTGCAGACGGCCGACCTCGACCCCTTGCGCGACGAGGGCCAGGCGTATGCCGAGCGGCTCGCCGACGCGGGCGTGCCGGTGCGGGCGACCAACTACCTGCGGGCCGTTCACGGCTATGCGAGCTTCCCCGGGGCGACGACCAATGGCGACCAGGCCCGCCACGAGCTCGTCGTCGAGCTGCGCCGCCACCTTCACCCCCACAAGCGCGTCACCGGCCAGCGCGTCTTCGACAACTGAGCGAGTCCGGCCACACGGCATACGCGCGGCTTGGCAGGATAGGCGGTATGCCGCGCCTGCCCCTGCGCACCCGAGCGCTGACCTTCCTCCTCGACCACGGACCGGGCGACGTGACGACGCTCGATCCCGCCGAGATCCCCGCCGCCCGCGCCCGGGTGGCCCCGGCACGTCCGCCGTTCACGTGGGTCACCGGCCCCGTCCCGCCGGAGGTGCGCATCGAGTCGCGCTGGGCCCCCATGCGCGACGGCACGCAGCGTCAGGTGCGCATCTACCGGCCGCCGGCCGCCCGGCCGCTGCCGGTCGTCGTCTTCTTCCACGGCGGCGGGTGGGTGCTCGGCAACACCCGGATGTACGACCCGCTCTGCGCCGGCCTCGCCGTGGCCGTCCCGGCGGTCGTCGCGTCGGTCGACTATCGGCTCGCACCCGAGCACCGCGCGCCCCAGGCCGTTCACGACGCCGTCGACGGGCTCGGCTGGGTCGCCGAGCACGCGGCGGAGTTCGGTGGCGACGGCGCCCGGCTCGGGGTGTGCGGGGACAGCGCCGGAGGCAACCTCGCCGCGCTCGTCTGCCACGCCGCCCACGACAACGGTGGCCCGCAGATCAGCCACCAGGCGCTGATCTACCCGGGGACCGACCTCACCTCGTCTTTCCCGTCGATCCACGAGCAGGCGCACGCGCCGGTGCTGACCAAGGCCAAGATCGACGCATTCCTCGACCACTATCTCGGGCCCCAACCGGCATACGAGCGGAATGACCCGGCCATCTCCCCCTATTGGCGCGAGGACCTCACCGGGTTGCCTCCGGCCCTGGTCCAGACGGCCGAGTTCGACCCGATCCGCGACGAGGGCCAGGCGTATGCCGCGCGCCTCGCCGCCGCCGGCGTGCCGGTGCGGGCGACGACCTATCTGGGCACGGTCCACGGCTTTGCGAGCTTCCCAGGAGCCACCCTCGTTGGGCGCCAGGCCCAACGTGAGCTGGCCGACGAGGTGCGCGCCCACCTGGCGCCATCGACGCCACCCCACCTGCACTAGGGTTTGTCTCGCAGCCTCTGTCCGACCGGAAGGTGGATTCCGTGTCAGATGTCGTCGTCTTCACCGGCAACGCGCACCCGGTGTTGGCCTCGCAGATCGCGGCCCATTTGGGGGTACGCCTGTCCGGCGTCCACATCAGCCGCTTTTCCAACGACTGTCTGCAGGCGCAGCTGCTGGCCAACTGTCGCCAGCGCGACGTCTACATCATCCAGCCGCTCATCCCGCCGACCCAGGAGCACCTCATGGAGCTGCTCCTCATGATCGACGCAGCGCGGGGTGCGTCGGCGGCGTCGATCACCGCCGTCATGCCCCACTACGCCTATGCGCGCTCGGACAAGAAGGACGCCTCACGGATCTCGATCGGTGGGCGGCTGGTCGCCGACCTGCTCAAGACCGCCGGGGTGACCCGGGTCCTCACCATGGCCCTGCACGCGCCGCAGGTGCACGGCTTCTTCTCCGTGCCCGTCGACCACCTCACCGCGATCGGGGTGCTGGCCGACCATTTCCGGATGCAGGACCTGCATAACCGCATCGTCGTCTCCCCCGACCTCGGCAACGCCAAGACCGCCACGCTCTTCTCGCGGCTGCTCAACCTGCCGGTCGCGGCCGGCTCCAAGCAGCGGATGGCCGACGACAAGGTCGTCATCGACTCCATCGTCGGTGACGTCTCGGGCCGGCGAGCCATCGTCCTGGACGACGAGATCGCCACCGGTGGGTCGATCGTCGAGCTGCTCGACCGGCTCAAGGATTTCGGCTGTGTCGAGGCGGCCGTCGCCTGCACCCATGGCCTGTTCACCGGGCGGGCGGTCGAGCGGCTGCGTGACCACCCGATGATCAGCGAGGTCGTCACCACCGACACCGTCCCGCCGCCGCCCGACTGGCCCGAGCTGCAGGTGCGCAGCGTGGCCGAGCTCTTCGCCGAGGCCATCGCCCGGGTGCACGCCGGACGCTCGGTCTCCAAGCTCTTCGAGGGCGTCGACCCCATGCACGGTCCACCACAGCCGCGGCTGCCTTTCGGCGACCACGCTCCGACCCTGCCCTCGCTGTGACCACCGGAGCGCGCTCGCCCTCGGTGCCCCTCGTGGCCGCGGTCGATGTCGTGCTCGTCGTCGTCTTCGCGGCGATCGGGCGGGCCTCGCATGCCGAGGGCAACCCCGTCGTCGGTGCGCTTGGCACTGCCCTGCCCTTCCTCGTCGGCCTCGCCCTCGGGTGGGCGATCGTGCGGGTGCGCTCCGGTGCCTGGCCGGTGTCGGTCGGTCGTGGGGTCACGGTCTGGGCGTGCACCCTCGTCGGCGGCATGCTCGTGCGCCTGCTGACCGGTCAGGGAGCCGCGCCGTCCTTCTGGGTGGTCGCCGGCACGGTGCTCGCCGCCTTCTTGCTCGGCTCACGCTGGCTGCGGACGCGGCTCGACCCCAGCTAGTTTGAGGGGCATGAGCTCACCCGACGACACTGTGGCGCCGGTCCAGCCCGAGCGCCGCCTCGAGGCGGACGACTCGTTGCGCCCCAGCGGGCTGGACCTACCGACTGCTGCGGTGTTCCTCGCCGCCGGTCGGGCCTTCGCCGAGCTCGTCGCCGCCGTGCCCGCCGACGCGTGGGATCGGCCGGCCCTCGGCGAATGGGACGTCCGCGCCCTCGTCGGCCATGCCGGGCGCGGCCTCACCACCCTCGTCGACTATCTGGGGCGTCCCTCTGACGAGGCCGCCGAGGTGGCGGATGCGGCGGCATACTTTGCCCGCGGCAGCCGGCTGGCCGCCGAGGGCGACCTCAACGAGGTCGTCCGTCAGCGCGGGATCGCGGCGGGTGCTGCGCTGGGCGCCGATCCCGCCGCCACCGTGCGTGGGTGGTTGGACGACGCCCGCGCGGCGCTCGCGTCGGTCACCGGCGACCCGGTCATCCCAACGGCTCTCGGCCGGATGCGCGTGTCGGCTTATCTGCCGACGCGCAGTTTCGAACTGACGACGCACAGCGTCGATCTCGCCGTCGCAGTCGGGCTGCCGGCCGAGCTGCCGGAGGCCACCCTGCTCGAGGCCGTCGGGATCGCCGCGGCCGTGGGTGTGCTCGCGGGGCACGGGCCGACGCTGCTGCTCGCCCTCACCGGGCGGCGTGGGCTGCCGGCGGGCTTCTCCGTCGTCCCGTGACGTCGTGCCGTGACGTCGTCCCGTGACGTCGTCCCGTGACGGGCGGCGTCAGCCTTCGGCGTCCTGCAGCTCGGTGACCTTGGCGATGTAGTCTGCCTTGGCGTCCTCGCTCGAGGTGCCCGACAGGGCCGCCCAGGCGTCGTACTTGGCCCGCCCGACGAAGTCGGTGAAGCCGGGACGCTTGCCGTGGACGTCGCCGTCGGTCGCCTGCTTGTAGAGCGCGTAGAGCGCCAGCTTGGCCTGCGGACCGGGGTCCTTGGTCAGAGTGCCCACCGCCGCCACCGCGGCCTCGAACTCGTCGCTCATGGCGTCACCCTACGCGGTCGGGGCTGAGGCGGACAGGGTGTGGGCGCGGGCGCTCAGACCTCGCTGATCTTGGCGGCCTGCACGGCCACGCTGGTGTCGTCCTTGGCGCCGTTGAAGAAGAGGTTGAGACCCACGGCGACGACCGCGGCGAGCAGGATGCCCGAGTCGAGCATCGGCTGGATGTTCGTCGGCATGAACTGCCACCACCGCGGCGCAATGAGCGGGATGAGCCCGAAGCCGACGGCGACCGCGACGATGTAGAGGTTGTGCCGCCTACTCACGTAGTCGACATTCGACAGGATGCGTATGCCGGTCGCCGCGACCATGCCGAACATGACGACACCCGCGCCGCCGAGCACGACCTGAGGCACCGACTCTACGAGGGCGGCCATCTTGGGGATGACGCCGAGCACGAGCAGGATGATCGCGCCGGCCACCGCGACGAAGCGGCTACGGATGCCGGTGACGCCGACCAGCCCGACGTTCTGCGAGAAGCTCGTGTAGGGGAAGGTGTTGAAGATGCCGCCGATGAGCGTGCCGAGGCCGTCGGTGCGCAGGCCCGCGGAGAGCTGCTGCTGGTCGATCTTCTTGCCGGTCATCTCCGAGAGGGCGAGGAACATGCCGGTCGACTCGATCATCACGACGATCATGACGATCGACATGGTGAGGATCATGCCCAGGTCGAAGGTCGGGGCGCCGAAGGCGAAGGGCGTGACGAGCCGCAACCAGCTCGCGTTGCTCACCTTGTCGTAGTTCATCTGGCCCACGACCGTCGCCAGGATGCAGCCGGCCACCAGGCCGAGCAGGACGGCGATGTTCTGGATGAAGCCCTTGGTGAACTTCACCAGCAGCAGGATGCAGACCAGGACGAAGAGCGAGATCCCCAGGTTGCCGA
Source organism: uncultured Intrasporangiaceae bacterium (assembly GCA_964558825.1). GTDB lineage: Bacteria > Actinomycetota > Actinomycetes > Actinomycetales > Dermatophilaceae > Phosphoribacter. Next base: position 10,940 of record CAZLGB010000030.1, read on the forward strand.
GATTGGCGTATGCCGGGTTGTTGACCATCGGCACCGATGTGATGGTGACCGGGCCGCTGCCCGCGGCGGCCTTGGCGGCGTCGACGGCCTTGACGAGGGCGGCGCTGTCGACGGTCTGAGCGGTGGACGCCGCGCCGTTGGTCGCCCAGCCCACGCCGATGCGCATGAGGCTCACGCCGATGACCGTGATGATCGAGCCGGTCACCACGGGCGGGAAGAAGCGCAGCATCCGGCTGACGAGTGGGGCGATGAGCATGGCGACGATGCCGGCACCGATGATCGCGCCGAAGAGGGCACGGGCCCCGTCATTGCCGCCCTGGGTGTTGGCGTAGGCGAGCATCGGGCTCACCGCGGCGAAGGTCACACCCATCATCACGGGCAGGCGCACGCCGAACCAGCGGGTCGCCCCGAAGGACTGCACGAAGGTGGCCAGGCCACAGGCGAAGAGGTCGGCGCTGATGAGCATGGCGACCTGGTCGGCGCTCAGTTTGAGGGCGCGCCCGACGATGAGCGGGACCGCCACGGCACCGGCATACATGACGAGCACGTGTTGCAGCCCGAGGGTGACCAATCTGCCGGCGGGGAGGATCTCGTCGACCGGATCGACAGCGGGTTCTTGCGTCGCGAGTGCCATGGGTTCTCCTCATCTGGACAGCACGTCAACGGGCCGATCAGACACAGCATGCGCACGTTATCGAGGGCGGAGCAGACGACACCGGGCCGTTGGTCCATGGTCCTCACCGCCTCAGGGTGCTTGCGTCGAGGGGGTTGCAGGTCCGTAGCATGGGCAGGAGGTGCCGGGCACGCCAGCTCTCAGCTGCGGGCGGCACCCGCCGCGCGACAAGGAGGGCCAATGACGGCCTTGAACAAGGAGATTGACGCCTCGCCCTGCCTCGATGTCAACGGCGCGGAGGTCTCTCTCGACGGGGTGGCGCCGTATGTGAGCCTTCTCGAGCAGCTGCGCGGCATCGGCCTGACCGGGGCCAAGGAGGGCTGTGCCGAGGGCGAGTGCGGCGCGTGCGCCGTATTGGTCAACCGCCCCGCCACCGATGGTGGCGACGGCAGTGACTGGGTCGCCGTCAACTCGTGTATGCCGCCCGCGCTCGCCTTCGCCGGGCTGCAGATCCGCACCGCCGAAGGGCTCGGGTCTCCGAGACATCTGCACCCCGTGCAAGAGGCCCTCGCTGCGGCAGGCGCATCGCAATGTGGCTATTGCACACCGGGTTTCGCCTGCTCGATGGCGGCGGAGTTCTATCGTGCGGACCCGTCGGAACCCTTCGACGAGCATGCCATCGGCGGCAACCTTTGCCGGTGCACCGGCTATCGACCGATCCTTGACGCGGCCCACGGGCTGGGGGCGCCCACGGCTGGCGACCCGATGGCAGCACGGCGAGACTCGGCCGCAGCCGAGCCAGCGGCGGTCGTCACCGAGGGTTTCGTGCGCCCGGCGTCGTTCGACGAGGCCCTCGAGTTGTTGGCCACGCACGCGGAGGCCCAGCCGGTGGCCGGGGCGACCGATGTCGGAGTGCTGGTCAACCTCGCGATGCTGCGGCCGGGGCTGCTTGTGGCCGTCGACCGGCTCGCGCCGTTGCGCGAGTTCACGATTGACGACACCACCGTGCACCTAGGAGCGGGGCTGAGTCTCACCGAGATCGAGACCCGTCTCGCTGGTCGGATTCCGTTGCTGGACAACCTCTTTCCCCAGTTTGCCTCTCGGCTCATCCGCAATGCCGCCACCTTGGGTGGCAATCTCGCCACCGCCTCGCCGATCGGCGACAGCGCTCCTGCGTTGCTGGCGCTGGAGGCCCGCGTGCACCTCGCGTCGCGCGACGGCATACGCGAGGTCGCGCTGTCCGACTTCTTCACCGGTTATCGCACGACGGTGCTTGAGCCCGGCGAGCTCATTGTCGCGGTGTCCTTCGAGCGAGTTGACGCCGACCTCACGGCCTTCCACAAGATCGCCAAGAGGCGGCTCGACGACATCTCGTCGGTGGCGGTCGCCTATCACCTGCAGCTCGCCGACGGCGTCGTGAGCCGCGCCCGGATCGGCCTCGGCGGCGTCGCCGCGACGCCGATCCGCGCTCGTGCCACCGAAGCTGCCCTCACCGGCCGCCCTTGGACCGAGCAGACGGCCGATGAGGTCGCGGCGGTCCTGGCCGCCGAGGGGACGCCGATGAGCGATCACCGCGCGAGCGAGTCCTATCGCCGCGCGATGCTCGCCACCTCGCTCCCCCGGCTCTTCGCCGAGAAGCCGTTGACCGGCGCCAGGACGGAGGCGACCCGATGAGCGCCCCTCGTCCCCCGGTCGGCACGTCGGTGCCGCACGAGTCGGCTGCTCTGCACGTCACCGGGCAGGCGCGTTACACCGACGATCTCGCCGGGCGTTTCCCCGACGTCCTGCACGCGTGGCCGGTCCAGTCCCGGGTGGCGCACGGGCGCATCGTGTCGCTCGACCCGGCGCCGGCGCTGCAGGTGCCGGGGGTGGTCCGGGTCCTACTGGCGACGGACGTGCCCGGCGTCAACGACTCGGGCATCAAGCACGACGAACCGATCTTCCCCACCGAGGTGATGTTCCACGGGCAGGCCGTGGCCTGGGTGCTCGGCGAGACGCTGGAGGCTGCTCGCCAGGGTGCTGCGGCGGTGGCTCTCGAGGTCGAGCCGCTGCCGGCCCTCGTCACCATCGACGAGGCGATCGCCGCCGAGTCCTGGCAGGGTCTGAGCCCGAGCGTCGACCGCGGCGATGTCGAGGGGGCCCTCGCCGGAGCGCACCTCGTGCTGAGCGGGCGGACGGCGATGTCCGGGCAGGAGCACTTCTACATCGAGACCCACGCGGCGCTGGCCTTCGTCGACGAGGCGGGTCAGGTCTTCGTCCACTCGAGCACCCAGCACCCGACCGAGACCCAGGAAATCGTCGCCCACGTGCTCGGTCGGCCGAGCCACGAGGTGACCGTCCAGTGCCTGCGCATGGGAGGCGGCTTCGGCGGCAAGGAGATGCAGCCGCACGGTTATGCCGCGATCGCGGCACTCGGTGCCACCCTGACCGGGCGACCCGTGCGAGTGCGGCTCAACCGCACCCTCGACATGACGATGACCGGCAAACGCCATGGCTATCAATCGGATTGGCGCGCCGGCTTCTCCGCTGACGGGCACCTCGTCGCGCTCGACGCCACGCTGACCGCGGATGGTGGCTGGAGCCTCGACCTGTCCGAGCCGGTCCTCGCCCGCGCGCTCTGCCACATCGACAACGCCTACTGGATCCCCAACATCCGCGTGCTCGGGCGCATCGCCAAGACCCACAAGACCTCGCAGACGGCCTTCCGCGGCTTCGGTGGACCGCAGGGCATGATCGTCGTCGAAGACATCCTCGGCCGGGCCGCTCCCCTGCTCGGCATCGACCCGGTCGAGTTGCGCGCCCGCAACTTCTACAGCGCCGGCCAGGAGACTCCTTATGGTCAGCCGGTCCGGCACCCCGAGCGGATGCCGCGGGTGTGGAGCCAGCTGCTCGAGAGCGCGCAGGTGAGCGCCCGCCGAGCCGAGATCGCGGCGTGGAACGCAAGCCACCGGCATACTCGCCGGGCCTTGGCGGTCACGCCGGTGAAGTTCGGGATCTCCTTCAACCTCACCGCCTTCAACCAGGCCGGGGCGCTGGTGCTCGTCTACAAGGACGGGTCGGTGCTCGTCAGCCATGGCGGCACCGAGATGGGTCAGGGGTTGCACACCAAGGTCGCGCAGATCGTCGCGACGACGCTCGGCGTGCCGCTGAGCTCGGTGCGCGTCGGCCCGACCCGCACCGACAAGGTGCCCAATACCTCTGCGACAGCGGCAAGCTCGGGGGCCGACCTCAACGGGGCCGCCGCCAAGAACGCCTGCGAGCAGATCATCGCGCGGCTCACCCCGCTGGCCGCCAAGCATTTCGGGACTCCGCCCGACGCCGTGCGCTATGCCGATGGGCAGGTGACGGCCGAGGGCTCCGATGCCGAGCCACTCCCCTGGGCCGAGCTCGTCCATCGCGCCTACTTCGAGCGGATCCAGTTGTCCGCCATGGGTTTCTACCGCACCGAGGGGTTGCACTGGGATCCCGTCGCGCTGCGCGGCTCGCCCTTCAAGTACTTCGTCTATGCCGCCGCCGCGGCCGAGGTCGAGGTCGATGCCTTCACCGGCACCTCGACGACCCGCGCCGTCGACATCGTCTACGACGTCGGCGACAGCCTCTCGCCGATGATCGACCTCGGGCAGATCGAGGGCGGCTTCCTGCAGGGCCTCGGGTGGATGACCATCGAGGACCTGCGGTGGGACGAGTCCGACGGCCCAGGACGCGGTCGGCTGTTGACTCAGTCGGCGAGCACCTACAAGCTGCCCAGCATCGGCGAGCTGCCCGAGCGCCTGGCCATCTCGCTCTTGGCCGACGCCACTGAGGACGGAGTCGTCTACGGCAGCAAGGCAGTTGGCGAGCCGCCCCTCATGCTCTCACTGGCCGTGCGTGAGGCGATCCGCGAGGCGGTCGCGGCCTTCGGTATGCCGGCCGGCTCGGTCTCGCTGCCGCTGCCGGCCACGCCCGAGGCCACCTATTGGGCGATCCAGTCCGCGCGCGCCGGCGAGACCGGCCTCACCGTGGGAGCCGGCGAGGCGCCGTGAACTGGATCGACGCCGTCCGCCGGCTGCGCCGCACCCGCGAGCCGGCCGTGCTTGTCACCCTCGTCGGGGTGCGCGGTCACGCCCCACGGCGCGCGGGGGCCAAGATGGTCGTCACCGCGGATGAGTCGTGGGGCACGATCGGCGGTGGCAATCTCGAGGCGACCGCGCAGCTCCGGGCTCGGCAGTTGCTCGCCGAGTGTCTGTCGGCTGGTCCCCAACTCATCGAGCTCGAGCTCAGTGACCATGCCGAGCACGAGTTCGGCAAGCAGTGCTGCGGCGGGCAGACGTCGGTGCTGCTCGAGCCGCTGCCGGTCGTGCCGGTCGTGGCGATCTTCGGCATGGGTCATGTCGGCCGCGAGCTTGCTCGCATCCTGTCCCGTCACGATCTGGACCTCGTGCTGGTCGACAGCCGCGCGGCATACGCCTCGCCCGACGAGCTGCCGGCGCTCGGCGACGCGCTTGCCCACGTCCGGTGGCAGCACGCGCCGTGGCCCGAGCCGATCCTCACCCAGCTGCCTGCTGGCGCTCACGTGCTCGTGATGACCCACGACCACGCCGAGGACGCCGCGATCTGCGATGCGGCGCTGCGTCACCCAGGCCTCGCCTTCATCGGGCTCATCGGCTCGCGCGGCAAGCGCAGCCGGATCGACAAGGCCTTGCGCGAGTGGGGGCACTCCCCCGCCGAGACGGCTCGGATCACCTGCCCGATCGGCGATCCGAGCATCACCGGCAAGGAGCCAGCGACCATCGCGCTCTCCGTCGCGGCGGACCTGGTGCGGCGGATAGCCGACGAAATGCCCACGGTCGCAACCCCTTTGGCGCGAGCGACTCGCATCTCCTCCGCGCACCCCACGACGTCGGAGACCTGAGATGACCCTCGTGCGGGGGACGTTCCTCGACGTGCCCGAGGACCCGTTCGCCGGAGGCCGGCTGCGGGCTCTCACCGGCGCCATCCGTCTGGTCGATGGACGGGTCACCGAGCGAGGCGACTTCGCCGAGCTGCACGAGGCGCATCCCGACGACGAGCTGCTCGACCTGCGCGAGGGGCTCGTCATCCCAGGCCTGGTCGACACCCACGTGCACTACCCGCAGACCCGCATCATCGGCGGGCTCGGGATGAGCCTGCTCGACTGGCTCGACCGGCGAGCCCTGCCCGAGGAGGCGCGGCTGGCCGACACGGCATACGCCCGGGCGATCGCCGCTGACTTCGTTGCGGCGCTCATCGGCGCCGGCACGACGACGGCACTGGTCTTCGGCTCGCACTTCCGCGGGGCGGTGGACGAGATCTTCCGCGCGGCCGACGCGTCGGGGCTGCGCATCACCACGGGGCTGGTCGTCAGCGACTGCTTCCTGCCCGCGGCGCTGCTCACCACTGCGGCCGCGGCATTGAGCGACGGGCTCGCGCTGGCCCGCGCCTGGCATGGCCGCGGGCGGCTGCGCTATGCCGTCACGCCCCGGTTCGCGCTCTCCTGCTCCGACGAGCTGCTCGCGTCCTGTCGCGAGCTGATGGATGCCGTGCCGGGCTCGTGGTTCACCTCGCATGTCAACGAGAATCTTGCCGAGATCGAGGGCGTGCAGCGCAGTCACGGCACGGCATACGTCGACTGCTATGACCGCCAAGGGCTGGTCGGGGCACGGTCGGTCTTCGCCCACAACGTCCACGTGTCCGACGGCGATCTCGGGGTGCTGGCCACCCGTGGCGCGGGGATCGCGCATTGCCCGACGAGCAACAGCGCCCTCGCGAGTGGCGCCTTCCCGATGCGCGCCCACCTGACCGCGGGCGTGCGCTTCGGGCTCGGCACCGATGTCGGCGCGGGGATGAGCTTCAGCATCCTGCGGGAGGCGCTGCAGGCCTATCTCGTCCAGTCCGGGCTCGGAGAGGCCGGGCAGCCGCTCGGCGCAACGGAATTGCTCTACCTGGCGACCACCGGCGGCGCCCGCACGCTCGGCCTCGACGACGTCGGTCACCTCTCGGTCGGCTCGCCTTTCGACGCCGTGTGGGTGCGACCGCTGCCCGGCTCGCCGCTCGCCCGCGCGCTGCCGTATGCCGCCGACGACGCCGACGCGGTTGCCCGGGTCATCGCCCTCGCTGGTCACGCCGACCTCGCCGGCGTGTGGGTCGAAGGCCGGATGCTGCCCAGGCGCCCCTGATGCTCTGCGCCTCAAGGGGATTCTGGGTGCCAACCCATCGGAAGATGCTGGAGATCACCTTCGCCGAATTCACCGCCACTGGCGACTGGACCCCAGGCCCGTTGGTTCGGTTCTGGCCGTGCTCGATCCGGTTGGCGTGCGCTGCCGATTACCTGCAGGCGTTCCTGCGCGTGGAGCGTCATGATGACGTTCCTGCGCCACAGTCCCCACCATGGGAGCACGTGGGCGAGGGGAGCATCGACGTCGTGATCGGGCTGCACCTCTACTCGGACCTGCACAACGCCTGGCTCCCCGACGTGGGAATCGGGTTGGGAGCGTGGAACGTGCGCGTGTGGACCACCGGGCGCGCCGAGGCCGTCGCCCTCGAACAGGAGCTTGACTTCTCCACTCCGGACGTCCCCCACGGGCCCGAGCGGTGGCTCCTTCAACTCTGGCCGGACGCAGATTTCGTGCGACGGCCGACGGCTGGCTGAACCGCGACGATCCCCTAGCGGGCGACGCCGGAGAAGAGCACCACCGCTGGCGCGCCGGTCTGCGCGACCCGGAGGCGAGCCTCGGCGACCAGAGCTGCCAGCCCGGCACTGCCCGTCGGGCTGACGCGATGTCCGAGCTCGACGGCGAGGTCGTGCGCGGCGACGACATCCGGCTCGGCGACGACGATCGGTCGCCCGCCGGAGGCCCGCATCAGCGCGATGTCGGCCTGCCAGTCGTAGGTCTCGTCGTCGAGGATGCCGTCAGCCAACGAGTGTGGATCGGCCCACGGGGTCATCAGCTCGCTCCAGTGCCGTCCGAGCTCGTCGGTGGCCACCTCGGCGGCGCGCTCCCAGGCGCGCGCCAGCGGCGCTCCGCCCTCGGTCTGCACGAGATCGAGGCGGTATGCCGGTCCGAGCCCCCACCCGACGCACGCGGCGAGGGCGCCCCCGCCGACCTGCACGAGGACGCGTGCGGGCGCCGCGAGAGCAGCGGCGAGCTCCCAGCCCAGGGTGCGCCCGCCGTCGAGGCACAGGCCGTTTTCGGGGCCCTGCACGCTGAAGGGGATCGCACCCGCTCGCACTGCCGCGCGGAAGCCGTGCACCGCCGGGTCGCCGGGAGGCAGGTCGGGAGTGCGGGCGCAGCGGTTGAGCTGGGCACCCAACCCCTCGAGGACGTCGGCCACGGTGTCGCTCACCGTGTCGGGCACGAAGACGCGCAGCGGCCAGCCTGCACGCTGAGCCAGGGTCGCAGCGGCGATCGCCGCGTTGCCACACGAGGCGATGGCCAGCGAGGGCCGCGGACCGTCGACGAGGCCGAGGGCCTCGGCGGCGCGCAGGTGCAAGAGGATGCCGACGAGGTGGCGGGCTTTGTGGCTGCCGCCGACATTGCCGGTCTCGTCCTTGACCCAGACGTCGGCCCCGAGTCGCTCGCTCAGCCGCGCGTGCGGCCCGAAGGGGGTCACGTGGAAGCCGTCGGCCACCTCTCGCGTCAGCGCGATGCAGTCATCCTCCGACATCCCGTTGGCCCGGGCGAAGGCCCACCACGCGAGCGAGCGGCCATAGGCGACAAAGGGATTGGGGTCGTCGATGAGCTCGGGGGCTGGCCCCTCGACGACGGGATGCAGGACATGGTGGGAGTCCCCGGGGGCCGCCGCGGGGCACCGGAAGGGGTGCACCGTGCTGATCGACACGGTCTCGCCGCAGGTCGCGCAGCGGTATGCCGTGACTCGCCCCCGGCGCATCGGCTCCCCCGCGACGGCGCGGGCCACGGCATACGTCGCGTCGGCCGAGCCCTCGGTCACGCCCCGGCCACCCGCGCGTTGAAGGCCTCGATCATCGCGTCCCAGCGCCCGACATAGCTGCGCAGCCCGCGCCAGAAGTCCTGCGACCGGCGCTGCTGGAAGAGCTCGAAGGGCGTGCCCTGCTGCTCGACCCACGTGTAGTAGCCGAGGTTGAAGATCCGGTTGCGGTCCTTCTCGGTCAGCTCCAGCGTCGCGCTCGTGGGGACGTGGGCCAGGTGCTTGCCCCAGACCTCGGCGGCGTCGAGCTCGGTGAAGTCGCCGCCGAAGTCGCGGGCGATGATCTTGGCGATCTCCGAGGGATACATCTGCGAGCCGTCGGTCGCGACGGTGACGATGACGTCGTCGGCGCCGAGGTCGAGGACCTTGGCCGCCGAGATCGCCGACAGGACGTTGCAGATCGAGGAGAGCCCGAAGTCGACGAGCTGGTCGACGACCTCCGCCGGGACGCCCTTGCCGACGAGATAGCGCTTGCCGACCTCGGTGGTGAAGAGCACCTCGAGCTGGTCGGTCGCCTCGTCGCTGATTGCCGCGACGAGGTCGTGATTCATGATGTTGTGGATGAGCGGCAGGTGCTTGTCGCCGATGCCTTGGATGTTGTGCTCGCCAAAGCCGTTCTCCAGCAACGTCGGACACTCCAGCGCCTCGGCCGCGAGGACCTTGGTGCCATAGCGGTCCTTGAGGTACTCCCCCGCCGCGATCGTGCCCGCGGAGCCCGTGGCGCTCGTCATGAGGGCAAGACGCAGCTCGCGGCCGCTGGCTGCCTTGACGTGCTCGAAGACCGTCGCGAGGGCGGCACCGGTCACCGTGTAGTGCGCGAGGTGGTTACCGAACTCGGCGAACTGGTTGAAGATGAAGTTGCCCGGGTCCTTGGCCAGCTCGTTGCAGGCGTCGTAGATCTCCTTGACGTTGGACTCGGTGCCGACGGTCTTGATGACGTCCTCGGCCGGGTTTTCGCACCAGCGGTCGAGCCAGTCGAAGCGCTCCTTGCTCATGCCCTCGGGCAGGATCGCCACGCCCCGGCACCCCATAAGTCGGCTGATCGCCACGCCGCCTCGGGCGTAGTTGCCGGTCGACGGCCAGATGGCACGGTGGCGGGTCGGGTCGAACTGCCCGGTCACCAATCGCGGTGCGAGGCAGGCGTATGCCGCGAGCACCTTGTGCGCGGTGATCATCGGGAAGCGGTTGCCGAAGAGGACGACGACCGGGCTGGCGATGCCGGTGAGTGACGACGGCAGCACGACGTGCTCGGGCACCTCGACCCGGTTGCCGTCCTTGTCGTTGAACCAGTGCACCCGCCAGAGGTTGCGCGTGTCGGGTCCCTGAGGGTCGGCGTCACCGGCGAGGTCTCCCGCCGGCATGAGCGACGGGTCGGCCAGCTGGGCGAAGGTCGGCATGACGATCCCGCGCTCACGGAAACGGGCCACGCTCGCGGCGAGGGTGGCCTCGTCGACGATCCGGTCGGCCAGCCCGAACTGGTCCTCGAGGGCGGCGTGGAGGGCGGCGTCGGTGCCGGTCGTGGCAGTGCTCACCTAAGGTCCAATCTCTTTGTTGTGCAGAGCTATGAGTCAGTGCAATGGATCAGGGGACGATCCACGTCCCGGTCTCGCCGCGCAGGCCTTCGACGAGCTTGTCGAGCGAGGTGATGAGGGTCTTGCGGTCAGGGCCAGACGTGACGAAGCGGATCGCCGCCTCGATCTTGGGCAGCATCGAGCCCTCGGGGAACTGGCCCTGCGCGGCATACTCACGAGCCTGCGCGACGGTGAGCTCGTCGAGGTCGCGCTGCGCGGGGGTGTTGAAGTCGACGGCGACCTTCTCGACTCCGGTGAGGATGACGAGCGAGTCGCAGCTCGTGTCACGCGCGAGCATGACCGACACCCAGTCCTTGTCGATGACGGCGTCGACGGCCCGATACCAGTTGTCGCGGAAAACGATCGGGATGCCGCCGCCTCCCCCGGCAATGACGATGTGGCCGCTGGCGACCATGTCGAGGATGCCGTCCTTCTCGAGGACCTCCTGCGGCAGCGGCGAGGCGACGACCTCGCGATAGCCACGGCCGGAGTCCTCGATCATCGTCTTGCCGGCTGCACCCAACTCGGTGGCCTCGGCCTTGCTGAAGAAGGCGCCGATGGGTTTCGTCGGCCGCCGAAAGCCCGGGTCGTCGGGGTCGACGAGCACACGGGTGATCACCGTGACGACCGACTTGTCGATGTCGAGTCCGTGAGCGTGCAGCTGGTTCTCGATGGCGTTCTGCAGGTGGTAGCCAATGTAGGCCTGGCTCATCGCCACGGCCTCCGACAGGGGCACGAGCGGCTGATGAAAGTCGCTCTTGCCCCTGTCGATCGAGGCCTTGATCATCCCGACCTGCGGGCCGTTGCCGTGGCAGATCACCACCTCGTGACCGGCCACGACCAGCCCGACGATGGGCTTGGCGACGACCCCCACCGACTCGACGAGCTCGTCGAAGTCGGTGCCAAGGGCGTTGCCGCCCAACGAGATGAGGATGCGTGACATGAGAACTCGCCTCAGCCTGCCGTGCGCTCGCAGTAGATCGTCGGGACCACGGCATACAGCGCCGCGCAGCGGACCAGGTCGTCCTTCCACTGCAGCTCGTTGGGTGCGTGCGCCTGGGCCTCCTTGCCGGGGCCGAAGCCGACACCGGGGATGCCGTGACGTCCGGCGGTGGCGACGAGGTTGGTGGAGAAGATCCACTTCTCGACGCGCGGCTCGCCGTAGAGGCCACGGTGGGCCTCGACGAGGGCGGCGACGTGCGGGTCGGACTCCTCGTTGACCCAGGTCGGGAAGAAGCACTCCTGGCCGTATTCCTTGCCGGTCCAGGCGGTGGCCTTGTAGTCGTACATCGACACGCGGGCGCCCCACTTCTTGACCGACGGCAGGGCCTCGATCTCGGCGATAGCGCTCTGCCAGGTCTCGCCGAGGGTGAGCCGGCGGTCGAGCGAGATCGCGCAGGAGTCGGCGACGGCGCAGCGCGACGGCGAGGTGAAGTAGATCTGCGAGGTCGTGACCGTGCCCTTGCCGAGGAAGTCGTCGACCTTGAGGTGGTCGTTGAGGTCGCGGATCTCCAGCAGGATCTCGGCCATCTTGTAGATCGCGTTGTCGCCGCGCTCGGGCGCCGAGCCGTGGCAGGAGACGCCGTCGACCTCGACGCGGATCTCCATCCGGCCGCGCTGGCCGCGATAGATGCCGTGGTCGGTCGACTCGGTGGAGACGACGAATTCCGGCTTCACGCCCTCCTCCTCGATGAGGTAGAGCCAGCAGAGGCCGTCGCAGTCCTCCTCCTGCACCGTGCCGGTCACCAGGTAGGTGAAGCGCTCGTCGAGCAGGCCGAGGTCGCGGGCGATGGCCCCGCCGTAGACCGCCGACACGACGCCGCCGAGCTGGTCGGAGCCGCCGCGGCCGCCGATGACCTCGTCGTCCTCAAAGCCCTCGAAGGGGTCGAAGTTCCAGTTGGCGATGTTGCCGACGCCGACCGTGTCGATGTGCCCGTCAAAGGCGATGAGGGTCGGGCCTGAGCCCATGTAGCCGATGGCGCTGCCGAGCCCGTCGATGCGGGTCTTGGTGTAGCCGAGCTTGTCCATCTCGGCGACGATGAGGCGCGCCTTGGCCTCCTCCTGGCAGCTGGTGCCCTTGTTGAGGATGAGGGCGCGCAGGAAGGCCGACATGTCGGCGCGGTAGCTCTCGGCGGTCTGCTTGACCAGGTCGTAGTTGATGTCGGCGATGGCGGCCATGGGTGATCTGCTCCTGAAGGTCGTCTGAGTGGGTTGCGTCGTGAGGTGAGGGGTATGCCGTTGCGAGAGTGAGGCGCTCAGCCCTGCCACCGGAGGGTGTCACCGGCATACAGAGCGTTGAGCTTGGCGATCGGGTCCTTGACCTTCTGGAGGAAGATCATCGCCGCGATCGAATAGGGCTTGTTGCTGGCCTGCTTGTACATCGGGTCGCGATAGCGGTCGAAGACCGAGGTCTCGACCTCGCCCTCGGCGCAGCTGGTGCCGCTGATGTCGGCCGGCAGCGGGTGCATGTAGAGGGCCTTGCCGTCCTTGGTGAGGCCCATCTTGGCCTCGGTGGTGGTCCAGTCCTTGTGCTGCGCGTTCTGGGCGAGCAGGCGCTGCTCGAGGGCCTTGATGCCGTCGAAGTCGCCGGCGCCATAGAGGTCGGTGCGCTCCTGCATGGCGGCGAAGGGGGCCCAGCTCTTGGGGCAGACGATGTCGGCACCCTCGAAGGCCTCGTCCATCGAGTTGGTGACGGTGAAGGATCCGCCGGAGGCGGCGGCATTGCGCGCGGCAACCTCGCGGGGCAGGTCCATGACCTCATAGCCCTCGGGGTGGGCCAGGGTGATGTCCATGCCGAAGCGGGTCATCAGCCCGATCATCCCCTGCGGCACCGAAAGCGGCTTGCCATAGCTGGGCGAATAGGCCCAGGTCATCGCGAGCTTCTTGCCGCGCAGGTTGTCCAGGCCGCCGAACTCGTGGATGAGGTGCAGCAGGTCGGCCGTCGCCTGGGTCGGGTGGTCGATGTCGCACTGGAGGTTGAC
>CAZLGB010000031.1:0-23793 GCA_964558825.1 uncultured Intrasporangiaceae bacterium
CCCGCAACCACCTGGCCCGGTCGCCCTGCGCTCGCGACCACTGGCTCGGCCGCCCTGCGCTCGCGACCACTGGCTCGGCCGCGCAGCACGCACGACTGCCGGCTCAGATGGCCGGCCACGGGATCGAGGGCCACCCGCCGCTCGGGCGCGGATGTATGCCGCGGGCCACGAGCCGGCGCACCCGGTCACCCAGCGCTGCGCGGTCCTCCTCCGGCAGCAGGGTTGCCAACTCGACGCTCAGGGAGTCGCTTTCGTCGGCGAGCCGCCGGGCGAGCTCGGCGAGCCGATCGAGGTCGCTCTGCCGCAGCGGCTGCCCCGCCCACCCCCAGAGGACGGTGCGGAGCTTGGGCTCGGCGTGGAAGGTCAGACCGTGGTCGAAGCCCCACAGCGTGCCCTGCTCGTCGCGGACGAGGTGGGAGCCCTTGCGGTCGGCGTTGTTGAGCACGGCATCCAGGACGGCGGCGTCCCGGACATCCTCGGTGTCCTCGTGGACGACCGTCACCCGGGTGCCGTCGGACAGCTCACCGTCGATGACGGGCAGCCAGCCCGGCTCGACCTTCCCGCGGGGCACGATCCGCACCGGCCCCGTGTCGGAGACCGGCTCGAAGGGATCGCCGATCCACAGCTGCACCGATCCCGGGCCGAGCGGGCCGTCGCGCAGGACGGTCGGCGGGAGCACGGCATACCCCGTGGCCTCGGCGATGCGCGCCGCGGCGACCTCGCGACCCGCCAGCGTGCCGTGCGGGAAGTCCCACAAGGGGCGCTCGCCGCGGACCGGCTTGTAGATCGCTCGAAGCATGCCCGTGCCAGCAGGACTGTCGGCACCAGCAGGACTGTCGACACCAGCAGGACTGTCAGCTCCGGCGCGACCGTCTGCGTCGGCGTGGCTGCCGGCTCTTGCGCGGCTGCCGGCTCCGGGGGGACGGTCCGCGTCGGCTCCGGGGGGACGGTCCGGGTCGGCCCCCCCAGGGTCGGCGTCGGGATCACGCTCGGGATCACGCTCGGGATCACGCTCGGGGGCGACGTCGACGAGCAGGGCGAGATTGGACGCGTCGGCGATCCGTCCGACGACGTCGATCCGACCGGTCGCCAGCGCCCGCTCGATCGCCGTCGCCCGCTCGGGCGTGCGAGGTCCGTCCACCCGGCACGCCTAGCGGCGATATCCGTTGGCACGCGGGCAGACGTGTCCGGTCGCGTCGAGCGGGCCCCCGCAGAAGGGGCACGGGGGCCGGCCGGCGGACACGAGGCTGCGGCTGCGCAGCGCAAAGGCCCGCGCCGCGGCGGGGCTGAGCACGACCCGCACGATGTCGCTCGGAGGGCGGTCGGCGTCGACGTCGACCTCGTCGGCCGCCTGCGGATCGGCGGCCTCGTCCGGGTCTTCGCTGGCTGCCTCGATGACCACGACGTGGCGGTGGGGGTCCCAGGCCAGCGACAGCGTCGTCACCCGGAATTCGTCCTCGATGGGGGTGTCGAGTGGGGCGTCGTCGGTCAAGGCCGACGCGGCCGCGTCGCTGCCCGCCGGGCCGGCCAGCTCGTCGAGCAGGTCGAGCAGCCGATCGGCGAGGATCGAGACCTGCTCCTTCTCGCACGAGCAACTCACCAGGCGTCGGCCGTCACGGGCCTGCAGGAAGAAAGTCCGCTGACCAGGGGGCCCGACGGTGCCGGCGACGAAGCGCTCCGGCTGGTCGAAGTCGTGGACCGGCATACCCCAGACCCTAACCCGATCCCGTGGCCGCGCCGGCGCCCCCACCGACGGCCGCGTCCCCGGCATCGAGACCGGGGGTGCCACCTACCCCGTCAGCCCCCTCGCCATTCGCCGCCCCGGCGTCGCTCGGAGGCGCCGGAGGGACGACTCCCCCGAGGCCTCCGCCGGTGTCGTTGACCCGCACGACGAAGGGGCGGCGGTCGGTGTAGCGAACGACCGACGTGGACGCCGGGTCGACGACCAAGCGCTGGAAGAGGTCGAGGTGCAGCCCCGCGGCGTCGGCCAGCACCGCCTTGATGACGTCGCCATGAGAGATGGCCAGCCACACGGCGCGCGGGCCGTGCTCGGCCTCCACGGCGACGTCGATCTCGCGCACGCAGGCGACGGCCCGGGCCTGCATCGCCGCGATGGACTCACCCGGCATACCTGCCGTGTCGCCCTCGCCGTCGGGAAAGCGGGCCGCCGACGGGTGGTCCTGGACGGTGCGCCACAGTGGCTCCTTGGCGAGCTCGGCGAGCCGCCGCCCCGTCCACGCCCCATAGCGGCACTCCCCCAGCCGCTCGTCCGCCTCCAGGGGTATGCCGTGCCCCGCACCGAAGGCCGCCAGCAGCGCAGCAGCAGTCTCCTGGCACCGCTGCAGGGGCGAGGTGACGACCCGCACCGGGGTGATCCCGGCGGCAGCCAGCCGCTCGCCGACAGCCCGCGCGGCGGCCAGACCGACCTCGTCGAGCCCGACGCCGGGGAGCCATCCGGCCAGGGTCCCGGACGCGTTGGCGGAGGTGCGGCCGTGGCGCACGAGCATGACGGTGGACACCACGTCACCGTATCGGGACGAGGGTCCCCCACCCCACTGGCCGTTCATGATCAAATGCCCTGTGATCGTCGACCAAGCCATGTATGTCGACGGCGTGAGACTCGCGGTGACCGACCTGTCCGACGAGCTGGCCGCCCTCCGCGCAAGCGCCTCCGGCTTCCTCTGGATCGGCCTCAAAGACCCCACGGACGACGAATTCGCCCTTGTCAACAAGGAACTCGGGCTGCACCCGCTTGCCGTCGAGGACGCTGTCACGGGTAACCAGCGAGCCAAGATCGACGCCTACGAGGGCAGCCTGCTCGCGGTGCTCAAGACGCTGCGCTATGTCGAGCGGACCTCGGACATCGAGACGGGTGAGGTCATGGTCTTCGTCGGTGACCGCTTCGTCGTCACGGTGCGCCGCGGCGAGGCCAACCCGCTCGACCACGTCCGCCGACGACTGGAGGCCGACCCGGCGCAGCTGCGCCTCGGCCCGCTCGCGGTCCTCCACGGGGTCATGGACAGCGTCGTCGACAACTACGAGGTCATCGACCGCTATATCGCCGAGGACCTCACCGAGATCGAGCATCAGGTCTTCGCCGAGCACGACGACCTCGACGCGAGCTCCATATATCGGCTCAAGCGCGAGGTCCTCGAGTTCCGTCGGGCCGCGTCCCCGCTCACCGAGGCGATGCGTCGCTTCCCCTTCCTCAACTACATCGGCAAGGGCGAGAAAAAGGTCCTCCCCTTCTTCCGCGACGTCGAAGACCACCTCGCTCGCACCAACGACCACGTCGAGTCCTATGACCGACTGCTCTCGGAAATCCTCAACGCCCACCTGGCCAAGGTCGCTGTCCAGCAGAACGAGGACATGCGCCGCATCTCGGCCTGGGTCGCCATGGCGGCCGTGCCGACGATGATCGCCGGGGTTTATGGCATGAACTTTCACTTCATGCCCGAGCTCGAGGCTCACATCACCCTCGACAACGGCTTCGAGATCTACTGGGGCTACTTCGCGATCATGGCCCTCATGGCCGTGACGAGCATCGTGCTGTTCGTGTTCTTCCGTAAGCACAAGTGGCTTTAGCCGGGCTCAGCGGGCGGTGAGCGCCCCCGTGGCGAGCGCGACGACGAGGGCGACGCCGAGGACCACCCGATAGCCGACGAAGGCCGTCAGCGTGTGGTGAGCGACGAAGCGCAGCAACCACGCGATCGAGGCATAGGCGACGCCGAAGGCGACGAGCACCCCCACGACCATCTGCCCCATCCCGAGCCCCGAGAGCGGCGTCGTCGCGGCTTCGAAGAGCCCGGCGGCCGTCAGGGCGGGGATCGCGAGGAAGAAGGACAGGCGCGTGGCGGTGACCCGGTCGATGCCGCGGAAGAGCCCGGCGGAGATCGTCGCGCCCGAGCGGCTCACGCCGGGGATGAGCGCCAGACATTGGACGAGCCCGATGATCAGCCCGTCGCGCAGCGTGACCGTGCCCTCCCCGCGCTCCTTCCCCTCGCGCACGAGCTTGGCGTGGCGGGTCTCGGCGAGCACCATGACGGCGCTCCAGAGGATGAGGGCGGCAGCGACGACCCAGAGGCTGCGCAGCGAGCCCTCGATGACCTTGCGCAGGGCAAAGCCGACGAGCGCCACCGGGATCGATCCGGCAATGACGGCCCAGGCGAGCCCGTAGTCGGGGTGGTCGCGTCGCATCGGCTCCCGCAGCCCGCCGACCCAGGCCCCGACGAGCCGGACGATGTCGCGCCAGAAGTAGAGGAAGGTCGCGGCGATCGCGCCCAGCTGGATGATCGCGGTGTATGCCGTGATGGCCTTGTCGTCGACCGCGAAGCCCATGAGCTTCTCGGTGATCGTCAGGTGACCCGTCGAGGACACGGGGAGGAACTCGGTCAGCCCCTCGACGACACCAAGGACGATGGACTGCAGGAAGCTGAGGTCTGACACGAGGGGTCAGCCTAGCCCGGCTTCCTCTGCGATCTCGGCCATCGTCGTGACGATGGCGCGGCGCCGCTCCACCGAGAGGCCGTAGGGCGCGACCGACAGCGTGGTCACCCCGGCTTCGGCGTAGGCCGCGAGCCGATCGCGGATGCGCTCGCGGGGGCCGAGCAAACTCGTCGCGTCGAGGAAGGCGTGCGGCACGGCCGCCGCGGCGTCGCGGGAGCGCCCGGCGAGGTAGAGATCCTGGATCTCGCGGGCCTCGGCCTCGAACCCCATCCGGCAAGCGAGCTGGTTGTAGAAGTTCTTCTCCCGCGAGCCCATCCCGCCGATGTAGAGCGCGGCATAGGGCGCCACCGCGGCATACGCGTAGTCCATGTCGTCGGTGACGACGACCGGGACGGTGGGCACGATGTCGAAACCGTCGAGCGGGGACCCACCCGCGACCCCCTTACCCGCCCGAGCGGCGCCCGTCGCCAGCGAGGCGCGCAGGTCGGCGGAGTGCTCGGGGCTGAAGAAGATCGCCAGCCAGCCGTCGGCGATCTCGCCGGTGAGCTCGAGGTTCTTGGGGCCGACGGCGGCCAGGTAGACGGGGATCTGGTCCTCGCGCTCGGGGCGCACGGTGAGCTTGAGCGCCTTCCCCGGGCCGTCGGGCAGCGGCAGGGTGAAATGGCGCCCGGCATACGAGACGGTCTCGCGGCGCAGCGCCATGCGGACGATGTCGACATATTCGCGGGTGCGGGCCAATGGCGCGTCGAAGCGCACTCCGTGCCAGCCCTCGCTCACCTGAGGGCCACTCACCCCAAGCCCCAAGCGGAAGCGCCCGCCGGAGAGGGCATCGATCGTCGCCGCCGTCATTGCCGTCATCGTCGGCGTGCGACCGGGGATCTGCATGACCGCCGTGCCGAGATGGATCCGCTCGGTGAGCGCCCCGACCCAGGCCAGCACGCTCGGCGAGTCGGAGCCGTAGGCCTCGGCGGCCCAGGCCACGGCATAGCCGAGCCGGTCGGCATCAACGGCCATGTCGACATTGGTCTTGTTGTTGCCCGCGCCCCAGTAGCCGAGGTTGAGTCCGAGTCGCATAAGGGCAGGTTAGCGTTTGCGCCATGCACACCCGCCGCCTCGGCCGCTCCGGCCTGCACGTCTCCCGGCTCGCCCTCGGGACGTTGACCTGGGGGCTCAGCGTCGATGCCGAGGTGGCGCGCGACCTGCTGACCGCCTATGTCGAGGCGGGTGGCGCGCTCGTCGACACCGCCCATGGTTATGGGGGCGGGGTGGCCGAGGAGTGGCTCGGGGAGCTGCTCGGTCCGGTCGTCCCCCGCGACCAGGTGGTCGTCGTCAGCAAGGCCGGCATCCGCCGGGGTCCGGCCGGCCGGGTCGTCGACACCTCGCGCCGGGCCCTGCTCACCGATCTCGACGACTCGCTGCGACGGCTGCGCACCGACCATGTCGACGTGTGGGTGGCTCATGCCTGGAGCGACGACGTGCCGCTCGAGGAGACGCTCGGCGCGCTGGAGTATGCCGTGCAGTCCGGTCGCGCGCGCTATGTCGGGGTGTCCAACTATCTGGGTTGGCAACTGGCGCGGGCCTTTTCGCTCGCGGAGCTCGCGCGCCTGCCGCTCGTCGCCGACGAGGTCGAGGTCTCTCTCGTCTGTCGTGACGCCGAGCACGAGGTCCTGCCGGCGGCCGACCATCTCGGGGTCGGGGTGCTCGCGTGGGCGCCGCTGGGCCGGGGGGTGTTGACCGGGAAGTATCGCGGCGGCATACCTCCGGAGTCCCGGGCGGCCAGCACCGACTTTCCGGCCTTCCGCGAGCGCTTCCTTGACGAACGGGCCGTGTCGATCACCGAGGCGGTGGCGACCGCCGCGCAGGGCCTCGGCGTGAGCCCGGCCGAGGTGGCGCTCGCGTGGGTGCGCGACCTGCCTGGGGTCACCGCCCCGATCGTCGGAGTGCGGACCCTGGCCCAGTTGCGGGCGGCGCTGCGCGCGGAGGAGTTGGAGCTGCCGGCCGAGCTGCGCCGGGCGCTCGACGACGTGTCGGCCTGACCGAAGGCGGCCCCGCCGGCTGCTTCGCAGGCGCCAAGCCGCCTCTGAGCCGCCTGGGCGCGGGCCACTTCTTCGCCGACTCCGAGCCGCCTCCCAGCGGCCTAGTTGCTTACCGGCTCCTCGTCGAACTCGTCCTCGTCCTCGTCCTCATCGTCTTCGTCGAGGTCTTCGTCGTCCTCGTCGAGGTCGTCCTCGTCGTCGAGATCGTCGTCGTCTTCGTCCTCGCCGTCGTCCGCGCCGTCGTCCTCGACCTCGTCGAAGTCGACGTCCTCGTCGTCCAGACCGGCATACATGTCGCTCGTGGCGACCTCGTCGCTGCCGGAGACGACGGCCTCCTCGTCTTCGTCTTTGTCGTCCTCTTCCTCGTCCTCGTCGAAGTCGTCATCGCCGTACACCGCGAGAGGCGTGGCGACCTCGGTGGCCTCGAAGAGCGCCTCGTCGTAGTCGTCGAAGGCCTCCGCGAGGGCCTCGGCCGCCGCGACGACGCCTGGGTCATCGGGATCGCGCCGGGTCGAGGCGATCTCGAGGTGTCGCTCGAGAGCGGAGACGAGGCGGGCCAGAGCAGCACGCGGGTCAGCGGTCATGGCCTGACGTTATCGCCTCGGAGGTCACGTGCGGGCTCGGGGTGACCAAGCCGGATCAGGCGAGGTCGAGGAATCGCCGCAACACCCGGGCACCGAAGCGCAGCGCGTCGAGCGGCACCCGCTCGTCGACGCCGTGGAACATCGACACGAAGTCCAACTCTCCGGGCAGCCGCAGCGGGGCGAATCCATAGCCGGTGATGCCGAGCTTGGAGAGGGCCTTGTTGTCGGTCCCGCCGGAGAGGCAATAGGGCAACACTGCCACCCCCGGGTCCTCGGCGAGCAGCGCCTGGCGCATCGCCCCGACGAGCGACCCGCTGAAAGGAGCGTCCAGGGCCACATCGTGGTGGACGACCTCGACCTCGACGTGCTCGCCGGCGAGCTCGCGGATGGTGGCCATCAGCGTGTCTTCGTGACCGGGCAGGAAGCGGCAATCAATTGCGGCAGTAGCGGATTGCGGGATGACGTTGTGCTTGTAGCCGGCGGTGAGCATGGTCGGCTGGGCCGTGTCGCGCAGCGTGCCGAGGACGAACCCCTGGGCACCGCCGAGGGTGGCGAGCAACTCGGCAGGCAGGATCGACGGGTCGTCGGCGGCATACGGGATGCCGGTCAGCTCGCTCAGCCCGTCGAGCAGGCCGCGCACCGAGGCGACGTATTCGCGCGGCCAGACGTGCGCCTCGATGCGGGCGAGCGCCTGGGCGAGGCGCACGACGGCGTTGGTCTCGTTGGGGACCGACCCGTGTCCCGCGCGGCCGTGCGCGTGCAGGCGCAGCCAGGCGATGCCCTTCTCGGCCGTCTGCAGCAGGTAGGCGCGCCGCGGCTGCGGATTGGCCGCGGTCGGCGGCAGGGTGACGCTGAAACCGCCGACCTCGCTGATCGCCTCGCTGGCCCCCGCAAACCACTCGGGGCGCTCGCGGGCCGCCCAGATGCTGCCATAGACCCCGCCGGCCTCCTCGTCGGCGAAGAAGGTGAAGGTCGTCGTGCGGGCCGGCTTGGCGCCCGTGCGCGCGAGGTCGCGGATCGAGGCCAGGATCATCGCGTCCATGTCCTTCATGTCCACGGCGCCGCGGCCCCAGAGACAGCCGTCGCGCTCCTCCCCGGCGAAGGGGTCGAGCTGCCAGTCGGCCGCGTTGGCCGGGACGACGTCGAGGTGTCCGTGGACGACCAGTCCCGGCAGGCTGGGGTCGGCTCCCTCGATGCGGACCATGACGCTCGCCCGGCCTGGGGAGCTCTCGGCGAGGACCGGGTCGAGACCGACCTCGTGGAGCTTGTCCATGACGTATTCCGCCGCAGCGCGCTCCCCTGGGCCGGCGTTGTCGCCGGCGTTGACCGACGGGATGCGGATGAGGTCGCGGCACAGGCTGACGACCTCGTCTTCCGGCCGGATCCCCGCGTGGCCCTGGTCCCGGTCGGCTCGGCCGTATGCCGTGCGCTCGGGTCGGTCGGTGTCCTCGGGTGCCGCCTGTTGTCCGTCCGCCATGGGGCCCAACCTAACCGGTCGGCATACCCGTGCGGGCCGGACGACGGGAGGGCGACCCCCCGTCCGGCTGGGTGGGGTCAGCGTGCGGCCTGGGGGCCGGCGGGCTCAACACGGGCGCAGCCGCCGGGTGGTCGCGGCACGGACGGCATCGGAGAGCCGGCTGAGACGCGTGGAGGACATCCGCCAGGCCTGCCAGTGCAGCGGCACGTCGACGGGATCTGCGGCCAGGCGCACGAGCTCGCCGCTGCGCAGGGAGTCGCCGAGCTGGGCCTCGGGCAGCAACCCCCACCCGAGCCCCCAGCGGACGGCCTGTGCGAAGACCTCCGGGGAGGGCACCTCATGGACGGGGCCGCTGCGGTGGCCGCGCTCCTTGAGGAAGTCCTCCTGCAGGGTGTCACGCGCGTTGAAGCGGACCACCGGCAGCGTCTCCCAGCCGATCCGGGCGGCGCGGTGCCCTGGCCTCCATCCGTGTGCCGCAGCGAGATCCGCCGTCGCGACGGCGACATAGCGCATGACGCCGAGCGGGTGGACCGCGCAGCCACCGACCGGCGCCGCGTTGGAGCTGATACCGGCGAGGACCTTGCCCTGGCGCAGCAAGTCGGCGGTGTGGTCCTGGTCGTCGACAACCAGACGCAGAGTGATGTCGGGCCAGGTGGCGGCCTCTTCGACGACGTCGCGGAACCACGTCGCCAGGGAGTCGGCGTTGACTGCGACTGCGAGCGGGAAACGCGCCGGCGCCTCGCCCTGCGAGCGCGCCGCTGTGCCGCGCGCGTCGGCGTCAGCGCGGCCTCCGAGCTCGTCCCAGGCCTCGATCTGCAGCAGTTCCTGCTGGCGAGCCAGGCGCAACAGCACCTCTCCCGCGGCCGTCGGGCGGGCCGGACTGGTGCGCTCGACGACGACCCGTCCGACATGCGCCTCGAGGGCCTTGATCCGCTGGCTCACCGCGGAGGGGGTGATGCGCAGCGCGTCTGCCGCCCCCTCGAAACTTTCCTCGTCGACGATCGCCGCGAGCGTCCGCAATTGCTCCTGTTGCATGAAGTCATGCTAATCCTGCATGACAATCTGTCGTTGGACTTATGCCGTGCACCTCCGTAGCGTCGGCGTCGTGCTCCCCGACCTGCTCGCCGGTCTGCTCACCGGCCTCGGACTCATCGTGGCCATCGGCGCTCAGAACGCCTACGTCCTGCGCCAGGGCCTGGCCCGCGACCGGGTGGGCCTGGTCGTGGGGATCTGTGCAGTGTCGGATCTGCTGCTCATCGTCGCCGGCACCGCGGGGATGGGGGCGCTCATCGCCGACCGGCCGACGCTGCTGACCGCGATGAAGTGGCTGGGCGCGGCATACCTCGCCTGGTTCGGGGTGCGTTCGCTGTGGTCGGCGCGGCGTGCCGGAGCGTTGCCCGGCAATGGGGCGCGGCACGGATCGCCCCTCGGGTCGGTCGTGGCCACCACGCTGGCGCTGACCTGGCTCAACCCGCACGTGTACCTGGACACGCTGCTCATGCTCGGCAATATCGCCAACCAGCACGGCCAGATGGGCCGGTGGTGGTTCGCCGCCGGGGCCGGGATTGCGAGCATCGTGTGGTTCAGCGGGCTGGGCTTCGGCAGCCGGGCACTCGCCGCGCCACTGAGCCGCCCACGCACGTGGCAGGTGTTGGACACCCTCATCGGGTTGACGATGCTCGTGCTGGCTGGGGTTCTGCTGCGCTCGTGATTTTGCGGCAGTCGGTATGGGAACCGGCCGCCGCGCCACCAGGAAGGCGCACGCGATCACCAAGCCGACCGGTGCGGCCGTCAGCGCACTCGCGGCGCCGCCGACCCACTCGGGCCACCGGCCCCACCCGGCGACCGACCTGTCGCCACCCCGACCGGAGCATTGATGGCAGGGGTCCGGAGCATTGATGGCAGGGGTCCGGAGCATTGATGGCAGGGGTCCGGAGCATTGATGGCAGGGGTCAGGCCCACAGTCAGGCCCACAGTCAGGCCCACAGTCAGGCCCACAGTCAGGCCCACACGTCAGGCCCACAGTCAGGCCCACACGTCAGTCCCCCACGTCAGGCCGCCGGGCCGCCTCCCACCGTCTCCGACCCCCCGCCACCACCGTGCGAACGCCACTGCGGTGGGCGTTGGTGTGCCCGGTCGTAGCTGCCGATGGCGGTGTCCCAGTCGACGCCCCTCGCCGTGACGCTCGCCGTGAGCCGATCGCGATGGACGATCGTGTGGTGGCGCCCGCACAGCAACGCGGCGTTGGTCAGCGCGCTCCGACCGCCATCCAGCCAATGCAACACATGGTGGGCGTCGCACCAGTGCGCGGGGAGCCCACATCCAGGGAAGGTGCACCCGCCATCGCGCAGCCACAGCGCCTTGAGCTGTGCGGAGCTGAAGAGTCGCTCCAAGCGCCCCAGATCGAGCACCTCGCCCTCGCCGCCCAGCACCACAGGCACCAGGCCCGCATCGCAGGCGAGCCGGCGGACAGCTCCGGCGGAGAGCAGGGTGCCCGCCTCGCTCGACCCGACCGCACGCCCCGCCCTCAGGCCTGCGCGCAGATCCTCCAAGGACATCGTCACCAGGAGGGTCGACTTGAGGCCGCTGGCCACCGACGTCCCGGCGGCCGTGGCGCGACGGCATACCTCAATCAGTGCCTGGGCTCGCCGAACCCAGACCGGACGACGATCGGGCGAGCCATCGGGCTCGGGCACCGGTCTTGACAACGGCCCGATCGCGGCCTCGAGCACGGCCTTGCCGACCGCGTCGGTCAGCAGTCGGTAGCTGAACATCCCCAGCTCGTCGCCCACCGGAGCAGAGAGCGACACCGCCGCGGCGGATGCCTCCTGGAGGGCATCAAACTCCTCGGGTATGCCGTGCTCGGCCAAGATGCGGGCACGCAGCTCGCGGACCGCCCGAGAGCCGAACCCGCTGCCCACCTCGATCATCCCCGCGAGCACCGTCGGCACCGCCTCCGGGAGCAACCGCGGCCGCAGCCGATCCAGCTCGCGGGTGATGGTCACCGCCACCGGCGCGGGCAACTCCCCTGACACCACCGCGGACACCAAGGGTCGCGCGCTCGGCCGGAGAGCCTGATCCACCACTCCGACGACAGCACCGACGCCTCCCGCGGCCGCCAGGCTCGGGGCGGCCGCAGCAAGCCACCCTGCAGCCGAACGAGCCTGGCTCGCGGCGATCTCGCCGCGCTGTTGGGCCTCAGCTGTCAGCGCCACCCTCGCTCCACTGGCCAGGGCAGCGAGCCGGTCGACGAGGGTCACCCACGTGGCCAGCCCGTCGCTTGGGACCTGCCACAGGACGCTCGACAGGTCGGCGAGGGCATCCACCGCGGCCACGAGAGCAGCCTGTCGCTCGGCAGCACTGGCGTTCGCGCCCGGTGCTGTCGAGAGGCTGTCGGTGTCCATGCAGACACGCTACGACCGACCACCGACAGACCCTTGGGTCCGCAATGTGCCTCTCTCCCAATGCGTTACGCCTGATGCGGGAGTGACTCAAGAGGAAACCTGCGTGCTCAGCCAGGGTCCGAGGCATGGGGGGTAGTCGTTCGTGGTGCGTGACAGGCGCCGATCTACGCAACCCAGTCCGCAAGACGGTCAGGGCCGCGGCGGATAGCCCTGGCCCAGCACGACGACGCCACCGCCGCCAGCGACGATCACGGAACCCTCGCTGTCCATGAGGACGCCGCCCACCACCGGACCGCCACCTGGCGTGGGATCGACGCAGGGCATCGGCGGCGCCCCCGGCGGTGCCGGGAAGCACAACGTGTCGTCACCCTCGACCACCACGGGCTGCTCGTCGGGGCAACCGCCATAGGCCACGCTCGGATCGCATCCACCCGTGATCTCAGGCGAGCCCTCGACCACGAGCTCGCACGGGTCGACCCCCGGCACCGGGTGAGCGACCAGCAGCCCGCAGGCGCGATCACGCCCCACGACCAACTCGGCCGCCGAGATGGTCGGCGTGCCGCACACGGCGCTGTCGCCGTCGACAAGGGCGACCGTCAGGTCGACTCGACAGCCCTGCAGCATCCCGGCCAGCTGCTGGCAGTCGAAGGTCTTCCACCCCGACTGCTCGCATTGCCACACCTGCTGGCGGAGCTTCTCGCAGGTGCTCTCGGCATCCTGCCCGGCCGGTGTTCCGTTGGTCGTGGGCGCCGTGCTGCCGGTCGGGGCCGGCGCCGAGGTCGGCGTAGAGGTCGGCGTGGAGGTCGAGGTCGGCTGGCCTGAAGGGTTGCTCTTCTGCGCATCTTCGCGGGCCTTGGCGGCCTCCTCGGACTTCTTCTTCGCCAGTTCGTCGGCCTTCTTGGCCGCCTCGTATGCCCGAAGTGGACGACGGCGTAGACCTTCGGATAGAGCCGATGCTGCTCGGCGATCCACGGGGCGAAGATCTCGCGATAGGGCGTGCGGTCGGCGCTCGGGCCGAAGAGCTTGTCCTCGACCTGGCTGCCCTTGATGCCGACCTTCTGGCCGATGCCACCGAGGATGCGCAGCACGAGGGTCGACACCTTGCGGGCCGGGTCGGTGGTGTTGACGTTTTCCATGAGCGTCCACGCGTATTCGCCGAGGGCGGCGAGGTCCGGCATCCGGTGGGCGTTGTAGTCGGCAAACGGCGTCGCCGATCCCGACGTGAGGTGGTCGACAAGGATGCAGCAGTCCTCGAGACCGGAGTTGACTCCCTCGCCGGTCGGCGGGATGACACTGTGCGCCGAGTCTCCGATGAGCACGAGCCACTCGCCGACGTTGACATAAGGGCACCGGACCACGGCACCGGAGAAGGACCCACGGGAGAAGAAGTCGACATAGTCCTGGTCGGTGAGCAGAGGCGCTGCCAGGGGGGCGTATTCCTTGACGTAGGAGCGCAGTGCCCGCAGGTTGTCGGGGGTGGCCTCCTCCGAGAGCAGCAGCTTCTCGTCGTCGGTGCCGGTGATGGCCGTCGTCGACACCGTCCACACCTGATCCTTGAGGGTGGCCGAATAGACACCCTTCTCGCCGAAGATGTAGTGCCAGTAGGGGTCCATGCCCGGCGCCGAGGCACCCGGTTGCGAGAACAGCACCCGAAAGCGCAGACCCCACTCGCCGACCTGTGGGACGAATCCGTCGATCTGCTCGGTCATCGCCTTGCGGGCATGCGACCACACCCCGTCGGCGGCGATGACCCGGGCAGCGCTCGCATCGATGGTGAGCTCCTCGCCGGTGGGGGTCTCGAAGGCAAGATGCTGCGTCCCGAAGTCGACGGTCTTGAGGCTGTGCCCGGTGTGGATGGTCACCGAGCTGTTGGCCTCGGCGTGCTCGAGCAGCACGCGGTTGAGGAAGCCACGCGTCATGGCGACGACCGTCCCGCTAGCGAGCTCGGCGACCCGGCGTTGCCCGGCATAGATGCGCCAACCCTTGACGAGGGCCCCGGTCTCCATCAACTGTGCGTGCAGGTCGGGGTCGATGCGCCGGAATGCCTCCTGGCCGCGCGTTGACCCTCAGCGGATAGCTGTTGGCATCGGAGGTGCGCACCTCGGCCTTGCCCTCATAGACGGTCACTCGGTGCCCCGCGCCGGCCAGCAGCAGGGCCGCTCCCAATCCCACTGGCCCGCCGCCGATGACGATGAAGGGAGTGGCGGACTGCACGGTCATGGCCAGACGCCTTTCGTTGCCCAGGTCTCGCGGACCCCCGTGCCGGTGCGGGCGTGACGTCGCGCCCCCATCCCCCGGCGACGCGACGACCCCCGAGACCGCTTCTGCGACTCGTGCTCATCCAAGCACGGCCGGCGCCAGCCGCGCTCGGCGCACAGGCGGCGTGCACCGCCCTCAGGAATCGCCTCGACGGACGACACCCAAAGAAAAAACAATCGCCCCGAGCCTGTGACCAGCACAAACTCGGGGCGACCTCGGTGTCCGGAGGGGGACTTGAACCCCCATGCCCGTTAGGGCACTAGCACCTCAAGCTAGCGCGTCTGCCATTCCGCCACCCGGACAGGTGTCCGCTCCGGCGCCCCGTGACCGGGCCGCCCTCGCGACCCGCAACGTTAGCACGAGGGCACGGCATACATCGACACGGTTCACGCGCGCGCGGACCTGCCCATGCGCGAGCACACCCATCAGCGGGCATAGGTTGGCAGGGTGGTGATCAGCATCTACCTCGCGGCGGCCGAGGCGGGCTCGGGCAAGACGGTCGTGGCGCTCGGGTTGCTCGACCAGGCCAACCGCTATTCCCCCAGCGTCGGGGTCTTCCGGCCGCTCGTGCGCTCGCGCGATCCAGAGGCCAACGCCTCGGTCGAGTTGCTGCTCTCCCGCGTCAGCGAGCCGGACCCGCTGGCGGACTGCCTCGGGGTCACCTATGCCGAGATGCACGACGACCCTGACCGGGCCATGTCGAGCCTCGTCGACCGCTTCCACAGCCTTGCGGCCCGGCATACGGCCGTGCTCGTCCTCGGCTCCGATTACACCGACGTCGGCGCGCCGGGCGAGTTCTCGCTCAACGCCCGGATCGCTGCCAACCTCGGGGCGCCGATGATCCTCGTCGTGTCGGGTGCGGGGCGCACCGGCGAGCAGGTGCGCGCGGCCGCCGATCACGCGGTCAACGAGGCCCACGCCCACCATGCGCACGTGCTCGCCGTCATCGCCAATCGCACCGAGCCCTCCGAGTTGGCGGCCACGCAGGCGGCGCTCGCCGGGGTGGCCGGCGGCCATCCGGCGTATGCCGTGCCGGCCGACCCGCTGCTCTCGGCCCCCACCCTGCGCGACCTCATGCAGGCCGTGGGCGGGCAACTCCTGCACGGCGACGAGCCGCTGCTCGACCGCGAGGCGAGCGGCGTCGCGATCGCGGCGATGACCCTGCCCAATGTCCTGGGCCGGGTCCGTGAGGGCGATGTCGTCGTCACGCCGGCCGACCGCGCTGACGTGCTGCTCGGGCTGCTGCTCGCGCACTATTCGCGCACCTCGCCGACGCTCGCCGCGATCATGCTCAACGGCGGGATCGAGCTCGATCCGCGGGTCTCGGCGATCGTCGACGGGCTCAAGCTCTCGCTGCCGGTCATCTCCGTGCCGACCGGCACGGCCGAGACCGCACGCATCCTCGATGGCGTGGTCGGGCGTATCTCCCGGACCACCGGCCGCAAGATCCAGACGGCACTTGCCTTGTGCGAGCAGCACATCGACCCCGACGGGCTGCTGCGCGAGATCCAAGCCGGGCCCTCGTCCGTCGTCACTCCGCTGATGTTCGAGCACCAGCTCATCGACCGGGCGCGCGCCGCGGGACGGCATATCGTCCTGCCCGAGGGCGAGGAGGACCGCATCCTCATCGCCGCCGACCAACTCATCCGCCGCGGCGTCGTGCGGGTCACCCTGCTCGGCAATCCCGACACCATCGCCGCCAAAGCCCAACGGCTGCAGGTCGATGTGTCCGCCGCGACCGTCCTCGACCCGGTCACCGACCCGCTGCGCGAGCGATTCGCCCACGAGATGGTCGAGCTGCGCAAGGCCAAAGGAGTGACCTTCGACCTCGCCTGGGACTCGGCCCAGGACGGCTCCTACTTCGGCACGATGATGGTCCTCGACGGCCTCGCCGACGGGATGGTCTCCGGCTCGGTCAACACGACCGCCCACACGATCCGCCCCGCGTTGCAGGTCATCAAGACCGTGCCCGGGGTGTCGGTCGTCTCGTCGGTCTTCTTCATGTGCCTGGCCGATCGCGTGCTCGTCTACGGCGACTGCGCCGTCAACCCCGACCCCACCGCCGAGCAGCTCGCCGACATCGCCATCTCCTCGGCCCAGACCGCGGAGCAGTTCGGCATCGAGCCGCGGATCGCCATGCTCAGCTATTCGACTGGCTCGTCCGGCAGCGGAGCAGATGTCGACAAGGTCCGAGCCGCAACGGAATTGGTGCGGTCACGCGCTCCTCACCTGCTCGTCGACGGCCCGATGCAATATGACGCCGCCGTCGATGTCGCCGTCGCGGCGACCAAGGCCAAGGGCTCGCCCGTCGCCGGCCGCGCGACGGTGCTGATCTTCCCCGACCTCAACACGGGCAACAACACCTACAAGGCCGTCCAACGCAGTGCCGGCGCCGTCGCGGTCGGCCCGATCCTCCAGGGCTTGCGGATGCCGGTCAACGACCTCTCCCGCGGCGCCCTCGTGCAGGACATCGTCAACACCGTCGCCATCACCGCGATCCAGGCGGTGAGTCGATGAGCACCGCCGACCAGGCCGCCCCACCGCCGTCCGCCCGCGCCGTCGGAGGCGACCGCGTGCTCGTCCTCAACGCCGGCTCGTCCTCGCTCAAGTATCAACTCCTGCAGGCCGATTCGGGCACCACCGAGGCCTCGGGGCTGATCGAGCGCATCGGTGAGACGGACGCCCAGGCAAGCGCACGGCATACGGCCGGAGCGCACACCCACGAGGCGAGCGTCACCGCGCCCGACCACGACGCGGCCATGCGGGTGATGCTCGACTCCTTCGCCACCCACGGGCCCGCCCTCGCGCCCGGCGACCTCGACGCCATCGGCCACCGCATCGTCCACGGTGGCGACCGCTTCAGCTCCCCGGTGCTCATCGACGACGCGGTGCTCGACGCGGTGGCCGATCTCGCGCCGCTTGCGCCGCTGCACAATCCGGCCAATCTCGCGGGGATCCGCGCAGCGCAGCGGGCCTTCCCTGGGGTCGCGCAGGTGGGGGTCTTCGACACGGCCTTCCACCAGACCCTCCCGCCCCACGCCTTCACGTATGCCGTGCCGCGCACCTGGCGCGAGCAGCACCGGGTGCGCCGCTACGGCTTCCACGGCACGTCCCACGCCTTCGTCTCGCGACGCACGGCGACGCTGCTCGGCCGCTCCCCCGCCGACGCCAATGTCATCGTCCTGCACCTCGGCAACGGCGCGAGCGCGGCTGCGGTGCAAGGCGGTCGGTGCATCGACACGTCGATGGGGCTCACCCCTCTCGAGGGGCTCGTCATGGGCACCAGACCCGGAGACCTCGACCCCGCGCTCGCCTTCTACCTCTCGACCCAAGGCGTCTCGATCGAGGACTTCGACCGCGCCCTCAACAAGAGCAGCGGGCTGCTCGGGCTCACCGGCAGTAACGACTTCCGGGCCGTGCTCGCGGCCCTCGACGCAGGCGATGCCGACGCACGCCTCGCGCTCGATGTCGTCAGCTATCGCATCGCCAAATACGTCGGGGCGTATGCCGTGGCGCTCGGCCGGCTCGATGCCCTCGCCTTCACCGCCGGCATCGGCGAACACTCGCCCCGGCTGCGCGCAGAGGTGTGCGATCGGCTCGGGCTGCTGGGCATCCGGCTCGACCTCGCGCGCAATGACGCCGGCGCGGCCGAGCGGGTCATCTCGTCCGACGACAGCCTCGTGCCGGTCTGGGTCGTCCCCACTGCCGAGGAGCTGGAGATCGCCCGCCAGACCATGGCCGTCCTGCGGCGTCTCCGCGGCCTCCGCGGCGGCGACGGCCGATAGTCGGGCCGCTGGCCCCGATCGAGCGCGCGCGCCGCGCGGAGCGAAACCCACCTCACAGGTGGCTTTCGCTCCGCGGAGGCCGACCAGCGCCCCCGTCCCTGAGGCGTCAGCCCGCGGGAGTCCCCTTGAGCCGCACGAGCGTCGACTTGCCGAACATCGAGTCGATGAGATCGGTGGCGACCTCGGCGGTGCGATTGGCGTGGTCCTTGGCGGGGTTGAGCTCCATGACATCGAGCGAGCCGAGCCGCCCGGTGTCGGCGATCATCTCCATGACCAGCTGGGCCTCGCGATAGGTCGGGCCGCCCTGCACGGTCGTCCCGACGCCCGGGGCGATCGACGGGTCGAGGAAGTCGACGTCGAAACTCACGTGCAGGTGGGTCCGCTCGTCGAGCCCCTCGAGCGCCCGGCGCATGATCTTGCGCATGCCCAGCTCGTCGATATTGCGCATGTCGTAGACGTCCATGCCGTCCTCGTGGACGAGCTTCTTCTCATCCTCGTCGACGCTGCGGATGCCGATCTGGCGCACCGTGCCAGGCTTGATCGCCGGAGTGTGTCCACCGATGGAGGTCAGCTCGATGGGGCCCATGCCGCGGAGGATGGCGACCGGCATACCGTGGATGTTGCCCGTGGGGGTCGTGCGCATCGTGTTGAAGTCGGCGTGCGCGTCGAGCCACAACACCCGCAGCGCCAGCCCCTGCTCGCGGCAGTGCCGCGCAACGGCGCTGATCGACCCGATGGCCAGGCAGTGATCACCCCCGAGCAGGATGGGCAGCCGCCCACCCGCGAGCGACCCATAGACGGCCTCGTGGACCATCTCGTTCCAGGTCTGCACCTCGGGCAGGTGCCGATAGCCGTCCACCGGCGGCAGCCAGGGGTTGGCCGGTCCGGAGAGATTGCCCAGGTCGTTGACGTGGCAGCCGAATTGGGTGAGGGTCTGCTGGATGCCGGCGACGCGCATGGCCTCGGGCCCCATCGACGCGCCGCGGTGTGCCGCTCCGACGTCCGTTGGTGCCCCGATGAGGTCGACGATTTTCGTGGGGATGCTCACGGCCGACCATCCTCACACACGCAGGGCCCAGAAGGCGACGGCGCTGGCCGCGGCCACGTTGAGCGAGTCGACTCCCCCGGCCATCGGGATGCGCACGGCGAGGTCACACGCCGACACCGTATGCCGGGTGAGCCCATCGCCCTCGGTGCCAAGGACGAGCGCGAGCCGCTCGGGCGGGTCGGCGGCCAATTCCTCAAGCGGCACCGCCGCCTCCGTGAGGGCGAAGGCTGCCACCGTGAAACCGTTGGCGCGCAACAACTCCGGCCCACCCACCGGCCAAGGCTCGATGCGTGTCCACGGCACTTGGAAGACCGTGCCCATCGACACCCGCACCGACCGGCGATAGAGCGGGTCGGCGCAGCGGGGCGAGACGAGGACCGCGTCGACCCCCAGGGCGGCGGCCGAGCGGAAGACGGCCCCGACGTTCGTATGGTCGACGATGTCCTCGAGCACGACGACCCGGCGCGCGTGCCGGATCAGTTCGACCGCCGGGGCGAGCACCGGGCGGTGCATGGCCGCCAGCGCCCCGCGGTGCAGGTGAAAGCCGGTCAGCGCCTCCAGCACCGGGTGGTCACCGGCATAGACGGGTATGCCGTGCGCGCTCGCCTCCGCGACGACGTCGGCGAGGTCGGTGAGCCACCGCGGGGCCATGAGAAAGGACCGCGGCCGGTGACCGGCGGCCAGGGCCCGGCGGATGACCTTCGCCGACTCGGCGAGATAGAGCCCGCGCTCGGGCTCGAGCAGCCGGCGCAGGGCCACGTCGGTCAGCCCGAAGTAGTCGGCGAGCCGCGGGTCGGTCGGGTCGTCGACCCAGGTGACGCCAGCGGGCAACGTCGAAGGCGCCGCTGTCACGAGAACCACACGAGCTTGACCAGCGCGACGAGGCCGACGACGACGATGATCCCGCGCAGCACCGGTCGTGGCAGCCGCCGACCGACCGCCGCCCCGAGCAGTCCGCCGAGCAGTGAGCCGACGGCCACGAGGGCGACGACCGCCCAGTCGACGTGGTCGCGCGCGAAGAGCAGAAAGGCAATGGCCGCAACGGTGTTGACCCCGGTGACGAGCAGGTTCTTGAGGCCGTTGAGCCGCTCGATCGGCTCGGTCGCCAGCGCCGAGAAGAGCCCCATCATCAGCACACCCTGAGCGGCTCCGAAGTAGCCGCCGTAGACCCCGCCGGCGAAGACTCCGCCCGCGAGCGCGGCCGCGCGCCACGGGATACGCGCCTGGGTGCCTCTCGCGTCGCTGTCCGCACCGTGGTGGCGCGCCCCCCACGCTTGCAGTCGCGGGCCGAGG
The DNA here is from genome assembly GCA_964558825.1 of uncultured Intrasporangiaceae bacterium. Lineage (GTDB taxonomy): Bacteria > Actinomycetota > Actinomycetes > Actinomycetales > Dermatophilaceae > Phosphoribacter. The sequence goes on from CAZLGB010000031.1 coordinate 20,333, forward strand.
ACGACGAGCAGCAGCGCGACGACGATGAGCACCGGCACGATGGCTTTGAATGCCGCAGCAGGCAGCACGAGCAGCAGGGTGGCCCCGACCACTCCGCCGAGCAGCGACCAGGGCGCGAGCCGGCGCAGCTGGGCGCGCTGGGCCTGCAGGTCAGAGCGATAGCCCCAGGTGGCACTCAGCCCGCCTGCGACCAACCCGATGTTGTTGCTGACGTTGGCGGTGAGCGGCGGGTAGCCGAGCAGCACGAGGGTCGGGAAGGTGATGAGCGTCCCCGAGCCGACGACCGCGTTGATCCCCCCCGCCCCCACGCCGGCAAGCAGGACGATGAGGGCGTGGGACCAGGTCACCCGGTCACTGTAGCGACGGTGGCGTGCGCACCTCGGGGGTCGAGTCGGCAGCCGCGGCCTGCGCCTGGTGGAGCGCGGCCTTGGGGTCTGGCAGCTGCTTGGGGGGCAGGGCATCCTCGGTCGGCGCCGGCCCCGGGTCGACCCACTCCTCGTCACTCGCGTCGATCCCCTTGGCATTGCCACCGAGCGCCGAGCTGATGCCGCGCAGGGCGTCGGTCACCTCGGAGGGGATGATCCACATCTTGTTGGCGTCGCCCCGGGCCAGCTGCGGGAGGACCTGCAGGTATTGGTAGGCGAGCAACCGCTGGGTGGGCTTGCCACGGTGGATCGCGTCGAAGACCTGCTGGATGGCCTTGGCCTGGCCCTGTGCCTCGAGCACGCGGGCCTGGGCCGAGCCCTCGGCGCGCAGGATCTGCGCCTGCTTCTCGCCCTCGGCGGTGAGGATGGCCGACTGGCGCGACCCCTCGGCGGTGAGGATCGCGGCGCGCTTGTCCCGCTCGGCGCGCATCTGCTTCTCCATCGAGTCCTGCACGGAGTGCGGCGGGTCGATGGCCTTGAGCTCGACGCGGTTGACCCGGATGCCCCAGCGGCCGGTCTCCTGGTCGAGCACGCCGCGCAGCTGCCCGTTGATCTGGTCGCGTGAGGTCAGCGTCTGCTCGAGGTCGAGCGAGCCGATGACGTTGCGCAAGGTCGTCACGGTGAGTTGCTCGATGCCGGTGATGAAGTTGGCGATCTCGTAGACGGCCGACTTGGCATCGGTCACCGTGTAGTAGATGACCGTGTCGATCGACACGACGAGGTTGTCGCTGGTGATGACCGGCTGGGGCGGAAAGGTGACGACCTGCTCGCGCAGATCGATGGTGGCGCGTGGCTTGTCGATGAAGGGCACGAGGATGTGCATGCCGTCGTCGAGAGTGCGGGCATAGGAGCCGAGCCGCTCGATGATCACTGCCGTCTGCTGCGGGACGATGCGGATGGTGCGGGCGACGACGATGATCGCGAAGATCAGCAGCAGCGCGAGGACGATGAGCGTGGTGGGGGGCATCTGGGCTCCTATGGGGAGGGGCGGGATTCAGTGGTCTCTGAGGGTGAGTGACGAGGTCGCCGGGCGAGTCGATCGGGCCGCTCGCAGCAGCTCGCGACGCTCGGACGCGCGCCCGCGAGCGCGACGAGCACCCGATCCCCGGAGCCCATCTCAGTGATCCTGCAGCGGAGGGACCGGTGCGACCACGGCGGTCGCGCCATCGATGGCGACGACTCGGGCCTCCGTGCCGACCTCGAGCGTGACCCCGGCGGCGCTGCGAGCACTCCACGTCTCGCCCCCGAGGCGCACCCGACCACCGGCGGCGTCGACCGTCTCGAGGACCACGACGGCCCGCCCGACGTTGCCGGCGACCCCGATGGTGGCCGGGCCGGTGTGGGGGGCGAAGCGGCGTTTGACCCAGGGCCGCACCGTGGTGAGCAGGACGATGGCCGTCAGCGCTGCGACGATGGCCTGGATGGGGAAGCTGGCCCCCAGCCCCGCCGCGACCGCACCGCCGAGCGCGCCTCCGGCGAGCATGATGAAGATGAAGTCGACCGTCGCTGCTTCGATCGCACCGAGTGCGAGCGCGACCCCGACCCAGATGACCCAGGCGTTGTCCTCAAACAGGGCGCTCACCTCTTTCGTGACCGCCGTGGCGGTCTCTATCTGTTAGGACGAGCTTGTCGGCGTGGGGGTTCCCGCGGACACCGCACCGGGCGCGGCGGCCCGGGCAGCCCACCGGTCGCCGTGCCGCTCGAGCACGAGCGGCAGCCCGAAGGTCGCACTGAGGTTGGCGGCGGTGAGGGTGATCTCGATCGGACCAGCGGCGACGATGCGCCCCTCGCGCAGCAGTAGGACGTCGGTGAAGTTGGGGGGGATCTCCTCGACGTGATGGGTGACGAGCACGAGCGCGGGCGCGTCGAGGTCGGCGGCCAGGGCGCCGAGGCGGGCCACGAGGTCTTCGCGCCCGCCGAGGTCGAGCCCGGCCGCCGGCTCGTCGAGCAGCATGAGCTCGGGGTCGGTCATCAGGGCCCGGGCGATCTGCACCCGCTTGCGCTCCCCCTCGGAGAGGGTGCCGTAGAGCCGGTCGGCCAGGTGGCCGGCGCCCATGGCGTCGAGCAGGATCATCGCCCGCGCGTAGTCCTGCTGGTCGTAGGTCTCGCGCCACCGCCCGACGATGCCGTAGGACGCGGTGACGACGACATTGCCGACGAGCTCGTCGCCGGGGATGCGTTCGGCGATCGCCGCGCTGGCCAACCCAATGCGCGGACGCAACTCGAAGACGTCGACCGCGCCGAGGACCTCCTCGAGGATCCCCACGACGCCCGTCGTGGGGTGCATCCGCGCGGCGGCGAGCTGCAGCAAGGTGGTCTTGCCGGCGCCGTTGGGTCCCAGCACGACCCAGCGCTCGCCCTCCTCGACCTCCCAGTCGATGTCGTCGAGCAGCTTGTTCTTGCCACGCACGACGCTCACACCGGCGAAGGCCAGGACGTCGCTCATGGAGCCACCCTAGCCGCGCGCGTCCGGGCCGGACGTCAGGTCCGGTCTATGGTGGCCGGCATGTCCGGGCTGCCGCTGTCGATCCGCGTCGCGCTGTGGGGCACCGACGCCTGGACCCACGGCCGCGACGCGCGCGACGCGCTCGAGCGCGCCCACGAGGGGCTCGTCACCGACGTTGCGGGCGAGGTGCTCGAGACCCTGGAGCAATGGCACGCAGCCGGTGAGCGCGTGCTGCTCGTCGCGCTCCCCCGTCCCGGCGCCCTGCAGGGTATGCCGTCCGTATCACCCGACGCTCGTGGGGTCGCCCTCGATGTCGGTGAGTGCGTCATCGCCCCCACGGTCGGCGGGCTGCTCGTGCCGGTCGTCAGCGGCTTCGGGCCGGCCGGGGACGAGGGCCGGTTGGTGACGTGGACGGCATACGAGGCGGCGCCGGTGTCCCGGCATACGATCGAGGCACTCGATCCCCGCGAGCTCACCCGGGACCTGGCCGAGGCCGTCCGCGCCGCCACCGAGGAGCTCGAGGCGGCCGGTGGCCTGCCCTGGCACCCGCGGGAGGCGCCCCCGCACCCCAGCCCGCCCGGGCGCGCGTT
>CAZLGB010000032.1:0-23401 GCA_964558825.1 uncultured Intrasporangiaceae bacterium
TGCTTGCGCAGGTACATGACGACCGGCTCGTCGTGCTCCGAGGAGACGACCAGGCCCTTGATGTTGAGGATGATCTCGGTGACGTCTTCCTTGCAACCCGGGATCGTCTGGAACTCGTGGAGCACGCCGTCGACGCGGATCGAGGTGACCGCGGCGCCGGGGATGCTCGACAGGAGCGTGCGACGCAGCGAGTTGCCGAGGGTGTAGCCGAAGCCCGGCTCGAGCGGCTCGATGACGAAGCGGCTCCGGCTGTCGGAGACGACCTCTTCGCTGAGCACGGGGCGCTGTGCGATGAGCATGATTCTTCCTTCCCGCGAGCGACCGCTATATGACGCTCACGACGCCCCGAGCCACCTCTGTCCGTGGCCCGGGTTTGAGCCTGTATGCCGGGCGCCTCGCCTCCCTGGGGAGGCGAGGCACCGGCATACCTGCTTAGTTCTTGGAGTAGAGCTCGACGATGAGCTGCTCGGTGAGGATCGTGTCGATCTGCTCACGGACGGGCAGCTGGTGGATGAGGATCTGCAGCGATCCGTCGACGACCTGCATCCACGCCGGCGGCGTGCGGTCCCCGAAGGTCTGGCGAGCCAGCTCGAAGGGGAAGGACTCGGCCGACTGCTTGCGCACCGTGATGATGTCGAACTGCTCGACCCGGTAGCTCGGGACGTCGACGCGGTGGCCGTTGACCTCGAAGTGACCGTGGGTCACCAGCTGACGGGCGTGGCGGCGGGTGCGCGCGAGCCCGGCACGGTAGACGACATTGTCGAGACGCGACTCGAGGATGCGCAGCAGGTTGTCACCGGTCTTGCCGGGACGGGTCGCCGCCTCCTCGTAGTAGCGACGGAACTGCTTCTCCATGACGCCGTAGGTGAAGCGGGCCTTCTGCTTCTCCTGCAGCTGGGTGAGGTACTCCTTCTCCGTGATCCGGCGACGGCCGTGCTGGCCGGGCGGGAAGGGGCGCATCTCGAAGTTCTTGTCCCCGCCGACGAGGTCGACCTTGAGGCGACGAGACTTCTTGGTGATGGGGCCGGTGTAACGAGCCACTGTCTATCTCTCCTTACTCGTTATCCGGCGGTCAGACGCGACGACGCTTGGGCGGGCGGACACCGTTGTGCGGCGAGGGCGTGACGTCGCTGATCGCGCCGACCTCCAGGCCGGTGGCGGTGAGCGAACGGATCGCCGTCTCGCGGCCCGAACCGGGGCCCTTGACGAAGACGTCGACCTTGCGCATGCCGTGCTCCATGGCGCGGCGAGCAGCGGCCTCGGCCGCCATCTGCGCGGCGAAGGGGGTCGACTTACGCGAGCCCTTGAAGCCGACCTGGCCGGCCGAGGCCCACGAGATCACCGCCCCGGTGGGGTCGGTGATCGAGATGATCGTGTTGTTGAACGTGCTCTTGATGTGAGCGTGCCCGTGGGCGACGTTCTTCTTCTCCTTGCGGCGCACCTTCTTGGCAGCGCCCTGAGCAGTCCTGCTCTTGGGAGGCATGTTTCTCCTACGTCCTGTTACGTGTGGGGGGCGGGCAACCCGTCGGGGTTACTTGCCGGCCTTCTTCTTGCCGGCGACGGTGCGCTTGGGACCCTTGCGGGTGCGCGCGTTGGTCTTGGTGCGCTGCCCGCGCACGGGCAGACCACGACGGTGCCGAAGGCCCTCGTAGGAGCCGATCTCGACCTTGCGACGGATGTCGGCGGCGACCTCGCGGCGCAGGTCACCCTCCATCTTCACGTTGGTCTCAAGCCAGTCACGCAACGCGACGAGGTCGGCGTCGGTGAGGTTCTTGACCCGGGTGTCCGGGCTGATCCCGGTTGCCGCGAGGGCCTTGCTCGCGGTGGTGCGACCCACTCCGAAGATGTAGGTCAGGCCGATCTCCACGCGCTTGTCACGCGGGAGGTCCACGCCGATGAGACGTGCCATGTGGTGCTGTTCTCCTGATCGGTTGCGGAGGTCTGGTGCAGACACCGATCCGGTATGCCGGGCACCCTCGGCCACTCGTGGCCGAGATCGTGGTGCATGGGCCTCCGGTCCCCGGCCTCCGTGCCGGGGGTGACGTCCTGTCCAATCTGCTCGGGGCGACCTCCCGCGATCGGGAGGTGAGCCGCACGGCATACGGTCAGGGGCCGGGTGCTGCGGTTTTCACTTGTCTGCGTGCTGGGAAGCCCGCGGGTCGTGCTCGGGAAGGTGCTGCGTTCAGCCCTGGCGCTGCTTGTGGCGCAGGTTCTCGCAGATCACCATGACCCGCCCGTGACGGCGGATCACCTTGCACTTGTCGCAGATCTTCTTGACGCTCGGCTGAACCTTCATTGCCTCGTGTCTTCTGATCGTGCGCCGGTCAGGTGACATGGCTGTCGCCAGGACCGATGCGATGGGATCGGGAGCGCCCCCGGGAGTCCGGGGACTGGGGTCGTGCTGGTGGTGCTGGTGGTGCTGGGTGGTGCTCAGCGGTAGCGGAAGACGATGCGTCCACGAGACAGGTCGTAAGGCGAGAGCTCCACCACGACCCGGTCCTCGGGGAGGATCCGGATGTAGTGCTGGCGCATCTTGCCGGAGATGTGGGCGAGCACCTTGTGACCGTTGCTGAGCTCCACGCGGAACGTCGCGTTGGGGAGCGCCTCGACGATCGTGCCCTCGATCTCGATGACCCCGTCTTTCTTGGCCATATCCTCCGTCGATCCGTTGAACGTCGTGCCTGGGAATGCCTGCAGTGACACAGCTGTGACGTCTGCAGAACACGCGCGCTGACACGCGCAGATGTCGTAGGCACCCGACACCCAACGGACAATCTTACTGCAGGCGCACGGCATACCCGAAATCGCGTCGGCGACCGCCCCGAGGCCCGTCTGCCGGGCTCAGCGGCGGCGGGCCGCGCGCTCGGCGAGGGCCTCGTCGATCTCCTGGCGGCGGATGAGGATGACATCGTCGAGGACGTCATCGGGCAGCTGATGGTCGGGCTGGAAGCGGATCGTCCCGGTCGAGAGGCTGAATCCGTCCAGCCGGCCACCCAGTTTGGCGACCACCCCGCCACTGTGCGGGTAGATGGCCAGGTGCTTGGCGGCGTTCATCGCCGACATCAGGCCCTTGCCGCGATATTGCAACACCGGCATGCCGTATGCCGTGCCCTCGACGAGGTCCGGAACGAGTTCGTAGGCCCGGGCGACGACCCGCTCGAGAGCGGGCCGTCGCACCGGGTCGACGGTGGCCAAATAGTCGCTGACGGTGCCCATGGCCCTAGTGTGGACCTTCCGCCGTCAGCGCTTGTCCGGATCCCAGTGCCTGAAGCCGGCCGCCGCCGCAGTGGCCTCGTCGGCGAACCACACCTCGGCCCGCGTCCGGGCGTACCAGGGCGACTCGGGTGTGTGGAAGAGCATCGAGTCCTCGTTGCCCTTGACCGGATAGCCCGTGGGCATCGACCCATCCTCGAGTGGATCGACCGACCCCGCGCCGAACTTGCCCGGGGCGTATGCCGGTGCCGCCAAGGTCGCGGCGCCATCGCCGGCGCCACGAGCCTTGCTGTCCCACCGCGCGAAGCCCGCCGCCTGCGCGGTCGACTCGTCGGCGAACCACGCCTCAGCCTTGGTCCGGCCATACCACGGCGACTCCGGCGAGTGATAGAGCATCGAGTCGGCATTGCCCTTGATCGGGTAACCCTCCGGCATCGACCCATCCTCAAGCGGATCCACCGACCCAGCACCATAAGCACCGACCGCGTAGGTCGGGGCAGCCAGCGCAGCGGCAGCGCCTGCCGCGCCAGCGTCACCCTCACCGCCCCCACGAGCCTTGCTGTCCCACCGCGCGAAGCCCGCCGCCTGCGCGGTGTCCTCGTCGGCGAACCACGCCTCAGCCTTGGTCCGGCCATACCACGGCGACTCCGGCGAGTGATAGAGCATCGAGTCGGCGTTGCCCTTGATCGGGTAACCCTCCGGCATCGACCCATCCGCCAACGGATCCACCGACCCGGCGCCATACGCACCCACGGCATAGCCTGCGGCGCCGGCGGCGGCACCGGTGCCCAGCAGGGCGGAGGTAGGCGTCTCGACGGCCTCGTCAGCGACAACCGCCTCCGGCTCGGCGACAACCGCCTCCGGCTCGGCAGCGACTGCCGGCGCGTCGACGTCATCGGTCACCGCGCCGGTCTCGACCTCGTGGGATCCGGTCGAGGCAGCAGCAGCAGCAGCGGCGAGGCCAGCGCCAGCGGCCAGCGAGGCCGGCGCGGCATCGACATGCCCATCGACAACGGGCTCCTCGATAACCGGCTCGTCGACAACGGAATCCTCGACAACCGGCTCGTCGACAACGGGCTCCTCGACAACCGGCTCGTCGACAACGGGCTCCTCGACCACGGCGTCAGGGGCCGCAGCCTCGACCTCGTCGACAACGGGCTCCTCGACAACCGGCTCGTCGACAACAGGAGCGTCGACAACGGGCGCGGCCACGTCGGCTGCCTCGACAGCCTCAACCACCGGCTCTTCGACGACAGGAGCCTCGGCGACCGGCGTCTGCACAACCGGCGCTTCGACCACAGGGGCCGCAACGGCCTCGGTGACCGGGGCCACGTCGACGTCGCGCCGGGTCGCGGCCGCGGCCGCCATCCCAGCAGCACCGACGACGCCGGCGCCGGCGAACGTGGCCGAGGCGGCCGACGCCGTCCCGGTTGACCCGGCGGCGACCTCACCACCCGTCGTGCGCTCGATGACCCGCTCGATGGGGATGCGCCCACGGACCTTGCGGACCATCCACCACCAGGTGATGCCAAAGCCCAGCAGGCCGCTGAGCAGCCACCAGATCCACGAATGACCAGCCAGCCAGCTCATGCGCGCACTCCCTTGGTCTCACTCGCGAACTCCTCGCGCACCTGCTCGATGGGTTGGTACCTGGCCCGGACGATGAGCCAGGCGAGCAGGGCTCCGACGACGAAGGCGAGCAAGCAGTAAAGCCACAGGTCGATGATCAGCCAAGTCATGTGCCGGTCCTTTCACTTGACCGAGATGGTGACGCGACGGTTGGCAGCCCGCCCCGCGTCCGAGGTATTGGGAGCCGCCTGGTCGACCGCACCGACACCGCTGGTGGTGATGGCTGCGGCCGGCACCCCGGCGCTGACGAGCACGGCCTTGACGGCCTCGGCGCGAGCAATGCTGAGGGGGTCGTTGACGCCGCCGGCCTCGGTGTGGCCGGCGACCGCGACAGCGGTCGGCCCGCCGGGCACGCCCACGCAGCCCTTCATCGTCGCGCCGAGCGTGTTGAGCGCGGCGACCTGGTCGGGGTTGAGCGCGGAGGAGTCGACGCCGAAGGTCAACGGGTGGGCGTTGAGCGCGTCGGTGATCGTCTGACCGAGGGTCGCGCACGCCGCCGGCAAGGCGGGCGCCTTGACAGTGAGGTTGTTGACGATGCTCGCGCCCGGGAAGGAGCTGGCCGCGGCGGTCGCGGCGGCCGACTTGACCGCGTCACTGGCCACCTCGCCGGTGAGGGTCACCGTGGTGCCCTCGGCCTTGAGCTGCGCGCCATCCGGCAACGCTGCGAGCGCCGAGCCGATCCCGGCAGCGGTGAGCCCGCTCGGCAGGGCCGAACCGCTTGCCACCGTGAGGTGATCGACGATGCTCGCCCCGCCGGCGGACGCCTTGGCGGCCGCGAGGATGGCCTGATGGGTCGCCTCGTCCGGCACCGTCCCGGTCAGCGTGATCGTCGAGCCGGCGTGGGCGATCGAGAAGCTCGCCGGCGCGGCAGGAGCAGCGGCGGATGGTGTGCTCGGTGCCGGTGCGGCGTTGGTGCTCGGGGCGGCCGCATTGCCACCCGCCGCCGTCCCGGCAGCGTCCGCGACCCGGACTCCGTCGACGCCGCGGACGACGTCGAGCGCCTTGGCGGCATCGACGCCGGCAGGCAGGGTCACCGTGCCATCACGGCCGTCGAACTTGACCGTCGCGCCCGACACGCCCGCCGCGCTCAGCGCCTTTTGCGCCGCCTCGGTGAGGTCGGACTCGACTCCACCGCGCGACACGACGCTCCCGAGCAGGGCCAGCAGCAGAGGTATGCCGGCCAGCGCCAACCACCACGCTCCCCCCAGGCCGCGGCGACCGCGGCGCTCGACATCCTCGTAGTCGGTGACCACAGTGCGCGAAGTCCGGATCGGGTCCGGTTGTGGTTGGGACATCACACCTCCGAGATTCGGAGCGAGCTTGAATCGGAGGCAGTCCCCCAACTCCCCTAGCCGATGGCGACACCGGCGGTCTAAGCGCTTGCGCCGACCGCCAGGGTGCAGCGTACTCGGACAGGGGTGCGAGCGATAGCCCAGCTCAATGCGACCCGAGAACCGGGGCATATGCCGCACCGCAGGCGGCCAATCCCGCGGCCCCGCCGTCGACGGCGGTGAGCACCCACAAGCCCTCGTCGCGCACGGCCACCGTGTGCTCCCAGTGCGCCGCGCGCGACCCGTCGACGGTGACGATCGTCCAGTCGTCGGCGAGCACTCGGGTCTCGGCCGAGCCGAGGGTCACCATCGGCTCGATGGCCCCCGTGTAGCCGGATCGGACGATCGGTCCCCGCGCGGACACGCCGTAATTGGGGATCTGCGGGTCCAGGTGCATCTCCTGGCCGATGGTGTGCCCGACATACTCCTCGACGATGCCGTAGTCCCGCCCGTTCCGGCGGCCGGACTCGGTGAGGCTCGCCTCGACGGCCTCCCCCACGGCATACAGCCGCTCGCCGACCCGCAGCCCCGCGATCCCGGCCCAGAGCGAGGCCTCGGTCGCGCGCGAGAGGGCCAGGTCCTCGGGCCGGGCCGCCTCGTCGCCGCCGACCACCACGGTGACGGCAGCATCTCCGTGCCAGCCCGCGACGATCGCCCCGCAGTCGATCGACAGCAGATCGCCGCGCCGCAGCACGATCTCGCCCGGGATCCCGTGGACGATCGCCTCGTTGACCGACGTGCAGAGGGTATGCCGGTAGCCCGGCACCTCGGGAAAGGACGGGCGCCCGCCGTGGTCACGGATGTAGGTCTCGGCGAGCCGGTCCAACTCCAGCGTCGTCACGCCCTCGGCCACGGCGGCCGCGACGACCTCGAGGGTCTGCCCGACGAGTAGCCCGGCAGCCCGCATGAGCACCAGCTGCTCGTCGGTGCGGGCCGGTGTGTGGCGACGACCGAACAAGCCGCTCAGCCCGCCAGATCCGCCAGCGCCGCGGCGATCCGCTCGGTGATCTCGTCGATGTCACCCATGCCGTCGACCTGGCGCAACTTGCCCTGCTCGGCATAGATCGCCGTCAGCGGCGCGGTCTGGGCGCGGTAGATGGCCATCCGCTCGCGGATGGTCTCCTCGTTGTCGTCGGCACGCCCCTGGTCGGCGGCCCGCGCCAGCAGGCGCGCGACCATGGCGTCCTCGTCGACGATGAGCTCGAGTGCCGTCTCCAGCGGCCGGTCACCCTCGGCGAGGAAGGTGTCCAGCGCGTGCACCTGGCCAACCGTGCGCGGGTAGCCGTCGAGCAGAAACCCCGCGGCACAGTCGGGCTGGGCGAGCCGGTCGCGCACCAGCGCGTTGGTCAGCTCGTCGGGCACATAGCCGCCGGCGGCCATGATCGCCTCGACCTGCTGGCCTAACTCGGTCTTGCCCTTGACATTGGCGCGGAAGATCGCGCCAGTGGAGATCGCCGGGATGCCGAAGCGCTCGGCGATCCGCTCGGCCTGGGTGCCCTTGCCGGCCCCGGGGGGGCCCATGATGACCAGTCTCATCGCAGGAATCCTTCGTAGTTGCGCTGCTGCAACTGCGCCTGGATCTGCTTGACCGTCTCGAGCCCGACGCCGACGATGATGAGGATCGACGTGCCACCGAACGGGAAGTTCTGGTTGGCATTGAACAACGACAGGGCGATGAGCGGGATGAGCGAGATCGCGGCGAGGTAGATGGCCCCGGGGACGGTGATCCGGGTCAAGACGTAGTCGAGGTATTCGGCCGTGGGTCGCCCGGCCCGAATGCCTGGGATGAACCCGCCGTAGCGCTTCATGTTGTCGGCGACTTCGACGGGGTTGAAGGTGATCGACACGTAGAAGAACGTGAAGAAGAGGATGAGCGCGACGTAGATCGTCATGTAGATCGGGTGGTCACCGCGCGCGAGGTTGGTGCCGATCCAGGTGACCCAGTCCGGGGGCGCCGAGCCGTCCCGCGGGGTCGCGAACTGCGCGATGAGCGTGGGCAGCGCGAGCAGCGACGAGGCGAAGATGACCGGGATGACGCCGGCCATGTTGACCTTGAGCGGGATGTAGGTCGAGGACCCGCCGTACATCCGCCGGCCGACCTGGCGCTTGGCATATTGCACGGGGATCCGCCGCTGCGACTGCTCGACGAAGATGACCAGCGCCATGACGAGGAAGCCGACGAGGATGACGCCGATGAAGACGTCCCAGCGGTCGTCCTGCTGCTTGATGGCCCACAGCGACGACGGGAAGCGCGCGGCGATCGACGTGAAGATCAGCAAGGACATGCCGTTGCCGATGCCCCGGTCGGTGATGAGCTCGCCGAGCCACATGATCAGGCCGGTGCCCGCGGTGAGCACGAGGACCATCATGATGATCGTCGGCAGCGAGTCATCCGCGAGGATCTTGTCGCAGCCTGCCCCGAAGATCTGCGCGGGCTGGCGCGCGAAGGTGATGAGCGTCGAGGACTGCAACACGGCCAGACCGATGGTCAGATAACGGCTGTACTGCGTCATCTTGGTCTGCCCGGCCTGACCCTCCTTCTTGAGGGCCTCGAAGCGCGGGATGACGACAGTGAGCAGCTGGACGATGATCGTCGCGGTGATGTAGGGCATGATCCCCAGCGCGAAGATCGACAGCTGCAGCAACGCGCCACCACTGAACAGGTCGACCAGGCCGATGAAGCCGGTCGCCGGGTCGGCATTGGCCAGACACTGGGCGACAAGCGTGTAGCTCACACCGGGCGTCGGCACGGCCGAGCCCAGCCGGAAGATCGCGACGATCGCGAGGGTGAACAGCAGCTTGCGCCGCAGATCCGGCGTGCGGAAAGCACGGGCGACAGCTGACAGCACTCCACGTCCTCCTGCTGGGGGGCGGCGCACGCGCGCCGCGCATCAAAGGCTACGGCACCGGGGGGCGGATGCCAGTCGAGCCCGGCATACGCCCCGCCTGGATCACGCAGGGGGTATGCCGGGCCCGTCCGGTCACGCTTCGGTGGCGCTCCCGCCGGCCGCTTCGATCTTGTCCTTGGCGGTGGCCGAGAACTTGTCGGCGGTCACGGCGACCTTCACCGAGATCTCGCCGGTGCCGAGCACCTTGACCGGGAAGCCGTCACGGACGGCACCCTTGGCCACCAGGTCGGCCACGGTGACCTCGCCCCCCGCGGGGTAGAGCGCAGCGAGCCGGTCGAGGTTGACGACCTGGTAGACGGTGCGGAAGGGGTTCTTGAAGCCGCGCAGCTTGGGCATGCGCATGTGCAGCGGCATCTGGCCGCCCTCGAACGCCTCGGACACCTGGTAGCGGGCCCTGGTGCCCTTGGTGCCACGTCCGGCGGTCTTGCCCTTGGAGCCCTCGCCACGACCCACGCGGGTCTTGGCGGTCTTGGCGCCGGGGGCCGGACGCAGGTGGTGCACCTTGAGCGGGGTGCCCTCGGTCTTGGCCTGGTCAGCCATGGTCAGTCAACCTCCTCGACGGCCACGAGGTGCGTGACCGCGCGGACCATGCCCCGGATCTCGGGACGGTCTTCCTTGACGACGGTGTCGCCGATGCGCTTGAGCCCGAGCGAGCGCAACGTCTCGCGGGCGAAGTGCTTCTCGCCGACGACACCCTTGAGCTGGGTCACCTTGAGCCGAGCCATCAGGCACCGACCTTGGCGGCCGGCTTGGCAGCGGCAGCAGCCTTGAGCATGGCCGTGGGAGCGACGTCCTCGACGAGGCGACCGCGGCGGGCCGCGACCGACTCGGGACGCTCGAGCTGACGCAGCGCCGCCACCGTCGCGTGGACGATGTTGATGGCGTTGGCCGAGCCGAGCGACTTGCTCAGCACGTCGTGGACACCCGCGCACTCGAGGACCGCACGGACCGGGCCACCGGCGATGACACCGGTACCGGGTGCGGCCGGACGCAGCAGCACGACGCCTGCGGCGGCCTCGCCCTGCACGGGGTGCGGGATGGTGCCCTGGATCCGCGGGACCTTGAAGAAGGCCTTCTTGGCCTCTTCGACACCCTTGGCGATCGCCGCGGGCACCTCCTTGGCCTTGCCGTAGCCGACACCCACGGTGCCGTCGCCGTCACCGACGACGACGAGCGCGGTGAAGCTGAAGCGCCGGCCACCCTTGACGACCTTGGCGACGCGGTTGATGGTCACCACGCGCTCGAGGTACTGGCTCTTCTCCTGCTCGCGGGCGTCACGACGGCCGTCACGGCCCTCGCGACCGCCGCGGCCGCGACGCTCGCCGCGGTCGGAACCGAAGTCGCTGCCGCCACCGGCACCCGCTCCGGTGCCTCGACGCTGGGGTCCGGGCATCAGTGGTTCCTCATCTCGTTGCTCACAACCAGTCCGATCGTCCGTGACGTCACAGGGCCAGCCCACCTTCGCGGGCGCCGTCGGCGATCGCGGCGATCCGGCCGTGGTACTTGTTGCCACCGCGGTCGAAGACCACGGCCTCGACACCGGCGGCCTTGGCCCGCTCGGCCACCAGCTCGCCGACCTTCTTGGCCTTGGCGGTCTTGTCGCCCTCGAGCGAACGCAGGTCGGCCTCCATCGTCGAGGCGCTCACGAGGGTCTTGCCCACGGTGTCGTCGACGACCTGGGCGACCAGGTGGCGGCTCGACCGGGAGACGACCAGACGGGGACGCTCGGACGTGCCGGTGATCTTCTTGCGGCCGCGCACCTGGCGCCGGACCCGGGCGGCAGCCTTGCTGGCACCGCGCTTGATGATCATTGCCATGGCTTACTTCTTCCCGGCCTTTCCGACCTTGCGACGGATGTGCTCGCCCGCGTAGCGCACGCCCTTGGCCTTGTAGGGGTCAGGCTTGCGCAGCTTGCGGATGTTGGCAGCGACCTCGCCGACCTGCTGCTTGTCGATGCCCTGCACCGAGAAGCGGGTCGGGGCCTCGACGACGAAGCTGATGCCGGCCGGCGGCTCGACCGTGATCGGGTGGCTGTAGCCGAGGGCGAACTCGAGGTTGGCGCCCTTGGCCTGCACCCGGTAACCGGTGCCGACGATCTCCATCTTCTTCTCATAGCCCTGGGTGACGCCCTGGACCATGTTGGCGATGAGCGTGCGAGTCAGCCCGTGCAGCGAGCGGGAGAGCCGCTCGTCGTCGGGGCGAGTGACCTGCACCGTGCCATCCTCGGCGCGCCCGACCTCGATCGGGTTGGCGACGGTGAGGGCGAGCTGTCCCTTGGGGCCCTTGACGGTGACGACCTGGCCATCGATGGCGAGGTCGACGCCCGCGGGCACCGTGACGGGGAGGCGTCCAATACGCGACATGTCCTGCTCCCCTCACCAGACGTAGGCGAGGACTTCCCCGCCGACGCCCTTCTCGTGTGCCTGCTTGTCGGTCAACAAGCCGGTCGAGGTGGAAATGATCGCCACACCGAGCCCGCCGAGCACGCGCGGCAGGTTGGTCGACTTGGCGTAGACCCGCAGACCGGGCTTGCTCACGCGGCGGACGCCGGCGATGGAGCGCTCCCGGTTGGGGCCGTACTTGAGAGTGATGGTCAGCGTCTTGCCGACCTCGGCGTCGGCCACGCTCCACCCGCCGATGTAGCCCTCGCGCTCGAGGATCTCAGCGATGTGAGACTTGAGCTTCGAGAACGGCATCGACACGGAGTCGTGGTGCGCCGAGTTGGCGTTGCGCACACGCGTGAGCATGTCCGCAATCGGGTCGGTCATCGTCATTGGGCTTCGGGCCCTTCCTCACCGCGGTTTCGCCCATCCCGTATGCCGGGTGGTCGACCTGCGGTGTAGATCGGTCTGGTCGGTGGGTGGTCTGTTACCAGGAGCTCTTGGTCACGCCGGGCAGCTCGCCCGCGTGGGCCATCTCCCGAAGGCAGATCCGGCACAGGCCGAACTTGCGGTAGACCGAGTGCGGGCGGCCGCACTTCTGGCAGCGGGTGTAGGCGCGCACGCCGAACTTGGGCTTGGCGTTGGCCTTGTTGATGAGAGCGGTCTTGGCCATGGGATCAGTTCTCCTTGAACGGGAAGCCGAGGGCCTTGAGCAGCGCGCGCCCCTCGTCGTCGGTGGTCGCCGTGGTGACGACGGTGATGTCCATGCCCCGGACCCGGTCGACGCGGTCCTGGTCGATCTCGTGGAACATCGACTGCTCGTTGAGGCCGAAGGTGTAGTTGCCGCGGCCGTCGAACTGCTTGCCCGAGAGCCCGCGGAAGTCACGGATACGCGGCAGCGCCACGGTGACGAGCCGGTCGAGGAACTCCCACATCCGGTCGCCGCGCAGCGTCGCGTGGGCGCCGATCGGCATACCCTCGCGCAGCTTGAACTGGGCGATCGACTTGCGCGCCTTGGTGACCACGGGCTTCTGGCCGGTGATGGCCGTGAGGTCCTTGACAGCACCCTCGATGAGCTTGCTGTCGCGGGCGGCCTCGCCGACACCCATGTTGACGACGACCTTGACGACGCCGGGGATCTGCATGACGTTGCCGTAGCCGAACTGCTCCTGCAGCGCCGGCCTGATCGCCTCGCGGTACTTGGCCTTCAGCCGCGGGCTGGTCTTGGTGGTGGTCTCAGCCATGTCTCTCACAGGTCCTTGCCGGAGCGGACGGCGACGCGGGTGCGGACGGTCTTGGCGCGACCGTCACGCTCGACGGTCTCGACGCGGGTCTTGACCCGAGTCGGCACGCCCTTGTCCGGGTCGACGACCGCAACATTGCTCACGTGGATCGGGGCCTCGGCGTGGACCAGACCGCCAGTGCGGCTGCCACGGCTCGTGGCGCCCGACTTGACGTGCTTGGTCACCCGGTTGACGCCCTCGACGAGCACGCGCTGGGTGTCGGGGTAGACGGCGATGACCTTGCCCTGCTTGCCCCGGTCGCCGCCGTTCTTCTGCGAGCGGCCGGAGATGACCTGGACGAGGTCACCCTTCTTGATCTTCATGGTCAGAGCACCTCCGGTGCCAGGGAGATGATCTTCATGAACTTCTTCTCACGAAGCTCGCGCCCGACCGGGCCGAAGATGCGGGTCCCCCGCGGGTCGCCGTCGTTCTTGAGGATGACGGCGGCGTTCTCGTCGAACTTGATGTAGGAGCCGTCCGGACGACGCTTCTCCTTGACGGTGCGCACGACGACGGCCTTGACGACATCGCCCTTCTTGACGTTGCCGCCGGGGATGGCGTCCTTGACGGCCGCGACGATCGTGTCACCGATGCCGGCATACCGACGGCCGGAGCCGCCGAGCACGCGGATGCACAGCAGCTCCTTGGCGCCGGTGTTGTCGGCGACCTTGAGCCTGGTCTCCTGCTGGATCACTTGGCCTTCTCCAGAATCTCCACGACGCGCCAGTGCTTGGTGGCCGACAGCGGGCGGGTTTCCATGATGAGCACGCGGTCACCGACCCCACACGAGTTGGCCTCGTCGTGAGCCTTGACCTTGCTGCTGCGACGGAGGACCTTGCCGTAGAGGGGGTGCTTGACGCGGTCCTCGACCTCGACGACGACGGTCTTGTCCATCTTGTCGCTGACGACATAGCCCTGGCGGGTCTTGCGGTCGTTGCGGTCGACCGCGCTGCCCGCGTCCTGGGGCGTGCTGGTCTGGTCCTGCTCGCTCATGCCTTCTCCGCCTTCTCAGCCTTCTTCGCGGCCTTGTCGGCCTTCTTCGCAGCCTTCTCGTCGACCGGAGCCGGCGCGGGCGCGGGTGCCACGGAGATGCCGAGCTCGCGCTCGCGCATCTCGGTGTAGATCCGGGCGATGTCGCGCTTGACCGCGCGCAACCGTCCGTGGCTGTCCAGCTGACCGGTGGCCGACTGGAAGCGCAGGTTGAACAGCTCCTCCTTGGCCTTGCGCAACTCGTCGGCCAAACGGTCGTCGTCGAATCCGCGCAGGTTGTCGGAGGCCAGCTCCTTGGTCCCCACTGCCATCAGATGTCACCACCTTCGCGCCGCACGAACCGGCACTTCATCGGGAGCTTGTGCATGGCCAGGCGCATCGCCTCACGGGCCACCGGCTCCGGGACACCGGCCAGCTCGAAGAGAACGCGGCCGGGCTTGACGTTGACGACCCACCACTCCGGTGAGCCCTTACCCGAGCCCATGCGGGTCTCGGCGGGCTTCTTGGTCAGCGGGCGGTCGGGGTAGACGTTGATCCACACCTTGCCGCCACGCTTGATGTAGCGGGTCATGGCGATACGGGCCGACTCGATCTGACGGTTGGTCAGGTAGGTCGGCTCGAGGGCCTGGATGCCGAACTCGCCGAAGGCGAGCTCGTTGCCACCCTTGGACATGCCGTGGCGGTCCGGGTGGTGCTGCTTACGGTGCTTGACGCGACGCGGAATCAACATGGTCAGGCCTGCTCATTCTCGGTGCCGGCCGCCGCGAGGACGGGAGCCTCGGCGGCGACATCAGCGGACTCGGTGGCGTCGACCGGCATACCCTCGCGGTCACCGCGCCCCGCGCGCGGGGCGCGGGAGGAGCGCTCGGGACGGTCGCCCTCGCGACGCGGACCACGCGGGGGACGCGGGGCGGTGGCCTGCTGCTGGGCCAGCTCACGCGCGGTGAGGTCGCCCTTGTAGATCCAGACCTTGACGCCGATGCGACCGAAGGTGGTCTTGGCCTCGTAGAAGCCGAAGTCGATGTTGGCGCGCAGCGTGTGCAGCGGCACCCGACCCTCGCGGTAGAACTCCGAGCGGCTCATCTCGGCGCCGGCGAGCCGGCCCGAGCACTGCACCCGGATGCCCTTGGCGCCGGCGCGCAGCGCCGACTGCATGCCCTTGCGCATGGCGCGCCGGAAGGAGACACGGGCCGAGAGCTGCTCGGCGATGCCCTGAGCGACGAGCTGAGCGTCGATCTCGGGGTTCTTGACCTCGAGGATGTTCAGCTGCACCTGCTTGCCGGTGAGCTTCTCCAGCTCGCCACGGATGCGGTCGGCCTCGGCGCCACGGCGGCCGATGACGATGCCCGGCCGGGCGGTGTGGATGTCGACCCGGACGCGGTCACGGGTGCGCTCGATCTCCACGCGGGAGATGCCGGCGCGCTCCATGCCCTTCTCCATGAGCTTGCGGATCGCGACGTCTTCCTTGACGTAGTCGCGGTAACGCTGACCCGTCTTGGTCGAGTCGGCGAACCACCGGCTCTTGTGCTCGGTCGTGATGCCCAGGCGGAAGCCGTGGGGGTTGACCTTCTGCCCCATCAGCGGGCTCCCTTCCGGGTGGACTTGGCGGACAGCTCGGGCTGGCTCACGACGACCGTGATGTGGCTGGTCCGCTTGTTGATGCGGGCGGCGCGCCCCTGCGCACGCGGCCGGAAACGCTTCATCGTCGGGCCCTCGTCGACGTATGCCGCCGAGACGACGAGCGCGCGCTCGTCGAACGCGGTCGAGGCCAGGTCGGCCTTGACGCGGGCGTTGGCCATGGCGCTCTGCAGCACCTTGCGCACCGGCTCGCTCGCCGACTGCTGGGCGAACATCAGCGTCGAGACGGCGTCCGAGGCATTCTTGCCGCGGATCAGGTCGACGACACGACGAGCCTTCATCGGCGTGACGCGCACGTGGCGCGCGACGGCCGAGGCCTGCACGGCGGGGTCGGCGGACATGCTCTGCTCTTTCTGGTTGGCGGCCATCAGCGACGACGCCCCTTCTTGTCGTCCTTGACGTGACCCTTGAAGGTGCGCGTCGGGGCGAACTCGCCGAGCTTGTGGCCGACCATCGACTCGGTCACGAAGACCGGGATGTGCTTGCGGCCGTCGTGCACGGCGAAGGTGTGACCGAGCATGTCCGGGCTGACGACCGAACGACGCGACCAGGTCTTGATGACGTTCTTGGTGCCCGCTTCGTTCTGGGCGTCCACCTTCTTCTGAAGGTGGTCGTCGATGAAGGGGCCCTTCTTGAGGCTACGAGGCATCTGTCAACGGCTCCTTGATCAACGCTTCTTGCCAGTACGGCGGCGACGCACGATGAGCTTGTCGCTTTCCTTGTGGGCCTTGCGGGTGCGGCCCTCCTGCTGACCCCAGGGGCTCACCGGGTGGCGGCCACCGGAGGTCTTGCCCTCACCACCACCGTGCGGGTGGTCGATCGGGTTCATGGCGACACCACGGACGGTGGGGCGCTTGCCCTTCCAGCGCATGCGCCCGGCCTTGCCCCAGTTGATGTTGCTCTGCTCGGCGTTGCCGACCTCGCCGACCGTCGCGCGGCAGCGGACGTCGACGTTGCGGATCTCACCCGACGGCATACGCAGCTGGGCGTAGGGGCCGTCCTTGGCGACGAGTTGCACCCGCGAGCCCGCGGAGCGGGCGATCTTGGCGCCCCCACCGGGTCGCAGCTCGATCGCGTGCACGACCGTGCCGGTGGGGATGTTGCGCAGCGGCAGGCTGTTGCCGGGCTTGATGTCGGCGGCCGGACCGTTTTCGACAACGTCGCCCTGCTTGAGCTTGTTGGGGGCGAGGATGTAGCGCTTGTCGCCGTCGGCGTAGTGCAGCAGCGCAATCCGCGCGGTGCGGTTGGGGTCGTACTCGATGTGAGCGACCGTCGCCGACACCCCGTCCTTGTCATGACGGCGGAAGTCGATCAGTCGGTAGGCACGCTTGTGCCCGCCACCGATGTGCCGGGTCGTGATGCGCCCCGCGTTGTTGCGTCCACCGGTCTTGGCGATCGGGCGGACGAGCGACTTCTCCGGCGTGGACCGCGTCACCTCGACGAAGTCCGCGACGGAGGCGCCACGGCGGCCCGGCGTCGTGGGCTTGAACTTACGGATACCCATGTGTGTTCCTTCGAGTCCCTACTGGCCGGCCGTCAGGAGACGCTGCCGAAGATGTCGATCGAGCCCTCGCGGAGGGTGACGATCGCGCGCTTGGTGTCCTTGCGACGGCCGATCCCGAAACGGGTGCGGCGCGCCTTGCCCTGGCGGTTGAGGGTGTGGACCTTGTCGACCTTGACCCCGAAGACCTTCTCCACGGCGATCTTGATCTCGGTCTTGTTGGCCCGCGGGTCGACGACGAAGGTGTACTTGCCCTCGTCGAGCAGCCCGTAGGACTTCTCGGAGACGACCGGGGCGATGAGGATGTCGCGCGGGTCCTTGGTGTGGATGCTCACTTGGTGTCCTCCTCGGCGGCGGCGGCCTTGGCGCGGCTGCCGGCCTTGCGGAAGCCCGCAGCCTCGGCGTCGGCCGCGGTCTTGAACCAGAACTCGGCGACCGTCGCGTCATACCAGCGGCCCTCGGGCTCGTGGTAAAGACCCGAGTCGGCGTTGCCCTTGACGGTGTAGCCCTCGGGAGCCGAGCCGTCCTCGAGCGGCGCGACCGCACCGGCGGGCAGCTCGGCGGCCTCGGCAGCCGGCGCGTCGACGAGTGCGGCGGCCTTCTCGGCCTTGGCGGGCTTGTCGGCCTTCGGCGCCTTCTCGGCCTTGGCGGGAGCGGGCTCGGCGACGGCCTCGGCGCCACCGGTCAGCACGGCCAGCGAGCCGGTCGTGAAGACGATGTCGTCGGCGCACAGCACGTCATAGGTGTTGAGCTGGTCAACGGCCAGCACGTGCACCGAGTCGAGGTTGCGCACGCTCTTGAGCCCGACCATGTCGGCGCGCTCGAGCACGACGAGGAACTTGGTCCGGTCGGTCAGCCCGGCGAGAACCGCTGCGGCCTGGCCGGTCGACGGCTGCTCGCCGGCGACGAGGGCCTCGACGACGTGGACGCGACCGTTGCGGGCCCGGTCGGAGAGGGCACCGCGCAGGGCGGCGGCCTTCATCTTCTTGGGCGTGCGCTGGCTGTAGTCACGCGGCTGCGGGCCGTGGACGACGCCACCGCCGGCGAACTGCGGCGCACGGGTCGAACCCTGACGGGCGCGGCCGGTGCCCTTCTGGCGGTAGGGCTTCTTGCCACCACCGGAGACCATGCCCCGGGTCTTGGTCGCGTGGGTGCCCTGGCGGGCGGCAGCGAGCTGCGCGGCGACGACCTGGTGGATCAGCGGGACGTTGACCTGGACATCGAAGATGTCCGCGGGCAACGAGGCGGTTGTGGTTGCCATCTAGCTCAGGCCCCCTTGGACGCCGAGCGGACGAGGACGATGCCACCGCGGGGGCCGGGGACGGCACCCTTGATGAGCAGCAGCCCACGCTCGGCGTCGACGGCGTGGATCGTGAGGTTCTGGGTGGTCTGGCGCACGCCGCCCATCCGGCCGGCCATGCGCACGCCCTTGAAGACGCGACCGGGGGTCGCGCAGGCGCCGATCGAGCCGGGCTTGCGGTGGTTGCGGTGGGCACCGTGGGAGGAGGAGACACCGGCGAAGCCGTGCCGCTTCATCACACCGGCGAAGCCCTTGCCCTTGGTCGTGCCGGTCGCGTCGACGGCCTGGCCGGCCTCGAACACCTCGACGGTGACCTCCTGGCCGAGCGCGTAGCTCGCGGCGTCAGCGGTGCGCAGCTCGACGAGGTGGCGGCGCGGGGTGACCCCGGCCTTCTCGAAGTGGCCCTTCATCGGCTTGTTGACCTTGCGCGGGTCGATCTCGCCGTAGCCCAGCTGCACCGCGGCATACCCCTCGCCGTCGCCACGCACCTGCGTGACGACGTTGGGAGCGGCCTTGACGACGGTGACGGGGATCAGCCGGTTGTCGGCGTCCCACACCTGGGTCATGCCGAGCTTCTCGCCCAGCAGACCCTTGACAGTCCTCGTGTTCATCTGCAGACCCTCAGAGCTTGATCTCGATGTTGACGTCCGCGGGCAGGTCCAGACGCATCAGCGAGTCGACGGCCTTGGGCGTCGGGTCGATGATGTCGATGAGGCGCTTGTGCGTGCGCATCTCGAAGTGCTCGCGGGAGTCCTTGTACTTGTGCGGCGACCGGATCACGACGAAGACGTTCTTCTCCGTCGGCAGCGGCACCGGACCGACGACGGTGGCACCCGCACGGGTCACCGTGTCGACGATCTTGCGCGCCGAGCTGTCGATGACCTCGTGGTCATAGGACTTCAGTCGGATGCGGATCTTCTGTCCCGCCATCGAAAGTTCCGTCTCTCTACTCGCCAACACCTGCCGGGTCGGCTCCTCGGTTCTCCGACCCCCGAGGTCGGGCGTGTCGCGCCCGCTCCGCGGCCCGAGGCCGGGCACTCGCGTGCCCCGAACGCTCGGGTGTCGTCGATCCGGCCGGAGCCGGAGCTTGCGCTTCCCTCGGGCCACTCGCGGTGTCCGAGCCGGTGGGGTCTCTGCGTGAGTCAAAGACCCGCCCCCGGTCGAGGGGCGGCGGCTCCGGCTCCGGTTCCACCCAGAGCGCGTCGCCGCGCGTCAAGCAACCTGCCAATAGTGCCAGATGGCCCCCGTGCGGCTCAAATCCGCGCGTCGAACCGCCACTTCGACGGCGTGCCGCCTCGCCGATCGTGCGCTAGCGCTCAGCATCGACAAAGCGCCGCGGGACGGCTCGGCGCAGCGTCGTCACCGCGACGCCGGCGACGAGCAGTGCGCCACCGAGCAATGCCAACGGCGTCGGCCGCTCGCCGCGCACGAGGAAGGCCGTCGTGATGCCGACGACGGGGACGAGCAACGAGTAGGGAGCGACCTCGGCCGCCTTGTGCCGCCCGAGCAGGGTGTTCCACACGCCGTAGCCGAAGAGTGAGGCCAGCAGCGCCGTGTATGCCGTGCTGGCCAGATTGGCGAAGCTCAGGTGGGTGAGCGCCGTCCCCACCGCCGCCGGACCCTCGATGAGCAGCGCGAGCGCGAAGAGCGGCACCGGCACGACCAGCCCCGACCACACGGTGAGCGAGAGCCCATTGGGCGCGGGCAACCGGCGCACGGCGATATTGCCGCCCGCCCAGCAGGCGGCGGCCGCGACGCACAGCCCCAGGGCGCCGAGTGGCACGGTGCCGCCCCTGCCCAGGCCGACGACGACCAGTCCGAGCAACCCGAGCCCCACCCCGGCCAGTTGACGCGCGTGCGGCGCCTCCCCCAGCACGACCAGCCCGAGCACGACGGTGAAGGCCGCCTGGATCTGCAAGACGAGCGAGGCGAGCCCGGGCGGCATACCGAAGGCCAACGCGCTGTAGAGCAAGCCGAACTGCCCGACGCTGAGCAGCAGCCCGACGAGGGCGACGTCCTGCCAGCGCCCGGCCGGGCGCGGCACGAAGAACACGGCCGGCACGATGACCAGCACGAAGCGCATGGCGACGAAGAGCAGCGGCGGCACCCCTGCCAGGCCCCAGTCGATGACGACGAAGTTGGCGCCCCACACGCTGACGACGCCCAGGGCGAGCAGGCGGTCACGGGCGGTCACCTGCGCCACTCTGCCGTATGCCGGGTGCCGTGCCCCGCGGATATCTCACCTCCCGGGACCGCGCCCGGGTGTCGGGCTCAGCGGGCGGGAGCGAGGAAGGCCTGAAGCAGGGCGGCATACGCCTGCTGGTCGGGCACCCCGGCGAGCTCGCGGATGCTGTGCATCGACAGCAGCGGCGCCCCGACATCGACCGTCGTCACGCCGAGCTGGCCAGCCGTGATCGGGCCGATGGTCGACCCACAGGGCAGGTCGCTGCGCGAGACGAAGACCTGCAACGCCACACCGGCCTGCGCCGCTGCGACCCGCAGCATCGCCGCGCCCACCGCATCGGTGGCATAACGCAGCTCGGTGTGGACCTTGAGGACCGGCCCCTCCCCCATCCGCACCGGGTGCTGGGGCTCGTGCAAGCCGGCGTAATTGGGGTGGGTCGCGTGCGCCATGTCAGCCGAGGCGACGGCCGAGCCGGCCAGCGCCCGCCAGAAGTCCTCCCGCGTGCCGCCCGCCGTCAGGACGATCCGCTCGAGGACCGTGGCCAGCAGCGGCGAGGCGGCGCCGCTCTCCGAGCGGCTGCCGACCTCCTCGTGGTCGAAGAGCACGATCATCGGCCGGTGCGACGGCGCCCCGCCCGAGTCGGCGACGGCGAGCAGCGCCCGCACCGCGGCATACGAGCTGGCGAGGTTGTCCAGCCGCGGCGCGGCAATGAGCTCGCGGTTGCGCCCGAGCAGCGCGGCGGGCTGCACGTCGCGCAACATCGCGTCCCAGCCGAGCACGTCGGCCGGGTCGGCACCCACCTGCTCGGCGAGGTATGCCGGGAAACTCGCCGGCTCGGCGGCGACCCCCCACAAGGGCACGAGCTGCTCTTGCGGGTTGAGCACGAGGCCGCGCTCGTTGACCCCGCGGTCGAGGTGGATGGCCAGCTGGGCGACCCGCGCCAGCGCCCGAGTGTCGTCGAAGAGTCGCGCCTGCGGACCGTCGGGCGTCTGGACGATTACCCGGCCCGCCAGGCCGAGGTCGCGATCGAGCCAGGAGGTGTAGATCGGCGGCCCGTAGGGCTCCACGCCGAGCATCTGCCAGCCGGCCTTGACGTGGTCGGGGCGCGGCTTGATCCGCAAGGTGGGCGAATCGGTGTGGGTGCCGACCAGCCGGAACGGCGTGTATGCCGTGTCCCCCTCGCGCGCGACCCAGGCCAGCAGCGCCCCGCCCCGCACGACGAGGTAGCGGCCCGGTCCGCTCGGCCAGGCGGCGGTCTCGGCGAGCTCGACGAAGCCGGCCGCCCGCAGTGCCTGGGCCGCCTGCACGACGGCGTGGAAGGCGGTCGGCGAGGAGTCGACGAAGCTCAGCAGCCCTGCGGTGTGCTCGTCAGTGGGGATGTCTGGCTGCCTGTCGCTCATCGACTCAGGGTAGACGTCAACGACGGAAGACGGCGAAGAGGGCCCGGACCAGACGGTCCGAGCCCCCTTCGGGTGCCTCAGCGAGTGCCGAGGCGTGCGATCACTTGGTGACCTTGATGACCTTGCCCGAGCCGACGGTGCGGCCACCCTCGCGGATGGAGAACGGCTGGCCGTCGTCCATGGCGATGGGCTGGATCAGGGTGACGGACATCTCGGTGTTGTCACCGGGCATGACCATCTCGGTGCCCTCGGGGAGCTTGACGACGCCGGTCACGTCCGTGGTGCGGAAGTAGAACTGCGGACGGTAGTTGTCGTAGAACGGCGTGTGACGGCCACCCTCGTCCTTGGACAGGATGTAGACCTGCGCCTCGAACTCGGTGTGCGGGGTCATCGTGCCGGGCTTGATGACGACCTGGCCGCGCTCGACGTCCTCACGCTTGATGCCACGAAGCAGCAGGCCGACGTTCTCGCCCGCACGGGCCTCGTCGAGCAGCTTGCGGAACATCTCGACACCGGTGACGGTCGTCTTGGTCGACTTGTCGTGGATGCCGACGATCTCGACCTCCTCGTTGACCTTGAGGACACCGCGCTCGACACGGCCAGTGACGACGGTGCCACGGCCGGTGATGGTGAAGACGTCCTCGATCGGCATGAGGAAGGGCTTGTCCGTTGCACGCGCCGGCTCCGGGATGTAGGAGTCGACGGCGTCCATGAGCTCCTGGACGGTCTTGGCCCACTCGGCGTCGCCCTCGAGCGCCTTGAGCGCCGAGACGCGCACGACCGGCAGGTCGTCGCCCGGGAAGTCGTAGGAGGACAGCAGCTCGCGGACCTCCATCTCGACGAGCTCGAGGATCTCCTCGTCGTCGACCATGTCGGTCTTGTTGAGCGCGACGACGATGTAGGGAACGCCGACCTGGCGGGCCAGCAGCACGTGCTCCTTGGTCTGGGGCATCGGGCCGTCGGTCGCCGCGACCACGAGGATGGCGCCGTCCATCTGCGCCGCACCGGTGATCATGTTCTTGATGTAGTCGGCGTGGCCGGGGCAGTCGACGTGCGCGTAGTGGCGCGCCTCGGTCTGGTACTCGACGTGCGCGATGGAGATGGTGATACCGCGCTGCCGCTCCTCAGGCGCCTTGTCGATCTGGTCGAACGGCGTGAAGGGGTTGAGGTCCGGGAACTTGTCGTGCAGAACCTTGGTGATTGCAGCCGTCAGCGTCGTCTTGCCGTGGTCGATGTGACCGATGGTGCCGATGTTGACGTGCGGCTTGGTCCGCTCGAACTTTGCCTTCGCCACTGGGGGTCCTCCTAGGACTTTCTGGTGTTACGCCGTCGACCTACAGGCAGGACGTGGCGCTTGCTTGTTTGGGTTTGGTGGCAAGCCTACGGGAGTCTACCCGTGTCACTCACCACGGGTCTTCTTGACGATCTCGTCTGCGACATTCCGGGGAACCTCGGAGTACGAGTCGAACTGCATGGAGTAGTTGGCCCGTCCCTGAGTCTTGGACCGCAGGTCCCCGACGTAGCCGAACATCTCCGAGAGCGGCACGAGGGCACGGACGACCTTCGCGCCGGCCGCGTCCTCCATGGCCTGGATGTGCCCACGCCGGGAGTTGATGTCACCGATGACGTCGCCCATGTACT
>CAZLGB010000033.1:0-23099 GCA_964558825.1 uncultured Intrasporangiaceae bacterium
GGAGCCGGAGTCTTGAGCCCGGCGGCCGTCGTCGGCTTGAGCCTCGTTCTGTTCGACCTCGGGGCCCTCGCCGGGGTCGACGCCGCGGTCGTCGCCGCCTCGACCGAGCGCCACCTGGCGCTGGCCCTGCCCATCATCGCGGCCGGCCTGCCGCTGCTCGTCGAAAAGCCGGTCTGCCCGTCGCTCGCCGACACCGAGGCGGTCGTTGCCGCCAGCCGGGCCGCTGGGACGGTGCTGCAGTGCGGGCTGCTCGAGCGCTTCAACCCGGCGGTCATGGTCGCCATGGCGATGGTCGAGGCTCCGCTGCTCGTGCGCGCCGAGCGCCACTCCCCCTATGCCCCGCGGATCAAGACCGGGGTGGGGTGGGATCTGCTCGTCCACGATGTCGACCTGGTCGTGCGCGCCTTCGGCGGGTCGACCCCGGCGCGGGTGGACGTCGCGGTCGGCCAGTTCCACCCCGACTCGGCGGCCGGCGCCGAGGACGTCGTCGAGGCCACCTTGCGCTTCGCCTCCGGCGGCATCGCGACGGTCTCGGCCAGTCGGGTCGGCCAACGCAAGGTCCGCACCATGGTCATCCAGGAGCTGGGCCGGATGATCGAGGTCGACCTGCTGCGTCGCGGGGTCGTGGCCTACCGGCATACGACCATCGAGGGACCCGAGGGCTTCGGGGGCTATCGGCAGCTGACCGAGATGGAGGTGCCCGAGATCATCGGGGCCGAGCCGCTCGTCGGTCAGCTCGATCATTTCGTCGGGCTCATCGAGGGGCGCGGCGACGTCGATGCCGAGCGCGAGTCGATCCTGCCGAGCCACCGGGTCGTCGACGAGGTCCTCACCGCAGCCCGCTGAGCCACCGCACCGGCTCGCGGAGCGAGCGGGCTCAGCCGCGCGGGAAACTCGGGTGGCCGGTGCCCGGGTCGAGCTCCACCCGGGCGACGACCCGCGCAGGTATGCCGGCCACCATCGTCCGCGCCGCGACATCGGCGGTGACGACCGCACCAGCGGCGACGATGGCCTCGTCGCCGATGGTGACACCCATCTGGATGATGGCGCCCGCGCCGACATAGACGCGGTCGCCGATGACCACCGGCGCCTTGTCGATGTCGGGATAGCGCCGCCCGCTCACGCAGCGCCGGGCGGTCGAGTGGCTGTAGATGTGCACGCCCGAGGAGATATCGCAGCCGACGCCGATGGTGACCCCGCCAGAGGCGTCGATGACGGTGAAGGCCCCGATCCAGGTGCCCTCACCGATGACCGGATCGCCGACGATCCACGCGTGCTCGTTCCACGGGTTGGGGGGCAGGCGGCCCGGCTCGCGCGGCGGCATACCCGCCGTCAGCCTTCCCGGATGAGCGCGGTCATGCCCTCGCGCACGGGAATGGTCGCCTCGAAGCCGAGCAGGTCCCGCGCCCGCGAGACATCGGCCGCGCGACGGCTCGCGATGACCTCGCGCCCGGAGAACTGCGGCTGGACGTCGACCCCGACCGCGTCGATGAGAATGCGCGCGAGCTCGGCGACCGTCGTGTCGATCCCGGTGCCGATGTTGACCGGCTGGTTGTCGCTGGCGCAGTCGAGGGCGAGCACGACGGCGCGGGCCACGTCGTGGACGTGGATGAAGTCCATCGACTGCTCGCCCTTGCCGTCGATGACCGGCGCCTCGCCCGCCTTCAGCCGGTTGACGAAGTGGTTGATGACCGAGGTGTAGTAGGCGGTCGTCTTCTGCCCGGGCCCGTAGACGTTGAAGAACCGCAAGGCGATCCAGGACAGGCCAGCCCGCCGCTCGTAGTAGGCGAGCAGGTCCTCGCCGGTGCGCTTGGAGATGCAATAGGGCGTCTGCGGATCGAGCGGGTCGTCCTCATGCATCGGCAAGCGCTTGGGGTCGCCGTAGACGGATGCCGACGAGCAGAAGATGAGCCGGCGCACCCCGTGGTCGGCCGCCGCCGCGAAGACGTTGTGCGCACCGATGGTGTTGATGTCCATCGACTCGTAGGGGTCCGACTGGCTCTTGTTGATCGACACCGCGGCGGCGTGGATGACCACCGAGCAGCCGCGCATCGCCGCGTGCACCGCCCCGCCATAGCGCACGTCCTGGTCGACGAGCTCGATGCGGCCGGGGTTGGCGGCGTGCAGCGCCTCGACGGCGGCCCGGTCGCCGCGAAACATGTTGTCGAAGATCCGCACGTCATTGCCGCGCTCAAGCAGCATCGGCACGACATGCAGGCCGATGAAGCCGGCTCCGCCGGTGAAGAACACGGTCTCGCGGGTGGCCATCGGGGTCGGGTCCTTTCGGGTATGCCGCGGTCAGTGCGAGGCGCGCGCGGACGCCGAGCCGACGACGGCCCGGACAGTGGCGACGACGTACTCGAGATCGTCATCGGTGAGATTGGCGTGCATGGGGATGGCCAGGTGGCGGGCGAACAGGTCGGCCGACACCTGGCAGTCCGAGCGCGGGGCCTGGGCTGCCGCTGCGCCCGCCTGGGTGCGGGCCGCGGCATACACCGGCTGGACATGGGAGGCGTAGGTGCCGAAGTTGCAGCCCACTCCCGCGGCACGCAGCGCCACGGCGACCTGGCCGCGCTCGAGGCTGGGGTCGAGGGTGAGCACATAGGACTGCCAGGGGTGGGTGCGGTCGGGCAGGGCCACCGGGAGGGTGAGCGCCTCGAGATCCCCCAGGCCCGCGGCATATGCCGCAGCGGCGCGGCTGCGGGCGGCGAGCAGGTCGGGCAGCCGCCGCAACTGCACCCGCATGATGGCCGCCTGGACGTCGGAGAGCCGGTAGTTCCATCCGGCCAGGTCGAAGCTCGGCACCGGCAGCGTCGCCTCGCCCTCACGGGTGACGGCCGGAGCGATCCCGTAGGTGTGCAGTTTGCGGGCCAGCTCGAGCAGATCGGCGCGGTCCCCGACCAACGCCCCGCCCTCACCCGCGGTGATGCCCTTGCGCCCGTGGAAGCTGAAGGTGGCCAGGTCGGCGAGCGATCCCGCAGGGCGGCCCCGATAGCTGGCACCGGCCGAGCAGGCCGCGTCCTCGACGAGCCACAGGCTGTGGCGGTCGGCGATCGCGCGCAACTCGTCATAGTCCGCCGGCTGGCCGAAGACGTCGACGGCGAGGATGCCGACCGTGCGTGGGGTGACCAGTGCCTCGACAGCGGCAGGATCGGCCGACCAGATGTCGGGGCGGATGTCGGCGAAGACGGGTGTCGCCCCCGACCAGAGCACCGAGTGCCCGGTCGCTGGGAAGGTGTAGTCACCGACGATCACCTCGTCGCCTGGTCCGACGCCGAGCACCTTGAGGGCCAGGTGCAGCGCCGAGCCACAGTTGGCGGTGGTCAGCGCGTGGGCGACACCGACGGCTGCGGCGAACTCGGCCTCGAAGGCCAGGCAGCTCGGTCCGGCGCCGGAAAGCCACCCGGAGGCGAAGACCTCGGCCACGGCGTCCAGTTCCCGCGCACCGAAAGTCGGCTGGCCTAGTGGCACGGAGCGCACAGGGGGCATCGGGCGAACTCTCCTTCAGGGGGTTGCGCGGGCAAGGCTATCAATCGGGAGTGCGGCGCTCCGGCGACCGCGACGCGAGCTCGCCGAGGGTCTGCAGATGGGCGTCGAGGACGACATCGAGGCTGAAATGCGCATCGACGACGGCTCGGCCACGCGCCCCCATCGCCCGGGCGCGCGGCGGATCGTCGAGCACGCCGACGATCCGCTGCGCCAATCCGGCGACATCGCCACGGGCGGTCAGGGCGATATCCACCCCGTCGACGAGGGGGATGCCGGGGAAGTTGTCCATCCGGCCCCACCCGACGACCGGCACGCCGGCCGCCATCGCCTCCAGGGTCGCCGTGCCGAGCCCGTCACCCTGCTCGTGGCTCTCCAGTGCTGCGGCCGCCAACAGATCGGGTATCGCCGCCTTGGGGACTGCGCCGATGGCCTGAACGGCATGGGTGACACCGAGCTCGGCGGCCCGGCGCAGGAACCGGTCGTAGTAGACCCGTCCGGCGACGACCAGCCGTGCCTCGGGATGGCGTTCGAGGACGGCCGGCAGCGCCTCGATCAGGCCGACCCGGTCCCGCAGCGGGATGACGTGCCCGACGGAGAGGATGACGGGCGCATCGCCCACATCCATGAGCGCCCGCCCACGCGCGGCGCCCCCGCCACGCACCCACGCCGGATCCACGCCCACGGGGATCGCGACCAGATCACGGTAGGCGCCCGCATACCGCGTGGTGATGTAGTCACGCATGTGCGCGTCCATGACGACGATGCGCGGGCGGTATCGACGCAACCGAGGCACCACGAGGGCGGCATCCAGCCCGCGGAAGGTATGCCGGTAGAGCGCCGCAGGGTTCTCCAATCGGGTGTGCACCGACAGCAGCGTGGGGATGCGCCGGCGCCGCGCATAGGCCCCCGTGGCCCAGGTGAGGTCCATGAACTGGCCGTGCTGGTGGATGGCGTCGGGACCGAAATCGTCGAGCAACCGGGCCAGAGCGGCGGGCAGCCCCGGCCGGCTGGCGAAGGACAGGTCGAAGGACACGGCGAAGCGGGTCTCGGGCAGCATGACGGCCGGCAGCCGGACGATGCGCAGCCCGTCGCGCTCCTCCCGTGGGGGAGCCTCGCCATAGGCGGCCGTGAGCACGAGGACCTCGTGGCCACGCGCGGCATACCCCCGGGCGAGCGCGTCCGACAAATGCGACGATCCTCCAACCCGGGGAGGGAAGAAGTTGTTGACGACGACGATGCGCACTAGGCGACGTCCCCGCCAGCGTCCATGCTGTGCGCCACGCCCGCCATCGTAGTGCCGAGCGACGCGGGGCCATGCCTGCCGGGGATACACTCACCCCGCCCCCGATCCCGCTCGAAAGGGCTGCCGTGTCGCGCCTGCGCGTGCTCCGGATCGACTCGGCACCCGCCGAGTCGCTGCGCAGTCGCGGGCTGATGAGCCTGGTGGGACTGGTGTCGCAGAGCGCCGCGCGGTTCCTCACCAACTGGATTGCCGGGCGGGTGGGTGGCCCGATCGCCTTGGGGCAGATCTCGGTCGCCCTGTCCTCCGTGCAGCTGCTGACCCTGCTCGGGCCGACCTCGGCGGGCGCGGCGGCATCGCGCTATCTAGCGGCGGCCGTCGGAGACGGCGATCTCGCGGCCTCGCGCGCGCTGGCCCGTCACCTCTGGTCGCGTGCGGCGATCACTGGCGGCGTGCTGGCCGTGGCCGGCGCACTGATCTGGGGGGTGCAGTTCGGCGGTTCGCTCTCGGAGAGCGCCACCGTCGGATTCCTCGTGCTAGCGCTCACCGGATACACCCTCGCCCGGGGCACCTTTTTCGGCCATCGCCATGTCGTCGTCGGCGGCTGGTGGGACCTTGGCTGTGCGCTGGCTGCCGTGCTCGGCGTGACCTCGATGCTCGTCGCCGGCGTGCATTCGGTGCTCGCCCTGCTCCCGTTGGGTGTCATGTGGCTGCTCTACACCTGGGCCGGGTGGCCAAGAGGTCAATGCGGTCGCCTTGACGCCGACCGGCGGCACGAGGTCGACCGTTTCGTCGTCGTCTCGGCGCTCGGCACCGTCGCCAGCGCCGGCTTCGTCCAGGCATCCCAGGTCGCCGCTCGCGTGGTGGGTGGGGAAGAGGGGGCAGGGCACTATTCGGCGGCATTCACGCTGGCCGTGCCGTTGTCGATCCTCGTGGGGGCGGCCAACCAGGTCCTCTTCCCGTCGATGGCAGAGGCTGTCGGCCGGGGCGATGATGCCTCCGTCCACCGCCAGCTGCACCAGGCGACCATGGCGGTCACCGCGCTCGCCGGGGGGGCCATCGGGGCCCTCGTCGTCGCGAGCGGATCGGTCGTCGAGCTCGTGTGGGGTGAGCGCTTCGCCGCCGCCAAGGAGCTGCTCCCCGTTCTGCTCTTCGGCGTGCTGGCTAATGCGGTCGCGGTCCCGGCCATCAGCGCGCAGGTGGTCCGCGGGGTCGCCGGGAACCGAGCGATGACGCTGTTCAGTTGGTGCGGCGTCGGCACGGGTGTCCTGGTCTGGGCGCTGACCGCTCCCACCTGGGGCGTCGACGGGATCGCCGTGGGCTTCCTCGCGAGTGGGGCCACCGTGGCTGCACTGGCAGTGCTGCGCGCCCGGCGTACCGAGGATCAGCACTGGGGCGGGTTGCTGCTGCGACTGGCGATCGTCGCCGGCGCGGCCGTTGCTGGCTGGTGGTGGTGTCGCGAGCGCGGGGTCCTCGTCACCACCGTCACGACGGTCGGCTTCCTCCTCGTATGGGCGGTGGTCAGCGCGCCCGAGTTGCGCGCTGCCCGAGCCTTCCTGCGACGCGGGGCGGCGAGCCCGCCCGACTCCGTGCAGCCGCACGATGCGACCGACCACGCTGGCGACGCATGAGAACTCTCCGACGTGTCCTGCTCGTCGGCTCGGCGAACTCGATCCACCTGGGCCGCTGGGCAAACGCCCTGGCCGGGCGCGGCCTCGAGGTGCATGTGGCGACGGTGCACGACCCCGGGAACGTGCGCTTCGATCCGCGCGTCTACCTTCACGGCATATCGAGATGGGGGTATGCCGCCGGGGTGCTCCCGCTCCGGCGGCTGGTGAGGGCGCTTCAGCCCGATGTCGTCAATTCCCACTACACGGCCGGCTACGGTGTGCTCGCCCGAACCGCGCTGACGAGGCTCGACGTGCCCGTCGTCCTGTCGGTGTGGGGCAGCGACATCTACGGCCTCGCCACCCGCGGCCCTGCCTATCGCCGCCTGGTCCTTTCGAGCCTGCTTGGTGCCACCGTCATCGCCGCCACGAGCGTCCGCCTCGCGGCCCTTACCGCAGCGGCGGCTCCCGCGGCCGAGATCCACGTGACTCCCTTTGGGATCGACCTCGAACAGTTCCGGCCCGGCCCCCACCCGGATGCGGGCCGATTCATCGTCGGCACGGTCAAGGCCTCGGCCCGCTCCACGGCATCGACGTGCTCATCGACGCCGTCGCCCTGGTCCACCGCCGACGCCCCGATGCCAACGTCCACCTGGAGCTTGTCGGTCACTGCTCCACACCCGAGCAGCTGCGCGACAGAGCCCGGGCCGCCGGCATCTCCGACCGCGTGCATTTCCGCGGACCCCTGCCCCACGACGCGGTGCCGGATGTGCTGCGGACCTTCACCGTGTTCGCCGCGCCGAGCCGCATGGAGAGTTTCGGCGTATCCATCCTCGAGGCCAGCGCCAGCGGCTTGCCGGTCGTCGTGTCCGACACCGATGGACCTGCCGAGGTGGCCGTCGATGGGGTCACCGGTTTCGTCGTGCCACGCGAGGATGCTCCGGCGGCTGCGTCGGCCATCATCCGCCTCATCGACGACCCCGAGCTCGGCGCGGCACTCGGGGTCGCGGGTCGAGGTCATGTCGAGCAGCAATACGCCTGGCAGGCGTCGGTGGATCGACTGCTGGCGGTCTACGAGCGCGCTCTCGCGTCGCACGGAGTCGGCGCGGCGAGACCCTGACCGGTCGCCTCGGCGTAGGTCCGTCTGGTCAGCCCACGGCCACCTGGGCGGCCCCGACCGTCGCGTCCGACACCGCGCCCGAGCCGCCCAGCACCCACAGGGTCGCGGGATGCAGCCGGGTGAGCTCGATGCGGGTCGCGTCGGCCAGCCACCCGGGCGGGGTCAACAGCAGCGGCACCCCGTCGCGCCCGGCCCGCGCCGCCCCTGCCAGACCGTCGGGGAAGTTCTCCCCCGAGGCGAGGTATGCCGTCGACGCGGAGGGGAACTGCTCGGCGACCGCGGCAGCCGTGGCATAGCGGTCGGCCCCGGCCAGACGTTGGACGACACCGGTCGTCGCATAGCTGCCGAGAGACTGCGCCACCCCCGCCGAGACAACGCCCGTCCCGCCCAGCACGACGATCCGGCTGGGCGCCAGGCGTGCCAGCGCGTCCGCGGTCGACTGCGGCAGCGCGGTCGCGGTGGTCAGCAGCAATGGGGCCCGGTCACGGCCGGCGAGCGCCGCCCCGGCCAGCGAATCGGGGAAGTTCTCTCCCGAGGCCACATAGGCCACACCACCGACCGGATAGTAGCTCGCCAGGGCCGCTGCCGTGGCATAGCGGTCGGGCCCCGAGACCCGCTGCAGTCCGCCGCTGGTCGTCAGCTGGCGCAGCGTCTCGGCGACCCCGGCCGACACGGCCGCCTCGCCGCCGAGGACGACGACCCGCCCGGGCGCGAGCGAGACCATCGCCGCGCGGGTCGCATCCGGCAAGGACGTCGGATCGGTGAGTAGCAGCGGTCCCCCGTTGTATGCCGCCCGCGCGGCGCCCGCGAGCGCGTCGGGGAAGTCGAGGCCGGAGGCCACGTAGACGACCGGCACCCCCGCGGCATACCCACCGGCGACCGCCGCCGCCGTGGCATAGCGGTCCGGTCCGGCCAGGCGCGACACGGTAGGAGCGATGGTGAAGTAGTTCGAGGACAGCCCGTCGGAGAAGGACGGCCACGAATGGCCCGCCATGAGTCCGTTGCCGCTCGCGGTGGCATAGGCATATGTGCCGTCTGCGGCGAAGCCCTCGACCAGGGCACTGATCACGCGCCCGCCCCACAAGCCATAGCCGTCGCGCCCGGTGATCTGGACCCGCTCGACCCGCGCGATGCCATACCGGGCCTCGAGCGCGGCCACCGGGAGGGTCGCCGACCACAGGTGTCGCGAGTTGCCGGAGACCCCGTCATAGGGGTCGGCGTGCGGGGCGAGGTAGCCGTGCCCGGCCGAGCCGGGGGCCTCGTAGCCGCCGTTGGACGAGGAGTACATCGTCGTGGCCAGCCGGGACACCCCGTCGGAGAACACGTAGGTGAGCACCTGTCCCGCGGTCGCCGCGACAGCCGTGTCAGTCGACGTGCGCTCATAGCTCGTGACCGAGCCGTCGGCGTTGCGCATGCCCTGCCCGCGATAGACCTGGCAGGAGGTCGTGTCACAGGCGTCGTAATAGGCAGTCCCGTTCGAGCCGCGCGCGGCATACGTCCGGGCGGCGACCGCCTGGGCCTTGAGCGCCTCGGGGTGGAAGGACGAGGGCATCTCCGAGGGGACGACGCTGCGCAGATAGCTCTCCATCGGCAGGGTGTTGACCGTGGCGAGCGAGGTCGTCCCGTGGTGGACGGCGCTGATGGACCCGCGGTAGACGGCGCGGACCCCACTCGGGAGGAACAGGTCCACCGATCCCTCTGTCCCCGCGAACACCACCGGGCATGGTGTCGCATCGGGGCGGTATGCCGTCCACACCGACCCGTCGAAGGACTCGACCCCGCAACTGTCCGCCGTGGTCCCGCTGGCCGACACCCGCCACTGGGCCGGCGCGGCCGGGAGCGCCTCGGTGGTGCCCCCTGTCGTCATGGCCAGGCCCGGACGGGCCCCGACCCGAGTCACGCCGTCGTTGTCGAGCGTGATCCCGATGCGGATCGAGGCCGGGGCCCCACCCTGCAGCACGGTGCCCGGGTAGTAGAACGAGAGGATCTGGCTGCCGCTGAGCCCGGCCGCGCCCGCGCCGTTGGCACCGTACTGCGACATGCCGATTCCATGCCCGAAACCACCACCGACGACGGCGAAGGAGCCGCTGGCCGGGCGAAGGTAGACCTCGGCTCCAGCTTGGGGAGCGGGCAGCGCCGTCGCGGTCGTCGAGACCGCGGTGGCCGCAACGGTCGTGTCCGTGACGGAGAGGCCGAAGGACTGGTTGGCGCCGCCGTCCCCGGCGCTAGCTTGGGGGGTCGCCAGGGCAGACGACCCGATGGTCAGGACGACTGCCAGGGCGACCCGGACACGACGAGTGGACACGCGATAGGCTCCTCAATTCGCGGCGACAAATGCCCCGAATGTGTGACAGAAGTTCATTGTGTGACTGATGGGACGAATGGTGCAAGAAACTGCACGCTTGTAATTTCCGCCGCCTGTCACTCCGCCGGGCGGGTGTCGACACGGTTGAGCTCAGCCGGAGCGGGTAGGGTGAACGGCGGGGGTCGCCCCCGCTCATCGCTCACCCCGTCGCAGGAGTCGTCCGATTCTCCGTCTGAAGTCCCAGTCCGACCACCCGTTCCGGCTTGCCTGGGCGGTCGTCGACTGTGGGGTGTGGGTCCTCGCGCTGCTGGGTGCCTCCTACCTGCGCTACGAGCTCAACTTCGCCCCGATCGAACGCCGCGGATTCCTCATCGCCACGACGATCGTCGTGGTGTTGCAGGTCGCATTCGGCTTCCTCTTCGGGCCGTATGCCGTGGGGCACATGCGCGGCTCGTTCGAGGAGATCGTCGACCTGGCCAAGACGGTGGCCGCCGCGACCGCGGTGCTGTGCGTTCCGGTCTTCGTCGCCCTGCCGATCCTCGTCCCCAAGAGCGTGCCGCTCATTGCCGGGCCGTTCGCTCTGGTCGGCATGCTCGCGCTGCGGCTCACTGTCCGGGCGTGGAAGACCCGCCGGGGGCTTGACGCGCCGGCCGACGCTGCTGAGTCGGCGCGACGCGTCGTCGTCTTCGGCGCCGGAGAGGGCGGACGTCAGCTCGTGCGGGCCATGACTCGAGACCGCTCCCACACCTACCATCCGGTCGCGCTCCTTGACGACGATCCCCTCAAGCAGCGGCTCACGATCGAGGGCGTCCGGGTGCGTGGCACTCGAAACAAACTCGAGGAGGTCGCCGGGGACCTCGACGCTCAGTTGCTTGCCATCGCTATGCCATCAGCCGATGCGGCCCTCATCCGCGACCTCAGCGAGCGGGCAGAGCACGCCGGCCTCGACGTCTTGGTCCTGCCACCCGTGTCCAGCCTCATCGGTCGACCCTCACTCGGCGACCTGCGCACCCTCGACCTGGCCGATCTGCTCGGACGGCGAGCCATCCACCTCGACACGAGCGCCATCGCCGCGACGATTTCGGGCAAACGCGTCCTCGTCACGGGCGCCGGGGGATCTATCGGCTCAGAGCTATGCCGCCAGATCATGCGTTTCGGTCCGGAGGCCCTCTACCCGCTCGACCGGGACGAGTCCGCGCTGCACGCGGTCCAGTTGAGCATGCGACGCTCCGGGCTCTTCGAGCATGACGGCTCGCTCCTGGTCGATATCCGCGACAAGGAGGCGCTGACCCTAATCCTCGATGAGGTACGCCCCGACATCGTCTTCCACGCGGCGGCCCTCAAACACCTGCCCCTGCTCGAGCAATTCCCCTACGAGGCATACAAGTCCAACGTCCTCGGAACCCTCAACGTCCTCGAGGCTGCCGCTCATGCCGGTGTCGAGACCGTCGTCAACATCTCGACCGACAAGGCTGCCGACCCGACCTGCATGCTCGGTTACAGCAAGCGCATCGCGGAACGGTTGACCGCGGGATACTCCCAACGCCGACCCGGCCGTTATGTGTCGGTGCGCTTCGGCAACGTGCTCGGTTCGCGGGGCTCGGTGATCCACGCGTTCACGGCCCAGATCGAGCGGGGTGGCCCCGTGACGGTCACCCACCCCGACGTCGAGCGCTATTTCATGCTCATCCCCGAGGCGTGTCAGCTCGTGCTCGAAGCCGCCGCCGCAGCCCCCGGGCACGGCGAGGTCATGGTGCTCGACATGGGCAAACCCCAGCGCATCGTCGACGTGGCCAAGGCCCTCATCCGGATGTCCGGCCGCACCGATGTCGACATCAACTTCACCGGACTTCGTCCGGGCGAGAAGCTCACCGAGGATCTGGTCGCCCACGGTGAGGAGTCGGAGCCGACCAAGAATCCTCTCGTGACCGGTTCCTCGGTGCTTCCCATGGACCCGGCTCTGGTCCCCGCAGCTGAGGTCATCGACCATGAGACCGCGATGACGTGGAGCAAGCGGTTGGCGCTCGGTCAGGAGTCCCGAACCCCGAGCTGACTGGGCTCGTCCCCCAGTCGATCCATCAGTAGGCGCCGCAACCGGTGATCTCATAGAGCCGCAGGTCCCCCCGCTCCTCCACGAGCGTCGTGGCCCAGAACCCAGCGGGGATCTCCATATTCGGAGTCACTTGTGGCGGCAAGCCCGGGTTGGACAGGGACGCTGCTCCCCCATTCAGCACCCAGTGGACTTTGTCGGCCCGCAGAGTCCGACAAGCCTCTTCTCGGCTCATCGTCACCAGGCGATCGCGTAGAGCCACCCCGTTATAGGTAGTGGGGGTGCCATTGAGCTGAATGAAGACCGTGTGAACTCCGGTATAGGCGAACAGCAGTCCGGAGCCGTCCCACGGGTTGTTGAGCACCCACTGCCCTTCCGGAACGCGCTGTGCGACGGCTTGATAGAAGGCACGGTCCTGCGCGCTGACGAAGCTCACCACGGGATCTTCGGCCGCCTCGATGTAGTTCGGGCGAAGGTAGCTCAAACCACCCACGGCCCCCCACGCAAGCACGACCACCGCCCCCACTGCGGTTCCAGCTGCCCGCCACTGTCGCCACGCCGACCGATCACCGAGCCGGGACCGGAGTTGCTCCCAACCGACGACAGCCAACAGAACTCCAGCTGCGGGAGGGACGACCACGGTGCGGTGCCGATCGTTGTACCAGTAGCGCGCCAAGGCGTTGAAGGCCGGCAGGTAGTTCGTGGTCGCCGTGGCGATGTCCAGGCCTACGGCAACCACGAGGGCACACACCAACCAACGCAACTCTCGGCTCCGCCACGCGCGCACGGCACCGGCGATGACGAGCAGCGCGACCAACAGCCGTGGGACCGACTGAACGGGGCCACCCACGAGGTATTGCGTCACCTCGGCAACCCTGCTCTGCAGGATTGGCCAGGCTCGGGACACCAACTCTCCAGTGCGGCGGACTCCCACCGCTGCCAACGCCAGCATGAGCGTTGGAGCGACTCCGACGACCGCCATCTGGGCAGCCAATCGGTGCTTGCCGGCGCGCCAAGCGTGGACGGCTCGCGCCCCGAGCACCCAGACCCAGGGTCCCTGGAGGACCGTTGCGGTCACAACGCCGATCCGAGGATGCAGGACAGCGACGAGGACGAGCATGCCCGCGGTCAAGACGCCCCCCACCCGACGATCACGGGGCACACGGGTAACCCCAAGCAGCCCCGCCAAGGCTGCCAGGCAGAGTGGAATTGCGGTGGCAGCGAGGCTGGTCGCCCAGAGCACCCCCCAGCCAAGGGGGGACCACGGCATTCCGTGGAAGCCCCAGGCCAGCACCAGGGCCGGCAACAGCGCGCGGCGACCGAGCACGTAGTGGGACGCCAGCGCCGCAGTCGCGGGCCAGATCGCCCCGGCAATCAGGCCGGCGACCACGTTTGTGGCAACAACAGCATCGCAGCCGGTCATTTGCACGAGCAGGACCCCGAGTCCATGAAAGGAACTCGGATAGTAGTTCTCCAACGGTCCCGGCGACGCGAAGTCGGTGATGCGATTTGGCGCAAGGATCTGCGACTGGGCCGCGGCGCGGATGGCGTTGGCATCAAAGAAGGTGTCCCACGTTTGCGAGGCAACCTCCCAATCACCGCCCCCCGCTAGCCAAACGACCACGTATGCCGTGGCCGTCGACCCGACCATGGCGAGCGCGACTGCCCAGGTGGACGGCCAGCGATCCTCGCGGACACTCGCACCAGCTCCTACCGGCCGGCCCGCCGGGATGCGGCGCAGGAGGGCGGCCAGCAGGCCGAGCGTCACAGCGGTGAGCGACACCGTCAACCACGTGAAAGGTACCGAGAGCCGGGTTTGGATCAGTTCCAGGACCGTCTCGGCCAGCACGGCGGCCGGCAGCGCCCCTACGAGGAGCAGCGGACCACGCACACCACCGATGAACAGAGCACATGCCCCCACAGCAAGAATCCCCGACCAGAAGGCGAGAGGCCAAAGGACAGCGCAGAGACCGTCCACGACAACCTCCAGACTCAGGCCCACTTCATGTGGGCCGACTCTAGCCACTCCCACGTGGTCGGGCGAACCCGCCGAGCCGGATCGGGGTGCCGGGCGCCACCCTCATCCGGCGGTAGGATGATCTGCGGACTCCGCACCCGGGTACCGCGCCTCAATCCCCTGCGGTCGTCGGGTCGCTCATGTCGGCACAGCAGGGCCTGATGGTCAGAGGGAAGGGAAACCCCATGGACAATCCCACGTCCGGGGCGCCACAAACCGTGGGCGTCACTGGTTCGGGGGGTTTCATCGGGCGCCACCTTTGTCGTCATCTGCAGGACGCGGGACTCCGCGTAATCCGGATCGCCCGGCCCGAAGACGACGCATCAGCAGAGATCTCCACCTATCTCGCTGACCCACGCAAGCTCGCCGATCAGCTTCGAGACGCGGGAGTGGAAGCGCTCGTCCATGCCGCTTGGGCTGGGCACCCGCGCAGCGCCGGAACAGACTACGAGGGACAGTTGGCCGCGTCCGTCGTTCCCACCATCCACGCGATGCTGGCCGCGGGCATGGCCGAGCTGTCGCATGTGGTCATCCTGGGCACCGGTGGTGGAATCGCCGTGCGCGCCCACGGTTCGGCGGCGCCCCCGGCCTACGGCTGGGCCAAGCGCACCGCCGAAGGCGCCGCGACGGCCACGGCATCAGCCTTCGGATACGGCCTGACCGTGATCCGCCCATCGGCGGTCTATGGGCCCGGCCAGGACCCCGCGCGTGGGCTCGGCGCCGTCACCACGTTCGCTGCCGCGATTGTGGAAGGCGCACCGGTGCGCATCCTCGGTGACGACTCGGTGACCCGCGATTTCCTC
Organism: uncultured Intrasporangiaceae bacterium; assembly: GCA_964558825.1. Lineage (GTDB taxonomy): Bacteria > Actinomycetota > Actinomycetes > Actinomycetales > Dermatophilaceae > Phosphoribacter. The sequence continues at coordinate 14,632 of CAZLGB010000033.1, forward strand.
CATGTTGCGGACCTTGCGGATGCGGTGTGCCAGGTCCTGCTCCAACGTGCCTGCGGGACCTTCGAGCTGGGCGGACCGGAGTCGGTCAGCTTGGGTGAGTTGGTACGGCTGTTCGAGGCGGCCAGCGGCAAGTCGGCGGATGTCCACCGGTTGCCGGCCACCGGGGTCGATCCCGTCTCGGTGCGTCTGGACAACACACTCCTGACTGCAGCAACGGGTTGGGCGCCGCGTCGGCGGGTCGCGGACTCTGTGTCCGAGTTGATTGCGGCGCTCGGTGCCAGGCCCCGTCCTTCTGGTCCCGCCTCGTGAGCCGCTTGTTGGCCGTTACTTCTCGGGTGCCCTACTCGACGATGGAAGAGGCCTTCGTCCAAGAAGAGCTGGAGATGCTGCTCGCCGCGGGCGTGGACCTGGTCGCCGTGCCGACCCGCACTCGTGGGGGCGAGCCCAACGACCAGTCCCAGCGCAGCGGGCTGGCGGCCCGGACGATCGGCACTCCACTCGCGTCTGGACGGGTGCTGGCAGGTGCAGCCCGGACGCTCGTTCGTCATCCCCGAGCCTCACTGGTCATGCTCGGCCGAGTGATGCGGTACTCGGGCGGTCGGCGCAATCTGGCGACAAATCTCGCGTCATTTCCGAAGGCGCTGTGGCTGGCCAATCTCGTCGGACGCGAAGGCGTGACGCACATTCACGCTTACTGGCTTGCGCATACCTCGACGATGGCCATGGTCGCGGCATACATAGCCCGGGTGCCGTGGAGCGGCACCGGCTATCGCTGGGATATCGATGCCGCCAACGCCCTGGATCTGAAGGCCCGTTCGGCGGCCTTCCTGCGCGTCGCCGACGAATTGGGTCAGCGGCTCGTCCTCGCGGCTGTCGAGCGTGCGGGATCGCCGTGCCCTGTCCACCTGGTCCGCACGGGCGTTGACTTCCCCACGTTGGACGACCAGCCACCCGTCGACCTCGGCGCGGTGTGTTACGCCGGCGCGTTCGTTCCCAAGAAGGGCCAGGGCTATCTCGTGGACGCTCTGGCCGGCCTCAGGGCGGCCGGCCGCCCGGTGACCGCCCACTTCTTCGGCGATGGGCCCCTGCGGGCGCAGATCGAAGCCGACATCGACCGGTTGGGCTTGGGCGCAACCAGCACATTCCACGGCACCGTTCCCCTCGACGAGCTTCGTCAGTTCTTGCGCACGCGTCGGCCGATCTTCGTCTTGCCGAGTATCCGGGCTGACGACGGCCAGGAAGAGGGAATCCCGGTGGTTCTCATCGAGGCGATGGCCACCGGTTGCCCCGTCATCTCGACGTCCACCGGATCCATTCCTTCGCTGGTCCTGGACGGTTGTGGATGGCTCGTCGCGGATCGGGATGCCCGAGCCCTCCAGGAGGCAATCACCCTCGTCCGCGGGGACCCCGACCACACCACTTCGGTCACGGCAGCTGCACGGTCACGAGTGAAGGACGAATTCGATCGTGGTGTGACCGCGGCCCGCATGGCGCAGCTCACCGGGATGAGGCCCGGGTCATGAGCTACGCAGATGTATTGCTCGCCGCTGTGCTGCTCATGCTGCTCGGCTTCACCCTCGTGTCGATCCTGGTGGTGCGCAAGACACGAGATCCCGCCACCTTGGTCCTTCTGACCTTCACCGGGTATTGGACGCTGTTCGGCGCCGTCCCGGTCCTGCTGGCAAAACGCGAAGCCGGTGGATTCGTTTCCAGCTATATGGAAGACAAGCTCTTTCCGATCCTCCCCGATGGCGCCTACGCGGTGACCCTCGGCGCCTACGGACTGTTCCTGTTCCTCGCGGTCGGCGTCTTCTGGATGTTCAGTGCGCCCGCCGCCGAGGATCCCCATGCCGACTCCAGCTGGGTTCGCATCGCCGGCCACTTCGGTCACTTGCGGCTGCTCGCCATCGTCGGGCTGGTCACGCTGGCAAAAGTCGTCCTCATCCTGCTCATCCTCAGATCGAGTTCAGCAGACAGCCTCTACGCCGCAACGCGTACGGTCCAGGGCGCCTCTGCCAGCTATCTGCGGGTCTACCAGTACTGCAACATCCTCGCTCTCTATCCTTTGGCCGTGGGGGCGACCCTATGGTTGAGTTTCACGCACAGCCGCCACGCCAGGAGGGGGGCGATTCGCACCCTGATCTGGCTCGGGTATGCGGTGCTGGGATTGGCCGCCATCGGTGAGAACGCCCTGTTGGGCAACCGTGCGATGCCCCTGCTGTTCCTCACCGCGGTCGCCGTTGGGTGGGTGCGCTGGCGCTACCTTCGGGCGACCAGGGCCGAGCGCCGTCCACTGGCCATGAGGTTCGGCTTGGTCGCCCTCGCCGGCGTGATCGTGATCGGCACGATCGGGATCTCGCGCGGGGGCAACCTTTCCAGCCCTGCAGCAGTGCTCCAAAGCATGGCCTCCAACGTCGCGACACTCGGCAACGTGTTCGTTCAGATGATGGCCAGCAACGAAAAGCTCGCGGCCCACATGTCCCTCTACGGCGTGATCCGCCAGGATCCGCTACCACGAGACCCGCTCGGCGGGGCCAGTTACGCGGTCTACAGCGGACTGGTCAACGCCCCAGAGGACCAGGTCTTCACGCTGCACTATGTCGCTGGCTGGTGGCTGCAGGTGGGCGCCATGGGCGTGCTCTTCGCAGGCCTCACCTTCGGGCTGGCCCTCATCGCGCTGCAGCGGCTCAGTGCTAGCGCCCGGGGAGCGATTCGTGGCGCCTTCGCGCTCCCGGCGGCCATCTTGCCGGCTGCGGGTGTTCCCATCACGGTCTTGCGCAGCGGTCCTGAGTCCCTGCGCGCTGTCGCTGTCGAACTTGTCTTCATCCCCGGCATGGTTTGTCTGGCCTGTCTCTGGCAGCCGGACGGGACCTTCGCTTCCGGCCTCATCGACCCGATTCATGCCCCACGACGCCTTTCGGCGCAAGGAGAACTCCGAATGAACCTGCCCTTGACCGGCGACATCAAGCGCGCCATGACCACCCTCCGCAAGGGCTGGGTCTGGGTGGCGGTCGCCACCGTGATCGGAGCGGTCATTGGGCTCGCGGTCGCCTCCCGTGGCAATGCTGCGACCTACGAGACCACAGTCAGCACCCCCTCGGTTGCCAGTCTCGACCTGCTCAATCGGGTGCGCGACGTCAAGCCTCCCGTCGACAACTACGCGGCGCTGCTGCAATCAGACGAAACCAAGCAACGCCTTGGCGCCGCGACAACGGGCACCTCGGTCGTCGTCACCGTGTCGACCGACAAGTCCTCGGTAGGGATCCGCGTGACCGGAGCCACCGACGAGCAGGCGAGGGTCGACGCCGAGGCATACGCTGAAGAACTCTCACGGCTCTATCGAGACGCTTATCAGGATTCGATCAAGCGCGCACTCAGCGGAGTCGAGTCCGCCCTCAAGACCGCCCAGGACGAGTTGGCGGCACTGCCAGCTAGCGACGCGACGGCGACCACCCGAGCGGCTACCGTCGCACGTGTCAGCGAACTCACGATGGACCGTGTGGTCCTCTCCCAGATGCCCAGCGACCCTTCCACCACGCAGGCCAGTCGCCGATTGTCGGCTGGCAACTCGGTGCCCGCGACGATCCTCATGATGGCGTTGTCCCTCGGGATCGTCACCGCGGCCATCCTCGCGCTGCAAGGACTGCGCGACCGCAGGTTGCGCTTCCCCGACGACATTGCCGTGGTCACCGGCGCGGACTCGGTCCTGGCCATCGTCGATGACCCGCTGCCGCAGTGGAATGTCACGGCGCTCCTGCGTCGGATCACGGCCGAAGGACCAGTGCTGGTCTTTCCGGCAAGCACGGACGACGCGGCGGCCGAGGCCCTGCGGACAACCGCGCCCGACTCAGACCTGGTCCACCTGGTGGGCGCCGACGCCGGAGGAGACATCCCCGTGGACCGCCCTGCCATCATCGTGGCGCGGATGGGACATGACCGGGCCGATGAGCTGGCTGAGGCTCGCGCGGCGGTGGCCGCCGTCGGCGGAACCTTCGTGGGGGTCGTGGCCATGACCGACAATGCGCTGCGCCCGGAGCAGTGAGGCGAAGGCTTCCCCACGACACCCGAGGCTCCTGAGGCCGGGTGGCCCGTCCAACAGATCGGACCCACATGAGCGATGGCCGTGCCCTGCGGGTGTGGTTGGTGAATCAGTACGCCCTCCCCTTGGGGTCCCCTGGGATCACCCGGCATGCCACTCTCGCCAAGCTCATGGGTGCCCGTGGGGTCCGCACGAGAATATTCGCCTCCAACGAGCACTACTGGAAGGCCGCGCCCACGGCGGGCATCGAGCAGTCCGACGAGTCGAGCGAGTTCGTTCACCTACGGACACTGAGCGTCGACAGCAACGGGGCCAAGCGCGTCGCCTCGATGCTGCTCTTCAGCGCGTCCGTGCTGTGGCATGGGCTGAGAAGCGCGCCGGGACGATGCAGCCCGCCAGATGTTGTGGTGGGTTCTAGCCCTCATCCCTTCGCAGCGCTGTCTGCTTGGCTGTTGGCGAAGCGATATCGGGTGCCATTCGTGCTCGAGGTCCGAGATCTGTGGCCCGACTCGCTCATCGACATCCTCGGCATCAGCCCGCGGCATCCCCTCGTCGTGGTCCTGCGGATGATCGAGAGGTTCCTGTATCGACGAGCCGCGTTGGTCGTGGCCCTGCTTCCGGCCTCCAGGGAGCGCATCGTTGACATCGCCGGACGTCCCGTGCCGACGCTCTGGATCCCCAACGGGGTCGATACGACGCAGCTGCCGGCGATCCGGCCCTACCGCCCGAACGAGCCATTCACGGTGATGTATGCCGGTGCCCACGGGGCGCCGAACGCCCTGCACACACTCGTGCGGGCCTCAGCCCAGCTCGAGCGTGGCTACCCGGGTCGTTACGCCGTCCGGCTGATCGGCGGGGGAAAAGAGAAGGATGCCCTCCGAGTGCTGGCCCAAGAGGTCGGCGCCACCAATGTCACCTTCACCGATCCCCTCCCCAAGGACGAGGTGCTGGCCATCCTTCCCTCGGCTGACGCTTTGGCCATCCCCGGTCTTGACACGGACCTCTACCGGTTTGGCATCAGCCCGAACAAGCTGTTCGACTATATGGGTGCCGCTCGTCCCATCCTGCTGTGCTTAAAGACACCGGAGAGCCCGGTAGAGGTGTCAGGCTGCGGCTTGATGGTGACACCAGAGAGCGCCGACAAATTGGCCGAGGCCATCGTGGCGTTGCACGACATGTCCGCCGAGGAGAGGGCCGTGATGGGCAGCCGCGGGCGCGAGTTCGTCATCGAGCACCATGACATGCAGCTTCTGGCACAGCGCCTCGCCGACGCACTCAACACGGTGGCGGGGCGCCGCTGAGGCTCAGGCGTCAGGGTAGCGACGTCCGATGACCTTGGCTGGGACTCCAGCGACGACATCGCCGCTGGCAACGTCGCGAACAACGACCGCGCCGAGCCCGACCAGCGCGTCGTCGCCGATGGACACCTGGTTGCTGACAGCTGCCTCGGGCGCTATCCAGGCTCGCTTTCCGATGCGGACCCCACCGCTGACCTCGGCGCCCGCGATGATGAACGAGCCGGAGTCCACCTGGACGTTGTGGGCGATAAAGACGCAATCATCGAGCTTGACATTGTCGGCCAACCGCGTCGGGTCGATGGTCCCCGAAGCGATGGAGCAATGCGAGCCGATTTCGACACCCGGACCCACCTGCACACCACCTTGATGCGGGAGCCGGATGTGCTGGCCATCGGCCTCCGTTTCGAAGCCAAACCCCACGCCGCCGATCGTCGTGTGATGCCCGATGGTGACTCGGTCTGCAAGCGTGACCCCCCGGCACAGCACGACGTGATGCCCGATGCGGACGTCATCCCCGATGGTTACGCCCTCCTCGACCACGGTGAAGTGTCCGATAGACACGCGCAGTCCGATCTGCGCATCAGGAGAGATGGACGCCGTAGGCGCCACCCCTGGGGGCCTTTCGTCGGTGAGGAACTGCCGTGTCAGGCGCGCAAACACCAGCCGCGGGTTGTCTGCGGTCAAGGTGTTGGCATGCGCGCCTGCCTCCACGGGCACGACGAACAGCGTGTCCGGATGCGCAACGACGATCGCTTCGTTGTCCTCAGTCCAGCGGCGGACGAATGACAGGGTGCCGGGCAGCGGACATGCGAGCGATGACACGCCGGTGACCACCCGAGTGTCACTGCTGGACTGACCGATGGCGGCGGCAACCTCATCCCACGTTGTCATCTTCACAGTCTCCAACTCATGTCGATCAATTCGAAGGCTTCGGCCAGTTTCAGCCGGGACTGGTAGCCACGGAACTTGGCGGCTGTATGCACGAAATCTCGATCGATGTAGCCGCGGCCGAGAGTGACTTGGCTCCGATATTCGGCAAGCATCCGTTCCTTGAGCTGAACATCCTCCTCAGCGACCTCCACGTGGAGATTCATGTTCTGAAGGGTTTGGTTCCAGGGGATATCGAACCCGAGGATGGTGGCCCCGCGGAAGGCGCGAATCGCCTCTGCGTGGACCACCTCGTGATCTTGGTGTCGGTCCGTGGTCGCGTGTGTCAACACGAGATCGGGCTTCAGCGAGCGCGCAGTGATCACCAACTCCTCGAGAATCTCTTGCCGATGGGCGGGGAAATGCCGCACCGGGAACCCCCCGACCTGAGCGTGCGCGGCACCCAGGACGGCCATCGAACTGCGGAACTCACGCTCGAGGGTGTCTCGCGGCATGGACAGTGGCAGGCTGAGCTCGGCACGGGACAGCGCGATGGCGTGGATCGCCGCCCCGGACCGGCGAAGTCGCGCCAGAGTGGCACCACACCCCAACTCGATGTCGTCCGTGTGGGCGCCCAACGCCAGCACCTTATTGAATACGCCGATGTCCATATCCATCCCGGGTGATCAGAACCGGCGCTTCCCGTGAACACGCTGGTGTCGCCGGTCGACAGTCCTTCAGGGGTCGTGCGTCCTCACGCTGGTGACGATGTCCAACCGCTTCCGCTGCCGCGTTGAGCATACGACCTCTACAGTCGTGGGCTGTCGACCTCGCGAGCGCCTGTCGCACGTGTCTCGGGCCGGGTTGTTTGCTGGCTTGTATGACTTGGAGGGCCTCCTGGTGACGGGTGGTGGTCGCTACGGTGGCCGTGGGAGAGAGCAATGATCAGAACCTGTGGATGGTCCTCGGCGGGGCGGGCGTGAGGGGGCGCACCTTCCCGAGGAGGATCTGAGGTCCAAGAAGCTCTGATCAGGACCGGCGTTGGCGCGCTGGTTCGGGAAGGTGCGCTCATGCTCACCGTAGTTGACGATGCCCTCGATACGCATGCTCCGGTCGCGGTCGGTGGGGTCATGTTGGACGCGCTGGCCCGGGAAGGCGCCCGGCGGATGCTGGCGGCGGCGTTGCAGGCCGAGGTCGCCGCGTACGTCGAGGCGCACGCCGGCCAGGTCGATGAGCACGGCCACCGGTTGGTGGTCCGCAACGGATCCCATGCCCCCCGCCAGGTGGCGACCGCGGCCGGGGCGGTTCCGGTGAAGGCGCCGCGGGTCAACGACAAGCGCGTCGATCCGGTGACTGGAGAGCGGGTTCGGTTCGCGTCGGCGATCTTGCCGGCCTGGGCGCGTAAGTCCCCGCAGGTGGCTGAGGTGCTGCCGCTGTTGTACTTGCACGGGTTGTCCAGCGGGGACTTCACCCCCGCCCTGGAGGGGTTCTTCGGCTCGGCGGCGGGCCTGTCGGCGGCGACCGTGACGCGCCTGACCGCGCAGTGGCAGGACGAGGCCCGCGTCTTCAACGTCCGGTCGCTGGCGGAGGTCGACTACGTGTACCTGTGGGTCGACGGGATCCACGTCAAGGTCCGCCTCGAGAGCGACAAGATCTGTCTGCTGGTGATGATCGGGGTCCGCGCCGACGGTTCGAAGGAGCTGGTCGCGATCGCGGACGGGTTCCGCGAGTCGGCCCAGTCGTGGGCCGACCTGCTGCGCGACTGCAAACAGCGGGGGATGCGCGCCCCGGTGCTGGCTGTCGGGGACGGCGCGCTCGGGTTCTGGAAGGCGGTCCGGGACGTGTTCCCGGCCACCGCCGAGCAGCGGTGCTGGTTCCACAAGATTGAATCGCCCCGGGTCTGATGGAGGCTCTCAATCCTGGGAAGGATGATGAGAGTTATGGGAGCACCGAGGAAGTACAGCGTTGAGCTGCAGCAGCGGGCGACGCGGATGGCGTTGGAGGCTCGGAGGGATCCGGGGTCGTCGCGTGGGGCGATCAAGCGGGTAGCTGATCAGCTGGGGATCCATCCGGAGGCGCTGCGGAACTGGGTCCGTCAGGCCGAGGTCGACGACGGCGTCCGGCCGGGCACCACGACCGATGACGCGCAGCGGCTGGTCGACCTCGAGCGGGAGAACCGCGAGCTGCGTCGGGCGAATGAGATCCTGCGCACGGCCTCGGCTTTTTTCGCGGCAGCGGAGCTCGACCGCAAACTGAAGTGATCG
>CAZLGB010000034.1:0-12698 GCA_964558825.1 uncultured Intrasporangiaceae bacterium
CAGCCCCGGATCGACGTCGGCGACGACGAAATCGACGGCCCGCCCGCGCAGCCGGGCCTCGACACTGGCCGTGCGCAGCGAGGCGGTGATCTCGGCCGCCGCGGCCGACACCGCCTCGAGCAGGGCCAGCCGAGCCGAGGGCTCGATCGCGGCGGCGAGCCGTTGGCCGGCGTCACGCACCGACGGCTCGCCGGTGTCGGCGAAGGCAGCCAGGTCCTGGCGCAGGCTCTCGACGTAAGGGCCCAAATCCATGACATCAGAATGACGCCAATGTGGCGTCATGTCAAGCCCTGGTGACGTCAGACTGACGTCGACCGCCGGCGAGGGAGCGTGCGCGGTTGCCTCGCCAGGTGGTCAGGAGGAGCCCGGCATACCCGCTGCGAGTTAGCCTGGACTCACCCCAGCACCCTCCGCGCCAGGGGTCTCCCGTCTCGGAAAGGCCGTCGATGCCCGAGCTGCGCTCACGCACCACCACCCATGGTCGCAATATGGCCGGTGCCCGGGCCCTCTGGCGGGCGACCGGGTTGGTCGAGAGCGACTTCGGCAAGCCGATCGTCGCGGTCGCCAACTCCTACACCCAGTTCGTGCCCGGGCATGTCCACCTCAAGGACCTCGGCGACCTCGTTGCCGGTGCGGTGCGCGAGGCCGGGGGAGTGGCGCGCGAGTTCAACACCATCGCCGTCGACGACGGCATCGCCATGGGCCACCACGGCATGCTCTACAGCCTGCCCAGCCGCGAGATCATCGCCGACTCGGTCGAATACATGGTCAACGCCCACGCCGCCGACGCCCTCGTGTGCATCAGCAACTGCGACAAGATCACCCCCGGCATGCTGCTGGCCGCCCTGCGCCTCAACATCCCCACGGTCTTCGTCTCGGGCGGCCCGATGGAGGCCGGCACCGCCGTCATCGGGGCCGATGGCACGGCGACGACGCGGCTCGACCTCATCGACGCGATGATCAAGGCCGTCGACACCTCGGTCTCCGATGCCGACATCCAGACCATCGAGCGCTCGGCCTGCCCGACCTGCGGCTCGTGCTCGGGCATGTTCACCGCCAACTCGATGAACTGCCTGCTCGAGGTCGTCGGCCTCGCGCTGCCGGGCAACGGCTCCACGCTGGCGACCTCGGCCGCGCGCAAGGGCCTCTTCGAGCGCGCCGGCTCGCTTGTCGTCGAGCTGGCCAAGCGGTGGTATGCCGTGGACGGCTCGGCGGGCGGCGACGCCTCGGTGCTGCCGCGCTCGATCCTCACCCGTGAGGCCCTGGCCAATGCCATGCGCGTCGACATCGCCATGGGCGGCTCGACCAACACCATCCTTCATCTGCTCGCGGCAGCTCAGGAGGCCGAGGTCGACTTCGACCAGCACGACATCGACGCGCTGTCGCGGACCACCCCGTGCCTGTGCAAGGTGGCCCCCAACACCAACCGCTACTACATGGAGGACGTCCACCGCGCAGGCGGCATCGTCGCCATCATGGGCGAGCTCGACCGCGCCGATATGCTCGACACCAATGTCCATGCGGTGCACGCGGATTCGCTGGCCTCCTGGCTGGGGGAGTGGGACATCCGCGGGGGGAAGGCGAGCGAGACGGCATACGAGCTCTTCCATGCGGCGCCCGGTGGCGTGCGCACGACCGAGGCCTTCAGCTCGACCAACCGCTGGGCCAGCCTCGACACCGACGCCGAGGGCGGGTGCATCCGCTCGGTCGAGCACGCCTACACCCAGGACGGCGGGCTGGCCGTGCTCACCGGCAATCTCGCCCCCGACGGCTGCATCGTCAAGACGGCCGGCGTGCCCGAGCACCAGTGGAGCTTCCGCGGTCCGGCCAAGGTCGCCGAGAGCCAGGAGCAGGCCGTCGAGATGATCCTCGCCGGCCGCGTCGAGGCCGGCGATGTCGTCGTCGTCCGCTATGAGGGACCCAAGGGCGGGCCGGGCATGCAGGAGATGCTCTATCCGACCTCCTACCTCAAGGGCACCGGGCTCGGCCCCAAGTGCGCGCTCATCACCGACGGGCGCTTCTCCGGCGGATCGAGCGGGCTCTCGGTCGGGCACGTCTCGCCCGAGGCGGCCAGCGGTGGCCCGATCGGGCTGGTCCGCGACGGTGACGAGATCGAGTTCTCCATCCCCGAGCGCCGGGTCACCCTGCACGTCTCCGACGACGAGCTGGCTCGCCGCCGGGCCGAGCAGGACGCCGCCGGGTGGCTGCCCGTGGGGCGCGAGCGTGAGGTGTCGGCGGCGCTGCGGCTCTTTGCCATGTTCGCCCAGTCGGCCGACAAGGGTGCGGCGCGCAAGGTGCCGTGAGGCGGCTCCAGCTCGTCGACGGACAACGCCCCATCGGGCGCGACGCAGGCTTACCGTGGTCGCATCGGGGTGTGATTCGGGGCACACCGTGGCACTTGGCCCGACTCGTGTCGGGCCGCCGCTCGAAGGAGCGCTGCATGCCCGCATTCACCATCCGTGGCCGATCCGCGGCCGTCGTTCTCACTGCCGCACTGTCGGCGATCGCCCTCGCCATGCCCGTCGCCTCGGCCGCCCCCGGTGGTGGCGGAGGAGGTGGTGGCCGCAACCATTCGGCCGGCGACGAGGCCTCCGAGCTCATGGAGTCCCTCGACCAGTTCGCCGAAATCCGCACCGCCCCAACGGGGTTGGTCGCACCCGGGGCGTATGCCGCGGCGAGCCAGGCGCTCAACGGTCTGCCTGCCGCCTCGGGCACGTGGAGCTCGGTCACCGCGGTGCCCTACAACGCCGACGATCCCCGCTATCGCGACCCGAGCGCGTCCAACAGCAGCGGCGGAGTCGGTTATGTCACCGGCCGGATCCAGGCCGTCGCGGTCGACGGCGCCTGCATCTATGCCGGTGGGGCCGCAGGTGGGGTGTCGCGCTCGTGCGACAACGGCACCACCTGGACCCCGATCGCCGACGCCCTGCCCTCACAGTCCGTCGGCGATCTCGAGGTCGCCCCTGACGGCTCGCTCTGGCTGGCCACCGGCGACGGCACCACCGCCTCGGCCACCTACGTCGGCGCCGGCGTCTTCCGGCTCGCCTCGCCGCGCACCGGGCAGTTCGCCGCGAGCGACCGGATCGGCGGCACCGAGCTGGACAGCCAGGTCATCCGCCGGCTGCTCATCGACGGCCCCGAGGGCCGGGTCTTCGTCGCGGGTTCGCGCGGGCTCTATGCCCACGCGCTCACGGGTGGCGCCGCCGCGCCGTGGGACCGCGTCCTCGCTCCCTGCGCGCAGGGGCTGTCCACCTGCACCGACGTCGGCGAGAGCTATCGCGACATCGCCAATGACGTTGCGGTGCAACCGGGCACGAACGGTCAGGTGGTCCTGGCCAATGTCGCTTGGCGCAGCGGCGCGGCATACAACGGCTTCTATCTGAGCCGCGACGGCGGCGACACCTGGGCCAAGATCAACCCGCTCGGCGCGATCAACCCCAAGGACGTCGGCAACGCGACGATGCGCTATTCCGGTGACGGACAGTCGCTCTACGTCGTGCTCGAGTCCCCCCAGGCGCTCAACTCGGGCGCGGCGAGCGCGCTCGCGGGCATCTACGTCTCGCGCAACCGCGGCGACGCGGCCGGGCCCTACAACCAGATCGCCAACGCCAGCACGCTCGCCCAGAGCGGCTCCGCCGAGCGCAAGCAGCGCATCGGCGGCGGCTATCAGCCCGGTGTGCAGGCCTGGTACAACCAGTTCCTCGGTGTCGACCCGGCCAACCCCGACCACGTCTATGTCGGTCTCGAGGAGGTCTACGAGACGTGGAACGGCGGCGCGAGCTGGAGTGCGATCGGGCGTTATTGGAACTTCGGCTTCTCCTGCTGGAGCTATCTCGACAGCGCCAACACCTGCGACGGCAATGTCACCCACCCCGACCAGCACTCGATCACCTTCGGCACCGGCGCTCAGTCCGGCACGGTCTATGTCGGCAACGACGGCGGCCTTTACAGCCGGGCGATGACCCCGTCGGCGTCGTCGTGGACCTCGTTGTCGCGCTCGGGCCAACTCAACATGCTGCAGTACTACTCGGTGGCCGTCGGCAAGGTGAAGGGGGGCTCCGGCGTGCAGGTCTGGGGTGGCCTGCAGGACAACGGCGTCTCGCTGCTCGACCCGGCCAACAACGGCGTCATGGTCTCGCCCTTCGGCGGTGACGGTGGCCGCCAGATCGTCGACCCGCAGGACGGGTGCCGCACGGTCGGCGAATACGTCAACCTCACCCTGCAGATGACGACCAACTGCGGCCGCGCCGACGGCTCGCCCGCGTCGGATTCGTCGATCATCACCATCGCGCCGAGCGACCCCAGCCCGCGCTTCATCGCCCCGATCATCATCGACTCGGTCGATCCCGGCCTCTGGGTGGCCGGCGGACGCTACGTCTGGACCAACACCAAGACGTGGGCGTCGACGAGCGGGGCCGACTGGACCCAGGCCGGCGACAGCGGCTCGGGCCACTCGATCACCGCCCTGGGCAGTCGGGCCGCCACCATCTGGGCCGGGTGGTGCGGGGCGTGCAACCCCGGCTCCACCTTCAACCGCGGGCTGCTCACCAACGCCTCCGGCAGCTATGCCCAGCTGACCATGCCGGCGGCCGTCCCGCTGCGGATGATCACCGCCGTCACGCCCGACCCGTCGGACGCGCACACGGCATACGTCGTCTTCGGTGGGTTCTCGCGCAACTGGACCGACGGGCCGGGTGCCGACCTCGCCGGTGCCGGCCACGTCTGGCGGGTGACCGTCGGCGCGGGCGGTGCGGCGACCTGGACCGACGTGAGCGGCAACCTGCCGGACATCCCGGCCGATGACCTGCTCATCACCTCGACCGGGCAGGTCGTGCTCGCCACCGACCTCGGTGTCGTGACGACCAGCTATGCCGGGCTGCAGTCCGGGACGCCGTCCTGGGCCCGAGCCGCCCTCCCGCCGACGATCGTCACCCAGGTCGTCGAGGGTCCGGACGGGATGATCTATGCCGCGACCTTCGGCCGAGGGATCTACCGCGCGACGATCTGAGTCGCCTGGCTCGATGGGGAGTTGCGCGCGTGTGACACGCGCGCAACTCCCCGTCGTGTTTTGATCGGGCGTATGCCGGTCCCCGCCCTGGCCCTCGTCGGCCTCGACAAGAGCTTCGGCGCGACCCGCGCCGTGGCCGCCCTCGATCTGGTCGTGCCGACCGGCAGCCTCTTCGGACTGGTCGGCCCCAACGGCGCCGGCAAGACGACGACCCTGTCGATGGTCACCGGGCTGCTGCGCCCCGACGCCGGGCGGGTGCTCGTCGACGGTGTCGACGTGTGGGCCGACCCGGTCGCCGCCAAGGCGCTCATGGGCGTGCTGCCCGACGGGATGCGCTTGTTCGACCGGCTCAGCGGGCGCGAGCTGCTGCGCTATGTCGGGCGGCTGCGCCGGCTCCCGGAGGACGTCGTCACCGCGCGCACCGAGGAGTTGCTGCGGGTGCTCGACCTGCTCGGCAGCGCCGACAAGCTCGTCGTCGACTACTCGGCCGGCATGACCAAGAAGATCGGCCTGGCCGCCGCGCTCATCCACGCACCACGGCTGCTCGTGCTCGACGAGCCCTTCGAGTCGGTCGACCCGGTGTCGGGGGAGACGATCCGGGCGATCCTGCGCGATCTCGTCGCGGCCGGGGGCACGGTGGTCTTCTCCAGCCACGTCATGGAGTTGGTCGAGCAGCTGTGTGACCACGTGGCCGTCGTCGCGGCCGGCCGGGTGCTCGCGTCCGGGCCGACCGAGGCGGTCCGTGGCGGCATACCTCTGCAGGCCCGATTCCTGCAGCTGCTCGGTGCACCCGCCCCTCGAGAGGGGGCCCTGTCGTGGTTGCACTCCTCGTCCGGCTCAAGCTGAGGCTGATGGCGGGCAGCCTGCGCCGCTCGGCGTGGCGGACCGTCGGGCTGATCCTCGGCAGTCTCTATGCGCTCTCGCTCGTCGGCCTCGCCCTGGTCGCCCAGCTCGGGCTGCGCTTCGGTCCCGACGGCGGCCGGGTGTATGCCGGCCCAGCCTCCGTCCTCGGCTTCGCCGCACTCACCCTCGGGTGGCTGGTGCTCCCCGTGCTCATCTCCGGGATCGACGAGACCGTCGACCCGGGGCGCTTCGCGCTGTTGCCGTTGCGTGCCGCCGAGCTGCAACCCGGCCTGCTCGTCGCCGCGCTGCTCGGCATCCCCGGGGTGGCGACCGTGCTCGTCGCCGCCGGCCAGCTGATCGTCTGGGCGCAGACCCCGGTGACGTTGATCTTCGCGCTGCTCGGCGTGCCCCTGGGTGTCGTCACCTGCGTGCTGCTCGCGCGGGTGGCGACGAGCGGGCTGGGCCGGCTGCTGGCGCGACGACGGTTCCGGGAGCTCGGCACCGGCATCGCCACGGTCGGGATCATCACGCTGGGGCTCGGCTCGTCGATGCTCACGCAGGAGCTCTCGCATTCGGTGCGCAGCCCCGCGGAGTTGCTGCCGGTCATCGACCGATCGGCCCAGATCGTCGGGTGGACTCCCTTCGGCTGGGTCTGGTCGGCTCCGGCGGAGGCCGGCCGCGGGGCCGTCCTGCTGGCCGTCGTCAAGCTGGCGCTGGCGCTCGCCCTGGTCGCCGTGTTGTGGCTCGCCTGGCGGATGCTGCTGGACCGGGCCCTGGTGTCACCGCTGGGTGCCGACCGCTCGGGCGGGCGGGTGCGCACCGGACGCGTGCTCGATCGGCTCTCGATGAGATCGCCCGCCGGCGCCGTCGCCGCCCGGTCGCTGCGCTATTGGCGCCGCGACCCGCGCTATCTCGCGGGCGGGATCGTCAGCCTGCTCATGCCGGTCGTGCTCGTCGTGACCAACGGCATCAACAGCGGCGCTGGGGCCCGCTCGCCCGCCCTGCTCGCCGCGCCGTTGGGGCTGGGCTTCTTCGCGGGGATGACCGCGGCACAGGAGCTGTCCTATGACGGGACCGCGCTGTGGCTGCACGCGACGAGCGGGCTGCGCGGCGTCGAGGATCGGCTCGGCCGGGCCATCGCCGTGCTCATCGTCAGCCTGCCGATGCTGCTCGTGCTGCTCGTGCTGGCCGGACTGCTCACCGGCCGAGGCGATCTCGAGCTGTCCGCCGCCGCGGGAGCGCTGGCGGTCATCCTCGGCGGGACCGGCGTCGGCGTGCTCGTCGGGTCCTATCTGCAGGTCGCCGTCCCGCCGCCCGGGGCCAACCCCTTCCAGTCCAACAGCGGTGGCGGGGTCCAAGGGCTCATCTCGATGCTGCTCACCCTCGCCGGCACCGGCCTCAGCGCGCTGCCGGCCCTCGTGCTGGCAGCGCTCGGGATGCACTCGCCGTCGCTCGCCGTCCTGGCCCTTGTCGTCGCCCTGGCGATCGGCGGCCTCGTGCTCGTCGTCGGCGTGCGTGCCGGGGGAGCCCGGCTGGACCGCGCCTGGCCCGAGGTGCTCGCCGCGGTGAGCCGGGCGACCGACTGACCGCGTCGATCGAGGTGGGGGTCAGCCGGCGAACTCTCGGGTGCCGAGGAAGACCGAATGCGTGCGGGCGTAGAAGTTCGCCAGCTCGGCATCAATCCTCGCGAAAAGGATCGGATCGACGGCAACCTCGGGAGGGAGCGTTGCCAAGCGGTCGAGAAGCTCCACCCGGCACCCTGCGGGTGGATGCACCGACCACACGTCAGCCGTTCGTCGAGTGGCCTGACGCAGGACGGGTAGATCGGCCTCGATGCGCTTGGAGTGGACCGACAGCGACTGCTCCCAGTGCAGTGGCGCCAGCCTCTCGACGTCGTAGGCGAGCGCGCCAGCCAGCTCGGACAGACCGGCCAGGCGGTTCATCGTCGCGGTGGCGGCCGCTGTGCCCGCGACGGAGCGAGAGGTGAGGTCGGCGGCATACTCCGCCCGCCGATGATCCGGCATGGCGATCGTGTCGATGGCCAGCTGGACGGCGGCCAGCGCGTTGTTGACCAACGCCAGAAGCAACCGGAGCACGAGGACCATCCAGGGCAGTTGCGGGCCGTCCTCGGCATCGGCGGCCAGCCGCCGCAGCTGACCGGACCCGCCGGTCCACTCGACCGCCGAGCGGAACAGGTGCAGCGCGGGCTGGGCGAGCACCCGACGAGTGGGGTCACGATTGGCCACGTGGCCGAATTCGTGCGCGAGCACTGAGATGCGCATGGCCGGCGTGAGCATCAGCCACAGCGGGATGCCGATGGTGAGCACGACCCGACCGCGCACCCCCACGCGCGTCACCGAGCAGTTCACCATCGCCGGGTCGAGCAGGATGACGTCGGGCAGCGGCGCCGCTGCTGCCGTGGACACCTGCCCCACCAGGTCGCGGAGGGCCGGAGCGCCGCCTTCGGGTAACTCGGTCGCCTCCCCGATCCTGCGCCGCGTGAACTTCGGCCGCAACCACATGGCGAGGATGAGCGAGCCCACGCTGGCCGCGAACTTGACCGGGGGGAGCAGGTCGGTCCGCCACACCAGCACGGCAGCGGCGAAGGCCGCAGCCGACACGGCGACGATGACGGCTGAGATTGCCATCAGGGCACTCTCCGAATGGGTGCGCCTGGCAGCTGTCGCCGGGTCGCCAGCCAGCTCGGACACCAGCGAGTCGTCGAGATCGATCCCGCGGCGATAGCCCCAGGCCCCGACCCAGGCCAGCCCGCGCCACGGAGCGTAGGAGCGGTCGTAGTCGCGCAATCCTGCGAGGCACTGCGGGCACCACGGGATGACGGCCGCCGCACCGCGCCTCGGGAGCGCCACCATGCCTGCGCCGCACTGTCGGCACAGAGCCCCTGTTCCCCCTGGAATCCTGCTCACAGGGGCGACCATAGGTGCGGGTGGACGGGCACGACGCACGTGGTGGCTCGACTCACAGGGTCGGATGCTGAGACGCCCGCGTCCGCGGGTTGACACGGCATACCCGCTGCGGCGACCGTTGACGAGTGGCTCTCGTCCTCGTAGTTCCCCGGCGCGTGTGACGCCTGCCTGTCGTCGCACGCGCGCCCTTCCGTCCCACTCGGACCGAAGGGCTTTTTCATGCCAGGCGACGTCATCGACCAGACTTGACCCAGCAGACCGTTCGTAACGAGAAGGTGACCATCGTGACCGACACCCAGACGCCGACCAAGGCGTCACCGGCCGACCTGGCGGCACACGTCCGCCCGCGTGCGGGCGCAGCTCCCGCGGCGGCGTCCGCGACGGAGATGCCCTGCACCGGCGCCAAGGCGCTGGTCCTCGCCCTCGAGGCGGTCGGCGTCGACACGGTCTTCGGGATCCCTGGCGGGACCATCCTGCCGGCATACGACCCCCTCATGGACTCGACCAAGGTGCGCCACATCCTTGTGCGCCACGAGCAGGGCGCGGGTCACGCGGCCGAGGGGTATGCCGCGGCGTCGGGTCGCGTCGGCGTGTGCATGGCGACCTCGGGCCCGGGCGCGACCAATCTCGTCACGCCCATCGCCGACGCCTACATGGACTCGGTCCCGATCGTCGCCATCACCGGCCAGGTGTCGCGGGCGGCCATCGGCACCGACGCCTTCCAGGAGGCCGACATCCGCGGCATCACCATGCCGATCACCAAGCACAACTATCTCGTCACCGACCCCGACGACATCCCGCGGGCCATCGCCGAGGCCTTCCACATCGCCAGCACCGGTCGGCCCGGCCCGGTCCTCGTCGACATCCCCAAGGACACCCTGCAGGCCCAGACGACCTTCCGCTGGCCCCCGCAGATCGACCTGCCCGGCTATCGGCCGGTAGCACGCCCGCACAGCAAGCAGATCCGCGAGGCGGCCCGGCTCATCGCCGCGGCCCGTCGCCCGATCTTCTATGTCGGCGGCGGCGTGATCCGCGCCCGGGCGACCGACGCGCTGCGCACGCTCGTCGACCTCACCGAGATCCCCCTCGTCACGACGCTCATGGCCCGCGGCGCGGTCCCCGACAGCCACCCGCTGCACCTGGGTATGCCGGGCATGCACGGCTCGGTCGCGGCGGTGACCGGCCTGCAGAAGTCCGACCTCATCATCGCCCTCGGCGCGCGCTTCGACGACCGGGTGACCGGGCAGCTGTCGAGCTTCGCCCCGCACGCGAAGATCATCCACGCCGACATCGACCCGGCCGAGATCTCCAAGAACCGCGTCGCCGACGTGCCGATCGTCGGTGACTGCAAGGACGTCATCACCGACCTCATCGAGGCGATCACCGCCGACCAGGCGGCGCGCGGCAAGGCGGAATACGACGCCTGGCACGCGACCGTCGCGGAGTGGAAGCAGACCTATCCGCTCGGTTACACCCCGGCCGCCGAGGGGCTGTCGCCGCAATACGTCATCGAGCGCATCGGCGCGCTGAGCGGCCCCGAGGCGACCTACGTCGCCGGCGTGGGCCAGCACCAGATGTGGGCCTCGCAGTTCATCGACTACTCCCGGCCCAACTCGTGGGTCAACTCCGGGGGCCTGGGCACGATGGGCTTCGCCGTCCCGGCGGCGATGGGCGCCAAGGTCGCCGAGCCGCACCGCACGGTGTGGGCGATCGACGGCGACGGCTGCTTCCAGATGACCAACCAGGAGCTGGCCACCTGCGTCATCAACGACATCCCCATCAAGGTCGCCATCATCAACAACTCGAGCCTCGGCATGGTGCGGCAGTGGCAGACGCTCTTCTACAACGAGCGCTACTCCAACACCGACCTGCACACCAGCCACAACCAGGAGCGGATCCCCGACTTCGTCAAGCTCGCCGACGCCTATGGGTGTGCGGGGCTGCGCGTCGAGACCGCCGACGAGGTCGACGCGGCCATCCAGGCGGCCCTGGACATCAACGACCGCCCGGTCGTCATCGACTTCGTCGTGCACCGTGACGCGATGGTGTGGCCGATGGTCCCGGCCGGCGTGAGCAACGACAAGATCCTCGTCGCCCGCGGGGGAGCCCCCCTGTGGGAGCGCGAGGACTGACGGCGAGCCAGAGAGCGAAGGAAGACACCCCCATGCCCAAGCACACCCTGTCCGTGCTCGTCGAGAACAAGCCCGGCGTCCTCACCCGCATCGCCGCTCTCTTCTCCCGGCGCGGGTTCAACATCGACAGCCTGGCCGTCGGCCCGACCGAGCACCCCGACCTGTCGCGGATGACCGTCGTCGTCGATGTCGACGAGCTGCCCCTCGAGCAGGTGACCAAGCAGCTCAACAAGCTCGTCGAGGTGCTCAAGATCGTCGAGCTCGAGCCCCCGACCTCGGTCCAGCGCCAGATCGTCCTGGTCA
Source organism: uncultured Intrasporangiaceae bacterium (assembly GCA_964558825.1). GTDB lineage: Bacteria > Actinomycetota > Actinomycetes > Actinomycetales > Dermatophilaceae > Phosphoribacter. The sequence goes on from CAZLGB010000034.1 coordinate 11,214, forward strand.
AGGTCCGCGCCGACGCGGCGACCCGCTCGCACATCGTCGAGACCGCCGAGCTCTTCCGGGCCACCGTCGTCGACGTCGCCTCCGACAGCCTGACCATCGAGTGCACCGGCAAGGTCGAGAAGGTCCAGGCCATGCTCGGGGTGCTCGAGCCCTTCGGCATCCGCGAGCTCGTGCAGAGCGGCGTGGTCGGCATGGGCCGCGGCCCGCGCTCGATCACCGACCGCGCCCTGCGCACCGCCTGACCCCGCCCGGCCCGTGCCGTATGCCGGTCACCCGCCCACGCGGGTGGCCGGACGGCATACCCTCTGACCCGAAACCAACCCACCCGCAAGGAGAGCTGACCCCATGGCAGCCGAGATGATCTACGACGACGACGCCGACCTCGGCATCATCCAGGACACCAAGGTGGCCGTCATCGGCTACGGCAGCCAAGGGCACGCGCACGCGCTCAACCTGCGCGACTCGGGCGTCGACGTGCGCGTCGGGCTCGCCGAGGGCAGCCGCAGCCGGGCCAAGGCCGAGGCCGAGGGTCTGCGGGTGCTGTCGGTGGCCGACGCGGTCAAGGAGGCCGACCTCGTCGTCATCCTCACCCCCGACCAGGTGCAGCGGCACGTCTACGCCAATGACATCAAGCCCAACCTCAAGCCGGGCGCCGCGCTGCTCTTCGGGCACGGCTTCAACATCCGCTTCGGCTACATCAAGCCCGAGGCCGGCTCGGACGTCATCATGGTCGCCCCCAAGGGTCCGGGTCACCTCGTGCGCCGGGAGTTCAACGACGGCCGTGGCGTGCCGGTGCTCGTCTGCGTCGAGCAGGACGCCTCGGGCAAGGCGTGGGACCTGGCCAAGTCCTATGCCAAGGCCATCGGCGGGCTGCGCGCGGGCGGCATCAAGACGACCTTCACCGAGGAGTGCGAGACCGACCTCTTCGGCGAGCAGTCGGTGCTCTGCGGCGGGGCCTCGCAGCTGGTCATGTATGGCTTCGAGACCCTCGTCGAGGCGGGCTACCAGCCCGAGGTCGCCTACTTCGAGTGCCTGCACGAGCTCAAGCTCATCGTCGACCTCATGGTCGAGGGCGGCATTGCCAAGCAGCGCTGGTCGGTGTCGGACACGGCCGAATACGGCGACTACGTCTCCGGCCCGCGGGTCATCGACCCGAGCGTCAAGGACAACATGAAGGCCGTCCTCGCCGACATCCAGTCGGGGGCTTTCGCGCACCGCTTCATCGCCGACCAGGACGCCGGGGCGCCGGAGTTCAAGGCGCTGCGCGCCAAGGGGGCCCAGCACCCGATCGAGGCCACCGGCCGTCAGCTGCGCAAGTTGATGAGCTGGATCAAGGACACGGACAGCGACTATGTCGAGGGGTCTGCCGCTCGGTGACGACGCCGCGCGCGAGGAACGAGTAAGTGGCGAGGAAGCGAGCAGTGGGTTCAGCTCGGTGACGACGCCGCGCGCGAGGAACGAGTAAGTGGCGAGGAAGCGAGCAGT
>CAZLGB010000034.1:12798-19817 GCA_964558825.1 uncultured Intrasporangiaceae bacterium
GGGTTCAGCTCGGTGACGACGCCGCGCGCGAGGGTATGCCGGGTGGCTCCCGTCGGTGGCCACCCGGCATACTCGTCTCTTTGCTAGCCACGACCAAGGACTGCTGTGCCGACTGACTGGCCCTTCGCGCTGACCTACGCCTTCTTCTTCGCCGGCGCGCTGGTGCGGGCCAATGCGACCTATTGGATCGGCCGGGCCGCGCGCAGCGGCGGGGAGCACACCCGAGCCCGGCGTCGCCTGGACAGCCCCCTCGTCCAACGGGCGGAGTCGGTCGTCGCGCGAGTCGGCGCTCCGGCGGTGGCGCTGTCCTTCCTGACGGTGGGAGTGCAGACCGCCATCAACTTCGCGGCCGGCGTGCTGCGAATGCCGTTGTGGCGCTACGAGATCGCCGTTGTCATCGGCGCCCTGGCCTGGGCCGCGATCTACTCGACCATCGGCTTTGCCGTTGTCGCGGCGTGGGTGAGCGGGGCGCCGTGGGTGTGGGTCGCCGTCGGGCTGGCCGCCCTGGCCGTGATCGTCGTCTCGACTCGCCTCTCGCGGCGTCGGCTTGCCCACACACAGCCGTATCCGCAGTCGCGGGACGAGCCGACGGAGGGCTGACCGGCGCAGCTGGGAGGGCGCGGGTAGGGTGGTCCGGATCAGGCATCGACCACGGGGAAAGGACGTGCTCATGTCAGCCAGGGGAGGCGGGGGTCAGGTCGGGGGGGCGGCACCGGGCGCGGAGTTCCGTGATGAAGCGGTCCGCACGACGCTCGAGCGGCGACCCGAGCTCGACGGTCCGGCCATTGCCTTCACCTTGATGCTCAACCGGATCGCCGCGGCGCATCAATACGAGTCGGAGCGCTTGGTGCATCGGCGCCATGGGTGGACGCACAGCGGCTTCCGGGTGCTCTACATGATCTGGCTGCTCGAGCCGGTCGAGGCGCGCGATCTGGCGAGGTATGCCGGGGTGAGCCGCCAGACGACCTCGACGGTCCTGTCCACTCTCGAGTCGGCCAAGCTCATCAAGCGCAAGCAGACCTCCAAGACCGACCGGCGGCTCGTCTCGGTCCACCTGACCGCCAAGGGACGGGCTGCGGTGGAGGCAGCCATCGGCGAGCAGAACGCCCTCGAGCGAGCTTGGTTCGGCGCGTTGACGCTGGACGAGCAGGGGCAGTTGCTCGGGCTGCTCGACCGGGTGCTGGCGCGGATGCATCAGCCCGTGGCGGGCTCGGAGACCGGCAGTGCGGGCGCGGCCCTGTTGGAACGGACTGTCGGCGAGTAGACTGTCAAATAACTGACAGTCACCTCACGGGGAAGTTGCCTGCCCCGTGGCGCCACCCGATCGGAGCCACTCGTGCAACAACTCACTGCGCTCGATGTGATGTTCTCCTCGCTGGACACCGAGACGACCAACGGCATGCTCGGTGGGCTGGTCCTGCACGAGCCGCCGACCGACGGGCGCACGGCGGCCGATGTCGCCTTCATGCGTGAGCGGATCGCGGCCCGCCTGCCCTACCTGCCCCCGTTGCACCGGCGCCTGGTCAAGCTGCCCATCGGCATCGACCACGACTACCTCGGACGCCCCGACCGCATCGACCTCACCCGTCACGTCAGGGGGCTCACCCTCGCTGCTCCGGGCACCCATGCCCAGCTGTCCGCCGAGGTCTCGCGGCTGATGAGCACCTCGCTCGACCCCGACCTGCCGCCGTGGGACTACACGGTCATCGACGGGCTCGAGGACGGCTCGGTCGCCCACCTGCTGCGCATCCACCACCTCGTCGTCGACGGCGGGTCGATGCCCGTGCTCTGGGATCTGCTCGCCGACGAGCCGACCGCGCCGCTCGGTCCGCCTGCCTCCTCGCACCCCGAGCCTCGATATGGAACCCCCGAGCTGCTGGCTCGGGAGCTTGGCGGGGTCTTCGCCAAGCCGATCCACTTCGCCGCCTTCCAGGCCCGCTTCGTCGGGTGGTTGGCCGGGCAGGTGCGTGAGCACGGGCCGCTCGCTCCGCTGAGCCTGCCGGCGCGGATGATGCTGCCGGGCGGGCTGGCCAAGCCCGTGCAGCGGCTGCTCAACGAGCGGCTGCGCTCCCGCGGCATCGCGCCGATCCAGCCCTACATCCCCGCGTTGCGGGCACCCAAGACCCCCTTCAACAGCCGGGTCAGCGCCGAGCGCACCTTCGTCTTCGCCGAGCTCCCGCTGGGCGAGGTTCGCGCGGCCGGCAAGGCCCTCGGTGGCACGATCAATGACGTCGTCCTCGGTGTCTGTGCCGGCGCCCTGCGGCGCTATCTGCAGGCGCGCGGCATACCCGCCGAGGCCCCTCTCATCGTCTGCGTGCCGGTGTCGATCCGCACCCAGGACGAGAAGCTGCAGTGGGCCAACTTCGTCCACATGATCTTCGCCGAGCTGCCCACCCAGCTCGACGATCCAGTCGCGCGGGTGCGCACGGCCAGCGCCGCGGTGAAGAACGCCAAGGGCAGCTTCGACGCCATGCCGACTGGGCTGATCCGCGAGGCGAGTCGCTTCATCCCGTCGGCGATGTTCAACCTCGCCATGCGCCTCATGGTCAAGCTGCCCGACGGCCTCTCCAAGGGCCCGTGGAATGTCGTCGTCTCCAACGTCCGTGGCCCGAGCAAGCCCGCGACGATGGACGGCGTGCGCATCAAGGGCTACTGGCCGGCGTCCTTCCTCTCCGTCGGAGGCGGGATCAACATCACCTTGCAGAGCTATTGCGACAGTTTGTGTTTCGGTTTCATGGCCAACCCCGAGCAGGCCGGTGACCTCGAGCCACTCGTCGGCTACATGCGCGAGGCGCTCGACGAGACGCTGGCGGCGGCGGTCGCCCTGCAGACGGGCGAGGCAGCTGCTGCGGCAGCGGTGCCCGCCGCCTCAACCGCCGGTGCAGCACGCTCGCGTGCGCCGCGAAGGCTCGCCTCGGTGCCGGGTGGCACCAAGGCCGAGGTTGCCCGCTAGGACGCGATCGGGGGAGAGGGTCGACGATGAGTACTCGCGCCGCCGCGACGAGCGAAGGCCAGGTCGTCGAGGCCATGGTCGACCTCACCCATCGACGTGTTCCGGGCACCGATGACGAGACGATGGGGCTGGTCCTCGCCCTGCTGCGCGCGGCCGGGCGGCACCGGCAGACCTTCGAATCGCGCGCACACGCCGACCACGGGCGGCACCTGCGGGCCTTCAGCGTGCTCTATGTCGTCTGGCTCTTCGGTCGGCCGACCGCCCGCGACATCGCCCATCGGCTCGGGATGAGCCGGCAGACGACCTCGGCGACCTTGGCCGGCCTTGAGGCCGACGGACTGGTCGTCCGGGCGCGTGACGCGGCAGCCGACCGGCGCTTGGTGATCGTCGAGCTGACCCAGGCCGGCCGGGACGTCGTCGAGACCGAGTTTCGCAAGCAACACGAGCTCGACGTCTCGTGGACTCGGGTGCTGTCCGCACCCGAGCGACGGGAGTTGCGCAATCTGCTCGAACGCCTTGTGCCGCAGGCCACTCGGCGCCATTCCGTGAGGCAATTGTCAAAAGGTTGACAATTTCTGGACGCCATGGGACCGTTGCCTCGGCAGGCCATCGACCAGCCAGGCCACCGGCATACCCACCCGCCGGGACAACGACGTCGCACAGGAGCCCTCCATGTCGATGCCCGACATCACCCTCGGATCGTGGTTCGCCGCGCGGGCCGCGCGCTCGCCCAAGCGGCGGGCATTGACCTTCGAGGGGAGCAGTTGGACCTTCGCGCAGCTACAGGACCGCATCGACCGGCTGGCGGCCGCGCTGCGGGCGGGCGGGGTCAAGCACGGCGACCGGGTGAGCTTCATCGGCTTCAACCAGCCGGCGGCCTTGGAGGCGTGGTTTGCCACCGCGCGGCTCGGGGCGATCTACGTGCCGCTCAACTTCCGTCTCGCCGGCCCTGAGCTCGCCTTCATCGTCGAGGACGCCGGCGTCCACACCCTCATCAGCGGCGCCGAGCAGCGAGCCGCCATCGACGGGATCCGCGACAAGATCGGGGTGCGCCGATTCCTCGTCACCGAGGCGCCGGCGGACGGCATACCCGCCGGATGGGAGTCCTATGAGCAGGCGGTGACCGGCACCGCCCCGTTGTCCGCGCCCGACCCGGTGCGCCCGGAAGAGCTCTCGGTCATCATGTACACCTCCGGCACGACGGGCGCGCCCAAGGGCGTCATGCTCTCCCACGAGAACCTCTGGTGGAGTGACATCGCGCTGATGAGCTGGATCGACATCAACGCCGACGACACGACGCTCGCCTTCTCGCCGCTCTTCCACATCGCCGGGCTCAACTTCATGATCGGCATCACGTGGATGCGTGGCGGTCACGTTGTCCTGCACCGCAATTTCGACGCCCAGGGCACCCTCGACGCCATCGCCGAGCACGGCGTCAAGACGCTCTTCGGGGTGCCGGCGATGTTCATCGCCATCAGCCAGCTGCCGACCTTCGCCGCCGCCGACTTGTCGACCGTGCGGATGGCCGTCTGCGGCGGGGCGCCGGCTCCCGAGCCGCTGCTGCGCACCTTCGCCGATCGGGGGATCGGAGTGCTGCAGGGTTATGGCCTCACCGAGACGGCGCCCGCGGCAATCTTCCTCGTCGCCGAATACGCCCTGTCCAAGCTCGGCGCGGCCGGCCAACCGCCGCTCTACATCGAGACCAAGCTCGTCGACGGCCAGGGCCGCTCGATCAGCGAGCCGGGTGAGCGCGGCGAGGTGTGCATGCGCGGTCCCAATGTCACCAAGGGCTATTGGAACCGCCCCGCGGCCACCGCTGCGGCGATCGACGAGGCCGGCTGGTTCCACACCGGCGACGTCGGGGTCTATGACGAGGACGGCATCGTCTCGATCGTCGACCGGGTCAAGGACATGGTCATCAGCGGCGGCGAGAACGTCTATCCCGCCGAGGTCGAGAGCGTGCTCTTCGGCCACCCGGCGGTCGCCGAGGTCGCGGTCATCGGGCTGCCCGACGCCAAGTGGGGCGAGGCGGTGACGGCGGTCGTCGCTCCGGCGGCGGGCGCGTCGGTCACCCTCGAGGAGCTGCGGGGGTATGCCGCCGATCACCTCGCGCGCTACAAGTTGCCGCAGCGACTCTTCACCGTCGATGCCTTGCCGCGCAACGCCACGGGCAAGGTGCTGAAGTTCCAGCTGCGCGACGAGTTGGCCGAGCGGGGCTGAGCGCTCGCCGGGCCGCACGGCATACGGGCGGAAGTGACGCGCTCAACAGGCGGGCGCGACCGAGGGGCTGGCAGACGGGCTCCTAGACTCGACAGGCACACCGTTGTGCGCCATCGAGCCCCCGTATGCCGTCCGTGGCGCCACCGCGCCCGCGCCCGGACTGATCGAAGGAAACCCCGTGACCAAGCCCGTGGTCCTCATTGCCGAAGAGCTCTCGCCCGCCACCCTCGAGGCTCTCGGCCCAGACTTCGAGATCCGTCACTGCGACGGCGCCGACCGCGCTGCGCTGCTGCCGGCGCTCGCGGACGCCGACGCCGTGCTCATCCGCTCGGCGACTCAGATGGACGCCGAGGCCATCGCGGCCTCCCGCTCGCTCAAGGTCATCGCCCGGGCCGGGGTCGGCTTGGACAACGTCGACGTGCCCGCAGCTACCCAGGCCGGGGTCATGGTCGTCAACGCGCCGACCTCCAACATCACCTCCGCCGCCGAGCTCGCGGTCGGGCTGCTGCTCGCGTCGGCGCGCAATATCGCTCCCGCCTGCCAGGCGCTGCGGGGCGGGGCCTGGAAGCGCAGCAAGTTCGGCGGGGTCGAGCTGCTGGACAAGACGGTCGGGGTCGTCGGCCTGGGCCGCATCGGGGCGCTCGTGGCCGAGCGGCTCAAGGGCTTTGGGATGCAGATCATCGCCTACGACCCCTACACCACTCCGACCAAGGCCGCCCAGTTGGGTGCCCGGCTCGTCGAGCTCGACGAGCTGCTGGCCACGTCCGACTTCATCACCGTGCACCTGCCCAAGACCAAGGAAACCCTCGGGCTCATCGGTGCCGAGGCACTGACCAAGGTCAAGCCGACGGTGCACATCGTCAATGCCGCCCGCGGCGGCATCGTCGACGAGGCGGCGCTGGCCGACGCCCTGCGCGAGGGTCGGGTCGCCGGCGCTGGCCTGGATGTCTTCGCCAAGGAGCCGTGCACCGACTCGCCGCTCTTCGCCTTCGACAATGTCGTCGTCACGCCTCACCTCGGGGCCTCGACCGACGAGGCCCAGGAGAAGGCCGGCGTCTCGGTCGCCAAGTCGGTGCGCCTCGCGTTGGCCGGCGACATCGTGCCGGATGCCGTCAACGTCTCCGGTGGCGTCATCGTCGAGGAGGTCCGTCCGGGCCTGGCGCTCGTCGAGAAGCTCGGCCGGATCTTCACCCAGGTCGCCGGCGGTGTGCCGCTGCACCTGCACCTCGACGTCGCCGGTGAGATCACCGAGCACGACGTCAGCGTGTGGAAGCTCTCGGCGCTCAAGGGGCTCTTCCTCGACGTCGTCGAGGACCAGGTCTCCTATGTCAACGCGCCCGTCATCGCCGAGGCTCGCGGGGTCGGCGTCACCCTGACGACCGACACCGAGAGCGGCGACTTCCGCAATGTCACGACGCTGCGGGGCGCGCTCAAGGACGGCACCGAGGTCGCCGTCGCGGGCACGCTCACCGGGCCGCGGATGATCGAAAAGCTGGTCGGCATCAACGGTTTTGACATCGAGGTCCCGATCAGCGACCACATGGCCGTCTTCACGTATGCCGATCGCCCGGGTGTCATCGGTCAGGTCGGCGGGCTGCTCGGCGAGGCCGGCATCAACATCGGCGGCATGCAGGTGGCCCGGTCCGACAGCCACGCGCAGGCGCTGGTCGTGTTGACCGTCGACTCGGAGCTCAGCGCGGAGCTGGCTGACCGCATCGGCGCCGCCATCGGTGCGAGCCACGTGGCGGTCGTCAACCTCTGAGCTTCGGCGCCCCACTTTGACCGCCATGGTTTGACCGCCCTGTTTTGACCGCCCTGTTTTGACCGCCCTGTTTTGACCGCCCTG
>CAZLGB010000034.1:19917-22851 GCA_964558825.1 uncultured Intrasporangiaceae bacterium
TTTGACCGCCCTGTTTTGACCGCCCTGTTTTGACCGCCCTGTTTTGACCGCCCTGGTTTGACCGCCCTGCTTTGACCGCCATGGCGGCCAAATTGGTGGATGGCGTTCAGATCTGAACGCCATCCACCAGAGTCGCCGCCATGGCCGCGAAACTGAGAACTTGGGGTATGCGGCAGGGCGGCCGGTGGAGTGAGGCGGCCACTGCGCCAAGGACGGACCGGGGAGCGGTGACGTGCTCCGGCATATGGGACGGGCATCCCAACGGTCGAGACGCCGCCTAGGCTTTCCGACCATGGCCGACACCGCAGCGACGCAGCCCACGCACCTCGATCTCGCCGTCATCGGCGGCGACGGCATCGGCCCCGAGGTGGTCGGGGAGGGCCTCAAGGTCCTTGCTGCGGCGACCGGCGGGGCCGTCTCGGTGTCGACGACGGACTACGACCTTGGCGCTCGCCGCTGGCACGCAACCGGCGAGACGTTGCCTGACTCGGTGCTGGCCGAGCTGCGCGGTCATGACGCGATCCTGCTGGGCGCCATCGGCGACCCGACCGTGCCGAGCGGGGTGCTCGAGCGGGGCGTGCTGTTGCCCATCCGCTTCGCGCTCGACCACTTCGTCAACCTGCGCCCGGCCAAGCTCTATCCGGGCGTGGCCAGCCCGCTCGACGTTGCGGCCGTCGCCCCGTCCGGCATCGACTTCGTCGTCGTCCGCGAGGGCACCGAGGGCCCCTATGTGGGCAACGGCGGTCTGCTGCGCACCGGGACGCCGGCCGAGGTGGCCACCGAGGTCAGCGTGAACACCCGCTTCGGCGTCGAGCGCGTCGTGCGTGACGCCTTCGCCCGCGCGCAGGCCCGCCCGCGCAAGCACCTCACCCTGGTCCACAAGCACAACGTCCTCACCTTCGCCGGGCACCTGTGGCGGCGCACCGTCGAGGAGGTGGGCCGCGAGTTCCCCGATGTGACCACGGCATACCAGCACGTCGACGCGGCGACGATCTTCCTCGTCAACGACCCGGGACGTTTCGACGTCATCGTCACGGACAACCTCTTCGGCGACATCATCACCGACATCGCGGCGGCGGTCGCCGGCGGCATCGGGCTCGCGGCGAGCGGCAACATCAACCCGGCCCGGACCAGCCCGAGCATGTTCGAGCCGGTGCACGGGTCGGCGCCGGACATCGCCGGACAGGGCAAGGCCGACCCGACCGCCGCGATCCTCTCGGTGGCGATGATGCTCGACCACGTCGGGCTGCCCGACGCCGCACGCGCCGTCGAGGCTGCGGTCGCCGCCGATCTGGCCGAGCGCGGCTCGGCCGCTCGCTCGACGACCCAGATCGGCGACGCCATCGCGGCTCGCGTCTGACTGCGCGGGACCCATCAGGCGAAGGGGCTCGCTCGGCGATTCCTGCGTCGTTGGACTCCGCCGTGGCGGCCCTATCGGGGCGCCGAACGTCGGTGGGCGGGCAGCGGAGGCAGCCCGATCGATCATTGTGGATGCCCATGGCCCGTCACGGGCCATGGGCATCCACAATCCGTCTGTCGACGGCGACCAGGCGCCTCAGCCGGCGGTCTTCTGCGCTGTGGGCGGCCTTCCGCGCTGTGGGCGGCCTTCCACCCATCTTGGCCAGGGTCGACACCCAGCCGGGTCCGCGGTCGGAGCAGTCCCTCTGTCCGCGAAGCCTCGCGTCGCCCGCGGCGCCCCACTTCGGTGAGGTATGCCGCACTTCGGTGAGGTTTGCCGCACTTCGGTGACCTTGCAACCTCACCGAAGTGCAGGAAAGGTCACCGAAGTCGTCGACGGGTCGTCGATCTGCGGGCGCCGGAAGTCGACAACAACCCTCAGGGGGTGGTCGGCGAGGGATCGCTCGGCGTCGGGTCGCTCGGGGACGGGTCGGGAGTGGTGGGCGACGGAGCCGAGGAGTGCGTGGCGCTCGTGGTGCTGGGAGCCGAGGTCGTCGCCGGGGGCTCGCTCGTCGCCACCGTCGGCTCGGTGGTGGTCGGCGCCGGCTCACTCGTCGTCGCGGGGTCGGTGGAGCTCGGTCCGCCCGAGCCCGGGTCGGTGGTCGCCGGAATCGTCGCCGGGTCGGTCGAGGTGGTCGACGCGGTCGACTCCGTGGGTGCCGCGGTCGTCGTCGGGTCGGCGCTGGTCGGCAAGGGCGCGGCGGTCGTGGGGACCGGCATACCGACGCTCGCCGCAGCCTTGGCGGCGAGGATGGCGAGCGGATCGGTGGCCGGGTCCTGCACGGCGTCCGAGCGCGCCTTGACCGCCGGCGGGATGGTCACCTTGGGCGAGGGGGCCAGGTCGAGATAGGGGTTGGGGTCGACGAAGGCGCCGTTGACCTTGACCTCGAAGTGCAGGTGACACCCCGTCGACGAGCCCGTCGTCCCGACATAGCCGATGATCTGCCCCTGCTTGACCGCCAGGCCGGCCGTGGCGGCATATGCCGTGAGGTGGTTGTAGGTCGTCTCGAGGCCCTGGTCGTGCTGGAGGACGACCCGGTTGCCATAACTCGGCACGCCACCGGCGAACTCAACCGTGCCGTCCTTGGCCGCCTTGACCGGGGTGCCGCAGGCGGCCCCGATGTCGGTGCCCGAGTGGAGCTTCCACACGTGGGTGATCGGGTGCAGGCGCAACCCGAAGGGAGAGGTGATCGGCCCCTCGACCGGGCGGACGAAGCCCGAGGACAGCACGAGGGCGGGGTCGGACACCGCAGTGGGGACCGCCGTGGCATCGGGCATCGCGGTCAGCGCAGCCAGCTCCGCTGCGGCCTCGGCCGCCGCCTGCTCGAGGCGCACCCGGGAGATGAGCGCAGCGTCGGGGTGCGCCCGCTCCTCTGGATCGAGGGCCACCGCAGGGGTCGTGGGCGCCAAGGTGCTCGTGGAGCCGACGATGCCCGTGGCGGGCAGCGTCGCGGCGGCGCCGCGGGCGAGCGGCAT
>CAZLGB010000035.1:0-22387 GCA_964558825.1 uncultured Intrasporangiaceae bacterium
CCTCACCGAGGTCGGAACCAACTAACCGAGCCTCCACGAAACCCGGGGCGATTCACACCTTGAGCAGCCCGTCAGGGCCGGTCAGTTCCTCACCCCTGGCGCGAGCAGCCCTCACCAGCTCACGCACCGCGCCGCGCTCCACCTCCTCAGAGGTGATCGTCTTGTTCGCTGCCTTCCGCAGTGGGCTCACGCCCACCAGTGTGTCGGTCATGGTCCCGACCCTTCCCGCTGAACACCGTCAGCGTGTTAGGCCAGTTACACCGTTCTTCGGACAGTCTCGATCTTCGTGAGCGATGCCACGCTGAGGCGATGAAGGGCTATTGGTCGCTGGTGAGGGTTGCTGCCGAGAGAGATCCGTTCAATGCCTGGCAGGTGGCGGCTGCGGTGCTCGACGTCTTGGACGAGGAGCACTCGAAGAGCATTCTGGGCTAGGCGTGCTTGGCTGGGCGCAACCCCGCTCGCACCGAGGTGCGTCGGCGCGCTGTTGTGCTCGGTCCCAAGCGCGGCTGAGCTCGAGGCTCATGTCGGTCGGCGAGGGTGGCGGCGCATCCGCGGTCGGGTCGGCCATTCCAGTCGCCGATAGACTTCGGGCCATGACGAGTACGCCGCGCCGGGGGAGCAAGGCCGCGCCCGCCACCGACGAGTCGCTGGGTGTCGCCGTGTCGTCGGACGGGCCTGCCACCGTGGCCGGGCCTGCGCTGTCGGCGGAGCCGGCCGCACACGTCGACGAGGGACCCTCGGCTAGCGTCGAGCCGACCAGCTCCGGCCGATTGCGCATCGTCGTAGCGGAAGACGAGGCCCTCATCCGGATGGACCTCGTGGAGATGCTCCGCGAGGTCGGCTATGACGTCGTCGGCGAGGCGTCCGACGGTGAGGCGGCGGTGGGGCTGGTCCGTGAGCTGCGCCCGGAGCTGGTCCTCATGGATGTCAAGATGCCCGTCCTCGACGGCATATCGGCCGCCGAGCGGATCGGGGCCGAGGCGCTCGCTCCGGTCGTCATGCTCACCGCGTTTTCGCAGAAGGAGCTCGTCGAGCGGGCCAGCGAGGCCGGCGTGATGGCCTATGTCGTCAAGCCCTTCACCGCGGCTGATCTCACCCCCGCGATCGAGATCGCCCGCAGCAGGTGGACCCAGCTGCGTGCCCTCGAGTCCGAGATCGCTGACCTCGCCGATCGGCTCGAGACGCGCAAGCTCGTCGACCGCGCCAAGGGCCTGCTCATGTCTTCGCTGAAGATCACCGAGCCCGACGCCTTCCGGTGGATCCAGAAGACCGCCATGGATCGGCGCCTGTCGATGAAAGAAGTCGCCGAGCTCGTCATCGCCGGGCTGCCGGCCAAGAAGTAGGCCGGGCGGCCGCCCGTCCGAGTGCCAGGCCCATCGGGGGCGCCGGTCGCTCGAGATGACTCGTCGAACCGAGTGGGCTGTAGAACCGGTCACGGGTGACCGAAACTGCAGCCCAGGGGACGGCGCAGCCGACGCCCCGAACCCGTTGGGCTGTAGAACCGGTCACGGGTGACCGAAACTGCAGCCCAGGGGACGGCGCAGCCGACGCCCCGAACCCGTTGGGCTGTAGAACCGGTCACGGGTGACCGAAACTGCAGCCCAGACGAGGATGGTGCAGCCCCAGAGGTTGATGCGCCCGGGCCGTCGAAGGACGTCAGCGCAGGCTGGCGACCAGTTGGGTCAGCAGCGGCGCAACGATCAAGGCCGGCAGCATATTGCCCACTGGCACGTCGCGAATCCGCAACAGCCGCAACCCGATTCCCGCGAGCATGAGCCCACCGGTCGCCGTCAGTGCGGCGATGTGCGCGTCCGGGAGGATCGACCCGAGCAGCACGCCGAGGACCGTGAGACTGCCCTGCACGATCGCCACGGAGAGCGCCGACATCAGCACACCGAAGCCGAAGGACGACGCAAAGGCCAGCGCGGCAAAACCGTCCAGCACCGACTTGAGGGTCAGTTGCTCGATGCCCCGACCGAGCCCGTCGGACAGGCTGCCGAGGATGGTCAGCGGCCCGACACAGAAGAGCAGCGAGGCGGTCAGCCAGCCCTCGATGAAGCGCTCCCGGGCCGCATGCGCCGCCCCCGCAGCCCCGGTGTCGCCCGTGGGCGTCTCGCCCGGCATACCAGCGGCACCAGCGGCCCCGCCGCCAGCAGAGCGTATGCCGCCCTGCCGCGCCACCCGTGCTTGCAGTGCACCGGCCAGGGCCTCGAGGCGTTCCTCGATGCGCAGCAGTGATCCGGTGATCGATCCGATGAGCAGTGACCCGAGCACGATGAGCACCGGAACGCCCGCGCCGACGGCCGCGCGCAGCGCCGGGTCGGTGACCGAGACGCACGACAGCCCCGCAACCAGCACGGTGGTCAGACCCAGCGAATCGGTCACCACCGAGCGAGTGCGCTCGGGCAGCCGGTGGCCCACCCACATGCCCAACAACGAGCCGACCAGGACGGTGGCAACGTTGATGACGGTGCCCAGTCCGGTGAATCCCGCGCTCACTCGGCCCACCCTAGAGGGGTGTGAGACGAAACCCGCGGATGGTCCATCCCCTGGGGTTTCCCTCGCCCCTCGGGGGGTCGTAGAGTCGTCCTTCATGAGGGTTGCGGGGCCCTCTGTCGGAAACAGGGGCCGGCGCCGTGACGGACATGGAGGTTGTTGGGTGGCGCGTCCCTCGGTCGTCATCCGTCGGGTCGACAAGGTCGGCGGCGACGTGGTCTGCGAGCTCTGGCGCAAGGCTCGCGAGGCGGGGGAGATCGGCGCAGACAACGCCGGCCGCAAAATCTCCGACGACTCGGTGCTGGCCGCGCTGGCCCGGCCCGACACGGTGGCCTTCATCGCCAGCAGTGACGCCACCCCCGTGGGCTATGTCGTCGTGAGCGACTGCACGCTCAATCCCTTCAGCGACTCGGGCTGCGTGGCGGTCGAGCAGCTGTACGTCGAGCCGAGCGCGCGTCGACAGGGCGTCGCCAAGGCGCTCATGGGGGCCGTGGCGACCTATGCCGATCGGCACGGTGCCGACCAGGTCGCCTGCAATGTGCCCTCCCAGGGCAAGGACGCCAACCGCTTTTTCGCCCGGCTTGGCTTCGCCCCCCATGTCGTGCGGCGCCTGACGTCCACCGCGGCACTGCACCGCAAACTCGCGGGATCGGTTGAGGGCGGGCGCTATTCGCTCGAGCAGGTGCTCGTCCGGCGCCGGGCCGCGCGGGTCAAGGCCGCCCGGCAGCGCCTCGCCGCCCCCTGACGACGCAGGACCTCAGCCGAGCGCGACGAGCGCGTCGTGCTCGGCCACGATGAGATCGCGCAGGTGATCCGGGTCGGGCAGCAGATCCGGACAGGACCCCACCCCGACACCCAGCGCACCGGCATACCCCTGGGTGCAGACCATGAGCCCGAGCCCGTCGGACAACGGCGGGAAGGGATAGGTGCCGACGATGTTGGCTCCACCCCCGACCTGGAAGCGCGCGGCGGGGGCCGGCACGTTGGAGATCATGAGGTTGAAGGGCAACCGCACCATGTCGGCGAGGCGCAGCCGGGCCGCGGCCTGAGTGAACAGCTGCGTCACCGTCGGCCCGGTCAGCATGCTGACATCGTCGATGAGGGCCGTCGGATAAGTGGGCTCGGACTTGGCGTGGTTCATCGCGTCATGGGCGAAGGCCAGCCGCTCGGCCGGCGTCGGCAGATGGGTGGGGATCGGGCACAGCCCGAGGGTGAAGGCGTTGCTGCCCGCGCGCCGGGAGGGGCCGGTCATCGCCATCGGCACCAGCGAGATCAGCGGGTCGTCGGTGAGGGCATCGTGCTCGATGAGCCACTGGCGCAGGCCTCCGGCCGTCGCCGCCATGAGGATGTCGTTGACGGTCGTGCCGGTGCGTCGGCGCACCGGCTTGCTGGGAGCGATGGGCAGATCGGTGTAGGCCCACGCGCGCGCGCTGGTGATCGAGGCGTTGAAGGGCGTCGGCGGCGCCGAGCCGAGGATCTGCGCGTCGGGGAGCTCAGGGGTCTGCTCGGGGTGCTCGACGAAACGCTCGAGGGTGTCGGCCACTCGGGTGGCGGTGTCTCGGGTGAGCCGCAGCAGGGCGGCGGGCGCGGCGCCGAGGGCCCGGGCCTCCAGGCGCAGCAGCGACCCGACCTTGCCGCCGGCCTCGGTGACCCGCGAGGTCACGCGCGTCAGCTGGTCGGGCCCCGGGTCGGCCGCCCACGCGCGCAGCGGCTCGGCGGGCGTGTCGGTGGCGAAGAGCAGAGCGAGCAAGTCACGCTTGCCGACCCCGTCGATCGCGCAGTGGTGGATCTTCGTGACGATGGCGCTGCGTCCGCCCTCGATGCCACGGATGAGGTGCAGCCCCCACAGCGGGCGGTCGCGATCCAGATGTATGCCGGCATACCTCACCCCCTCGGCGAGCACGTGCTCGTCGCGCCCGCCGCCGCCGAGATCGACGCTTGTCAGGTGTCGGGTGAGGTCGAACTCGGGGTCGTCGACCCACCAGGGACGCCCGACGACGAAGGTCGGGGCCTTGAGCCGCCGGCGCAGGATGGGCACCAAATGCAGTCGGGCAGCGACCTGTTGGCGCAGCTCGGGGAGGGTGACATCGCCGTCGAGGAGCATGAGCAGATTGACATGTCCGACGCTCACCGGCCCGTCGAGGGCGAGGAAGGAGGCGTCGAAAGGGCTTAGCTGGGTGGGCTCCACAGCGTGCTCCTCTCGGCGTCCGGCTGCGGTCACGCTAACAAGGCTCCAGCCGAGGGGCCACGTCGCGCGAGCGGACGGATGGGCCGCCCCCGCCATCATTCCACTGAAAGGAATGTCACGCTCCTGACCATGTTGTTAGGAGTGTCAATCATTCTATTCTGCAACTAAATTCAGGCCGCCAGTGAGGGAGGTCCCGTCGAATGGGTGAGGCGCAGATCGTCAGCGTCGGCGGCGGCATCGGCGGGCTCGCGGCCGGGCTGGCGCTGGCCCGCTCCGGCCGAGCGGTGCGCGTGCTCGAGCGCGCCGGCGACTTCACCGAGGTCGGTGCCGGGTTGCAGTTGGCCCCCAATGCGACCCGTCTGCTCGACGGGCTGGGGGTGCTCGACGCGGTCCTCGAGGCCGGGGTCGCGCCGGCCCGGCTGGTCATCGCCGACGCCCACACGGGCGAGGGGCTGGTCTTCAGCGACCTCGGTGACCGCTTCCGGCGGACCTATCGGACGCCCTATGTCGTGCTGCACCGTCATGACCTGCTGCAGATCCTGCTCAGCGCCTGCCTCGAGGCCGGGGTGGTGCTCGAGACCGACCGCGAGGTCACCGGCACGGCCGAGACGGCTGACGGCGTGGACGTGATCCTCGCGGACGGCTCGCACCTGCCCGCCCGCATGGTCGTCGGCGCCGACGGCCTGCGCTCGGTGCTGCGCGCCGGCATCCACGACGACCAGCCGTGCACGACTGGTTACGTGGCCTATCGCGGCGCGCTGCCGATCGAGTCGGTGCAGCGCCCTCACGACCTGGACACGGTCATCTCCTGGATCGGCCCGGGCATGCACCTCGTCCAATACCCCGTGCGCCGCGGCGAGCTCTACAACCAGGTCGCCGTCTTCAAGAGCCCGAGGTATGCCGCGGGTGAGGCCGATTGGGGCACGCCGGAGGAGCTCCGGGAGATCTTCGGGAAGGCCTGCCCGCCGGTGCGCCTGGCGCTGGACAGCCTCACCCTCAACTTCCGCTGGCCGATCTTCGACCGCGACCCCGTCGAGACGATGACCCAGGGCCGCGTGGCCCTGCTCGGCGATGCCGCGCACCCCATGGTCCAGTTCCTCGCCCAGGGCGCCTGCCAGGCCATCGAGGACGCCGTCACCCTGACGGAGCAACTCGACCGGCACGACCGCGGGGCTGACGGCTCGATCGAGCGGGCGCTCGCGGCATACGAGTCGATCCGCGCACCGCGGGTGGCTCGGGTGCAGCGCTCGGCCCGCACGTGGGGCGAGATGTGGCACGTCGACGGCGTCGGCGTCACCCTGCGCAACGAACTCTTCCGGCGCATCGAGCCGGACGACTACAGCTATGCCGACTGGTTGTGGGGGTGGCGCACTCCCGGCAGCTGAGGCCCTCCGACCCCGACGTTCCGCACACCGGCATCCACGCTGGTCGCCGCTCGCCCAACCCCAGCCTGGGGGAGTGAGCTTGACCCACCGCAGACAGCACGACGTTTCCGTTTCGCCCCGTCAACCAGAGCCCGCCACCACAACGAGGATCACATGACCTTCAACCTGTCCTCCATCCTGCGCGAGTCGACCCGGCGCGACCCGGGGCACCCGGCGATCGTCACCGACGACGAGACGATCAGCTATGGGGAGCTCAGCCGCCGCTCCGATGCGATCGCGAGCGGGCTCATCGCCGCCGGGCTGCGCACGGGCGAGGCCGTCATGCTCCAGCTGCCCAACATCCCGAGCTTCGTGGCGGCGCTGCACGGCATCCTCAAGGCCGGCGGGGTGATCATCCCGACCAACACGATCTACAAGGCCGGCGAGCTGTCGTGGGTGCTCGAGAACGCCTCGGTGCGCTTCGTCATCACCAGCGACGCCTCGGCGGGCGAGGCGGCGGCCGCCCTCGCGACGGTCGGCGGTGGCACGCTCTATCTCGTCGGCGATGCGGCGGCGCTGGAGGCGCCCGCGGGCGTGACGGTGCGGCCC
The DNA here is from genome assembly GCA_964558825.1 of uncultured Intrasporangiaceae bacterium. GTDB lineage: Bacteria > Actinomycetota > Actinomycetes > Actinomycetales > Dermatophilaceae > Phosphoribacter. The sequence goes on from CAZLGB010000035.1 coordinate 6,658, forward strand.
TTCGCCGAGCTGGCCGAGCACCCGGTCAGCGAGCCGCCGCCCTTCGTGCAGCGCGACCCGGGCGACACGGCGATCCTGCTCTACACCTCGGGCACGACCGGCAAGCCCAAGGGCGTGCAGCTCACCCACTTCCAGCTCTACATGAACGCCGGCGCTCACATCGAGGCCTTCGAGATGGGCCCGAGCAGCAAGATCATCGCCGTCATGCCGCTCTTCCACGCCCTCGGTCTCTCGGGCATCCTCAACGCGACGGTGCGGGCGGGTGGCACCGTCCTGCTGCTGCCGAAGTTCGACACCGGAAAGGTCCTCGAGACGATCCAGGCCCACGGCGCGACACACATCCACGGCGTGCCGACGATGTACCACTCGCTGCTCAACTACCCGCAGCTGGCCGACTTCGACACCCACACGCTGGCCTTCTGCGGCTCCGCAGGGGCGGCGATCCCCGCCGAGGTCTACGACGCGGTCGAGCAGACCCTCGGCGTGCAGATCCTCGAGATGTACGGCCTCACCGAGTCCGGCCCGGTCGCGACGATCAACATGCCGCGCGACCGCAAGCCCTACAGCATCGGCACGGCCATCCCCGGGTGCGACATCGAGATCTGGGACGAGCAGAAGCGCCGCCTGCCACGCGGCAAGGACCACATCGGCGAGATCATGATCCGCGGCCACAACACGATGTCCGGCTATCTCAACAACCCGGAGGCGACCGCGGCCGCCTTCACCGACGGCTGGCTGCACACGGGGGATTTGGCCTGGATGGACGAGGACGGCTTCCTCTTCTTCGCCGACCGCAAGAAGGAGCTCATCATCCGGGGCGGCTACAACATCTACCCGCGCGAGGTCGAGGAGGTGCTCTACCAGCACCCCAAGGTTTCCGAGGCGGCGGTCGTCGGACAGCCCGACGTGCGTCTCGGCGAGGAGGTCAAGGCCTTCGTCACCCTCAAGCCCGGGGCGAGCGCCGAGCCGCAGGAGCTCATCGACTTCGTCAAGGAGCGGCTCGCGGCATACAAGTATCCGCGGATCGTCGAGATCATCGCCGAGATGCCCAAGACGGCCACCGGCAAAATCCTCAAGAAGGAACTCACGGCGAAGTCCTGAGCCCGCGCCGAGCAGGCAGGACGAGGGGTATGCCGGGCCCGCAGGCGAGGCGTCGCTCAGCCGCGCAGCTGAGCGACGACCGCGTCGGCCGTGCGCCGCAGCGTGGCGGCGAGCTCGGGCGCGGACGAGGGCACGAAGCGCACCGAGGGCAGGGTCAAGGAGATCGCTCCCACGGGCCCGTCGACGTCCTTGACGAGCACGCCGACGGCGGTGACACCGCGCTCGGTGCGGTTGTGGTTGACGGCATACCCCTGGTTGCGGCAGCGGGCGAGCTCGCGCCGAATGCTGCGCATGCCTGCCTCGGTGATCGAGGCGGCCGGCAGCCCGGCCGGCGGATAGAGCTCGTCGAGCTCGGCAGGCGACAACTCGGCGAGCAACATCCGACCGCCGGAGGCGAGGTGCGCGGGCAGCATGGCGCCTTCGCGGGTGCCGACGCGCAGCGACTGGGTGCTCTCGGCGCTGGCGATGATCCGCACGTGCCGGCCGACGAGCACCATGAAATGGCAGGTCTCCTCGGTGGCGTCGCGCAGCGCCTCCAGGTGGGGCGTGGCGATGGTCGCGAGGTTGGCTCGGGTGATGCGGCTGCTGACGATCTCCTCCATCGCCGGCCCCGCCTGATAGGTGCGATCACGCCCCTGGACGACGAACCCGCGATAGCGCAGCGTCGAGAGCAACCGATGGGCCGTCGACGGAGCCACGCCGAGCTCGGCCGCTGCCTCGGAGACCCCGACGCGTGCCTTGGACGCCACGAGCAAGAGCAGGCGCAGGGAGTTGTCCACCGACTCCAGGTAGCCCATCCCCGTCATCCCGCTTTCCGCAGACTGGAATGTGATCGGAGACACACTATGGTCCTGCATCCGGCTTTTGACAAGTGTCCGGCCGCGAACCCCGGGAGCAGACCATGGCGCTGAGCGAGCTGGGGGTCAACTTCCCGCTGATCGAGGGTGCCGGCCGGGCCAGCACCCCGACCGCCCAAGCGGTGCTCGCCGCCGCGGCCCGCGGGGTTGACGACGACTTCGGCGCTGCGGTGATTGGGGCGCGGGACTGGCGGCGTGACTACCCGCGTTACTTCGGTGATCTGCTGCTCGCCGAGGCCGCCTCGACCGATGCCGCGCTGACGGTGGCCCGGCAGGGTCTCGCGGCAGCGATGGAGCGCTTCGTCGTCGTCACCGAGGACGGTGACCTCCCGTTGGCCGGCGCCCGGGCGGCGGCCGGCATCGAACCGCTGCGCACCGTCGAGCTGCTGGGGCATGACGAGCGGGTCCGCGAGCTCCTGGTGCCCTATCGAGGGGAGCGGCTGCGCGGGGTCGCGCTGCTGCGCCAGCTTGACGACTGGGTGCATCGGGGCATCGTCGAGCCGACGCTCGCCGACGCGGTGGGCGCCGTCGTCCGTCACCCGGAGTGGCTGGATCTGCGCGACCGGACCATCGCGATGATCGGTGCCGGCTCGGAGATGGGTCCCTATCTGCAGCTGATGGCCTGGGGTGCCACCGTCGCCGCCGTGGATCTGCCGCGCCCGCAGGTCTGGCAGCGGCTGCTCGACCGCGCAGCCGCCAGCGCGGGACGCGTGCTCGTGCCGGTGCCGCGGTCGAGCTCGGCGGCGACCGGCGTGGATGCCGCCGGCGTCGCCGGCGCCGATCTGCTCACTCAATGCGTCCCCATGTCCGACTGGCTCGCCCAAGTGCCCGGCCCGTTGACGATCGGCAACTACGGCTATCTTGATGGAGCCGGCTTCGTGCGGTTGACGGTGGCCTTCGGCGCTCTGCTCGCCGAGCTGGCGCGGCGACGCACCGATCTGTCGGTCAACTACCTGGCCACCCCCTCCGACGTCTTCCTCGTGCCGATCCGCGCCGTCGACATGGCACGCCGTCGCCACGAGCAGCCCTCGGCCCTCGTCGCTGCCGGCAAGGCCGTGCACGCCGCGACCGGTGGGCGGTGGTTCAAGCCCAACTATCCGCCCGGCTCGGTCATCGAAACCGACACGGAGCGTTTCGGATTCGTCAACGCCTTCATCCTCGCCCAGGGTCCCAACTACGCCTTCGCCAAGCGGCTGCAGCGCTGGCAGATGATGGTCGCGCGCGCCGACGGCCTGGTCACCTCGGTCCATGTCGCGCCTCCGACGCGGACCCGGTCGGTCCACAGCAACCCGCTGATGGCCGAGCGGCAGCGACTCACGGCATACCTCGGGATCGAGACCTTCGACACGGCGACCACCGAGGCGATCGCCGGAGCGATGCTCGTCCACGACCTGCGCAACCCGGCCTCGCCCGCGAATCCGGCCACGCCACTGGGGCATCCGCACGAGGCCTTCATGTTTGCGGCCAACCCGGGCGGGCGCTGGCGGGTGCCCTTCGACATCAACTCGTCGGTGCCGTTGCTCACCGAGCTCAACCATGCCCGGGTCCGGGCAGCCGGGGTGGTGGGTGCCATCGCGGAGGCGCCGGGGATGGGAGTGCCCCGGTGGGCGTTGGGACAGCTGGGCCAGCTGCGCTCCCGCGTGCCACTCGGTCGGGTGCTGCCCGGGCGGCACAGCTAGAGCGAGCCGACGGGCAGCAGGAGCGGCTCGTCGTCGAGCAGCGAGGCAGCCCGCAGCTCCGCCACCAGGTGAGGGAGCACCTGACGGGCAAACCACCGTCCGGCGGCGACGGCGCCCGGGAGGTCGGCCTCGGGCGTCTGCAAGCGAGCCGGATCGGCTTGGGCCGCAAGGGCGGTCGCGGCCGCCCGCAGGAGCAACCATCCGACGATGAGGTCGCCCATCGTCAACAGCAGCCTGGTGAGTCCGAGGGCTGCCACGCGCGGCTCGGTCAGCGCGCGCTCGCTCGTGAGGTCGAGCATGCCCCGGAAGGACGCCAGGGCGTCGCCGAGCAGCCCGGCCTCGGTCGCCAGGGCGCCGGTGGCCAGCTCGGCCACGGTGGCGGCGACCTCGTCGAAGAGCAGGCCGGCTGTGGCCCCCTGGTCGCGCAGCAGCCGCCGCTCGAAGAGGTCGAGTGACTGGATGCCCGTCGTGCCCTCGTAGATCGCGTCGATCTTGGTGTCGCGGACGTATTGCTCGAGCGGATAGTCGCGCAGATAGCCCGACCCGCCGAAGACCTGCAGCGACTCCTGTCCGAGCACCCGCCAGCCGTTCTCGGCGCACCAGGTCTTGACGATCGGCAGGAGCATTCGGTGGCGCTCGGTCGCGACCGGGTCGTCGCCGCCGAGCGCCGCAGCCGACTCGAATCGATCGATCATCGTCGCGGTGTAGAGCACGAGCGCGCGCCCGCCCTCGGCATACGCCTTCTGGGTGAGGAGCGAGCGTCGGATGTCGGGGTGGTCGACGATCTCGACGAGGTCGCGGCCGCCGCGCCCGCCGTTGAGGGAGACCAGCTCGCGGCCCTGCTTACGGGTCGAGGCATAGTCGCGGGCGTTGAGATGGCCGCTCGAGAGAGCGGCAATCGTCTTGAGCCCCACCATCATTCGGACGTAGGTGATGATCTCGAACATCTGCCGTATGCCGTCGTGCCGGTCACCGAGCAGGGTCCCGACCGCGGGTGCGTAGTTGCCGAAGACGAGCTCGCAGGTGGGCGTCCCGAGGATGCCCATCTTGTGCTCGATGTTGGCCGCGACGACGCCGTTGGGGCCGAGGATCTCGCCGGTCTTGGGGTCGAAGAGTTGCGCGGGCACGATGAAAAGCGACAGGCCCTTGGTGCCCGGGCCACCGGCGCCCTCGACGCCTTGGGGGCGGGCGAGGACGCAGTGGATGACGTTCTCTGCGGCGTCGTGGGCGGCCCAGGTGATGAAGCGCTTGGTGCCGGTGAGGTGCCAGCTGCCGTCCTCGGCAGGCACGGCCCGGGTGCGGCCGAGGCCGACATCGGAGCCGGCGTCCGGCTCGGTGAGGACCATCGTGACGGTCCAGTTGCGCTCGAGGATGAGCTCGGCGAGGCGCTGCTGATCGGGAGTGCCGTTGCGCTGGAGCATCGCCACGACGGTGGGGATGAGCTGGCTGCACATCGCCACCGCAGGGTTGGCGCCGAGAATGAATTCCGTTGCGGCCCAACGGAGCGAGGCAGGAACGTGGATGCCCGAGACGTCCGCCGGCAGGTCGAGACGCAGCCAGTCGGAGGCCACGTGGGAGGCCAGCGCATCGCGCAGGTCCTGGGGGAGGGTGACCGAGTGGCGGACCGGGTCGAGGCGGATGGGGTGCAGATCCGCGGCGGGGAAGGAGTCGGCGAGTTTGTCGGCGGCGAAGGTCTCGACCTGGGTGAGGATCTCGCACGCGGTCTCCGGGTCGAAGTCCTCGTAAGGCGCCTTGCCATAGCCGTCGCCGGCCCCGAGGACGTCGAAGAGGAGGAACTGCGCGTGGGCGCGGTCGCTGCGGTAGTGGCTCATCTCGTCCTCCGGCTATGCGGGTGGGGCGGGTCGAAACTCGTTGTGGCGGGCCGCGAGTGGGTATGCCGGCCGGTCACCGACCGGCATATCCACTCGCAATCGGTCACGGATAGAAGCGGTAGACCGGCTCGGCGACGCAGGCGGGCTTGTCCGAGCCCTCGATCTCGACGGTGCCTGCCCAGGTGATCTCCTTGCCGCCGCCACCGACGTCCTTGACGTCGGTGATGGTCGCCGACAAGCGGATGCGCGAGTCGACCTTGACCGGCGAGGGGAAGCGCACCTTGTTGAGCCCGTAGTTGAGCTTGGTCGTCACGCCCTCGACGTCGAGCAGGTCGACGAAGAGCGGCACGATGAGCGACAGGGTGAGATAGCCGTGGGCGATCGTCGTCCCGAAGGGGCCGGACGCGGCGCGCTCGGGGTCGACGTGGATCCACTGCGGGTCGCCGGTGGCATCGGCGAAGGTGTTGATCCGCGCCTGGTCGATGGTCAGCCACTCGGTCGATCCGAGTGGCGTGCCGACGAGCGAGGCCAGCTCGTGGAAGTGCACGGTGGTTGTCATGTCAAGGGTCCTTTCGGCGGGCTCAGGGGTGCGGGCTGCGGAGCCGGCTCAGGCGAGGCGCAGCAGCTTGACGGCGTTGTCCTTGAGGATCATCGGCCGGACCTCCGGCTTGATCTCGAGGGTCTCGAAGTCGGCGAGCCAGCGGTCGGTGTCGATGACCGGGAAGTCCGACGCGAAGAGCACCTTGCCGCGCAACGGCCCGTTGGCAGCCTTGACGAGCGCCGGCGGGAAGTACTTCGGCGACCACCCGGACAGGTCGATGAAGACATTGCCCTTGTGGGTGGCCATCGAGATCGCCTGGTCCTGCCAGGGGATCGACGGGTGGGCGAGCACGACCTGCATGTCGGGGAAGTCGGCGGCCACGTCGTCGAGCAGCATCGGGTCGCTATAGCGCAGCTTGACCCCGCCGCCGCCCGGCATACCCGCGCCGATGCCGGTCTGACCGGTGTGGAAGATCGCCGGCAGCTGGTGGGCCGCGAGCACCTCGAAAAGGCCGTATGCCGTGCCGTCATTGGGCGCGAAGTTCTGCAGGCTGGGATGGAACTTCATCCCCCTGACCCCGTGGTCGGCGATGAGCCGCTCGAGCTCCTTGACGCCCTCGGCGCCGCGGGCGGGGTCGATGCTCGCGAAGGGGATGAGGATGTCGCTGTTGCGCGCCGCGCCCTCGGCAACCGACTCGTTGCTGATCCGCGGCTGTCCCATCGACTTCTCGACGTCGACGGTGAAGATCACCGCGGCGATCTTGCGCTCGCGATAGCGGGCCGCTATCTCGTCGATGGTCGGCGTGCGGGGGCCGCCGGACTTGAAGTACTTGGCCGACCAGTCGAGGAAGGACTGCGGCAGGGCCGTGTGCCCGTGGTCGTCGACCTCGACATGCACGTGCACGTCGACGGCGACCAGGTCGGCCACGTTGATCGTCATTGCAAACTCCTTGGTATGCCGGGTGATTGGCTTGATGTCGGAGGCGCTGCGTCCTTCGGTCGCGAGGCCGCTCAGGAGGCCGGGGGAGTCGGCAGCTTTTCGCCGACCGACTGCTGGCTGGGGGCGAACTTCTCCGGCCACGCCGCGGCGATCGCGTCGGCGGACCATCCGCCGGCGGCATACTCCTTGACGATCTGGTCGGGGTGCGAATAGAGCGAGAGGCGGTCGCCGCCGATGCCGATGGCCTGACCGTTGACCCCGGCGGAGGCGTCGGAGGCGAGGAAGACGACCAGCCCGGCGACATCCTCGGGCGTGCCGAAAGCCAGCTCGCGGCGGGCGAATTCGGGCATCGGCTCGCCGGCCATCATCGCGTCGACATAGGGCTTGAGGAAGGGGATCGTCGCGGTCATCGCGGTCGCGGCGACGGGGACGACGGCGTTGGCGGTGATCTTGTCGCGGGCCAGCTCCATGGCCCAGACCTTGGCGAAGGTGACGATGCCGGCCTTGGCGGCGGCGTAGTTGGTCTGGCCGAAGTTGCCGTATTGACCGGCGGGGGAGCCGATGAGGATGAGCCGGCCACCCTCGCCCTGCTCGCGCATGCGGATCGCGGCCGCGCGGGCGCAAGTGAAGGTGCCCTTGAGGTGGACCTGGGTGACCAGGTCGAAGTCCTCGTCGGACATCTTCCAGAGGGTCTTGTCGCGCAGCACGCCGGCGTTGGCGACGAGCACGTCGAGGCGGCCGAACTCGGCGACGGCGGTGTCGACGAGGGTCTGGGCGGCCTCGGAGGAGCCCACCGCAGCCGCGACCGCGACGGCCTTGCCGCCGGCGTCGGTGATCTCCTTGGCGGCGGCTTGGGCGATGGCCTCGTCGATGTCGTTGACGACGACCGCAGCACCTGCGGAGGCGAGCGCCTTGGCATAGGCGAGGCCCAGGCCCCGACCGCTCCCGGTGACGATGGCGACCTTGCCGGTCAGGTCCATGGCGCTGCTCCTTCTGCTCCCGCACGCGTGTGGGTGGCGGTTCGGTTCGGGCACGGACCGGCGACGGGTCGTCGACGGCCCTCGATGTATGTATAAGCGACAATCATTGAGATCGTCAACCATTGTGAACTGTGACCTTAGTGCCACACAATGGGCCCGTGGGGACCATCGCCGGCACGAGCGTCGACACCGATGTCGTCGTGCTGCTCGCCCGGGCCTCGGGCGCGGCGCTGCGCACGGCCAATGCCGCGCTCGAGCCGCTGGGGTTGCGCGCTCGGCACTATGCCGCGTTGACCATCGCTGCCGAGAGCGGTGGGGTGGCCCAGCGGCAGATCGGGGCGCTGCTCGGCCTGGACCCGAGCGCCGTCGTCACCCTCGTCGACGACCTGGAGGGTCGCGGGCTGGTGCAGCGGCTGCCCGATCCCGACGATCGGCGCGCCCGGCTCGTCACGGCGACGGCGGACGGCATACGGCTGCTCGAGCGCGCTGGGGATGTGGCGCGCGAGGTGCGCCAGGCGGCCCTGGGCGCGCTCAGTCCGGCCGAGCGAGAGACCTTCGTCGCCCTGCTGCGCCGCGTCGTCGGCTGAGGATCAGCGGCGCGCCGCGCGCAGCGTCGAGAGAGTCACGCGGCAGCGCCAGGCCAACGAGCACCACTTCGGCACCAAAGGTCATCGACCTTGTCGTTAGCCGATGAAATCTCGTTGACCAACCGAAAGGTCATCGACCTTTCGGCGAGGGGGGCTGGGGTTCGGGCGGCGTGGGGCCGGTTGGCGCAGGTGCCCGGTTGGCGCGGGTCAGCGGATCCGAGCCAACAACTCGGTCGACGGCACGGTGAAGAGAGCGTCCGGGTGGGCAGCCCAGCCGCGCCAACCTGCCGAGATCGACTCGAGGGTCGCCTGGTCGACGCCAGCGCCCCGCGCCCGGGTGGCGAAATCAGAGGCCAGCGAGCGCTCGGCCCACAGCCCTCCCCACCAGCTGACCGACTCGGCATCGGCATACGTCCAGACGCTCGTCGTGATGGTGACCTCGTCGAGCCCGGCCGCATCTGCCCACGCCCGATAGTGCCGGCCGGCGTCCGGCTCGGCGCCGAGACCGCGCGCCAGCCGCTGATAGAGCTCGAGCCAGCGCTGCAGCGCGGGGGACGCCGGGTGCCAGGTGAAGCCCCCGTAGTCGCTGTCGCGCGTCGCCACCACCCCGCCCGGGCGGGTCACCCGGGCCAGCTCGCGCAGGGCGTGCACGGGGTCGCGCAGGTGCTGGAGCACCTGGTGGGCATGGACGACATCGAAGCTGCCGTCGGCGAAGGGCAGGGCATGCGCGTCGCCGACCTGCAGGCCGACTTGCGTGAGCCCGCGCTCGGTCAGCCCCGCTCGGGTTACCGCCAGCGCCGACTCGCTCACCTCGAGCGCGACGACCCCCTCGGCTCCGACGATCTCGGCGAGATCCGCGGTGATCGTCGCCGGCCCGGCCCCGACGTCGAGCAGCCGCTGCCCCACGCGCAGATAAGGCAGCAGGTATGCCGCGGAGTTGGCCGCTGTGCGGCTGCGGTGTGAGCGCAGCACCGAGGCGTGGTGGCCGTGCAGGTAGTCGGACATGCCCTCACGCTGACACTGGCCGGACGAGCTGTGCCAGATAGCGAGACGAGAGTCTCGCGATGCGGACGGACCGGTCCGGTGGCGACCGAGTGGCGACGGCCGGGACGCGGGTGGCGGGGGCGGCTCAGCGCTCCCGCGGCGGGGCGTCGCGTAGTTGGGCGGTGAAGCGGCAGGTGCAGGTGCGCCGGCCCTGGTCGTCGGTGATGACGATGTCGATCGAGGCCATGGTGCGACCGACCGAGATCGGGGTGGCCACCGCCGTGACCCAGCCCGACGTGGCCGGGCGGTGGTGGGTGGCGTTGATGTCGACCCCGACGGCCGCCCGGCCCTCCCCGGCCAGCACGACCGCGAGGAAGGACCCCACTCCCTCGGCCAGCACGACCGAGGCCCCGCCGTGGAGCAGGCCATAGGGCTGGGTGTTGCCCTCGACCGGCATACGGGCGACGGCGTGCTCGGTGGAGATCTCGGTGAAGACGATCCCCATCCGCTCGTGCAGCGTCCCCTTGGCGATGGCGTTGACGTTGTCGACGCTGAGCCACGGGTGGCCGGACGCCCCGTCGGACCCGGGGCTGGACGCGGAGCTGCCGGGCAGGGGAGCGCTGCTGTCGGTCATGAGCCCTAGGCTGCCATACGTGCCCGACACCCCCCGCCTGCTGCTGCTCGACGGTCATTCGCTGGCCTATCGGGCGTTCTACGCCCTGCCCGCCGAAAACTTCTCGACCAAGACCGGGCAGCACACCAATGGTGTCTACGGCTTCACGTCGATGCTCATCAACATGCTGCGCGACGAGGACCCGACCCACATCGCGGTCGCCTTCGACGTCTCGCGCCAGACCTTCCGCTCGGCGGAGTATGCCGACTACAAGGCCGGCCGCGCCTCGACCCCGAGCGAGTTCGAGGGGCAGATCTCGCTGGTCCAGGAGATCCTCGACGCGCTGCGCATCCCCTTCGTCCAGGTCGACGGCTTCGAGGCCGATGACGTCATCGCGACCCTGACGACGATGGCGACTGCGGCCGAGATGGACGTGCTCATCTGCTCGGGCGACCGCGACACCTTCCAGCTCGTCACCGACCACGTCACCCTGCTCTATCCGGTCCGCGGCGTGTCCGAGGTGTGGCGGATGACTCCGCGCGCGGTCGAGGACAAATACGGCGTCCCGCCGGCCCGCTATAGCGACCTCGCGGCGCTCGTCGGCGAGTCGAGCGACAACCTGCCGGGTGTGCCCGGCGTCGGCCCCAAGACCGCGGCCAAGTGGATCGGGCAGTATGCCGGCCTCGACGGCATCGTCGCCCACATCGGCGAGATCGGCGGCAAGGCCGGGCAGTCGCTGCGCGACCACCTCGACGCGGTGTTGCGCAACCGCCGGCTCAATCAGCTCGTGCGCGATCTGCCGCTCGACGTGACGCTCGATGACCTGGCGCGCCGCTCCTGGGACCGCGAGCAGGTGCACCAGGTCTTCGATGCGCTCGAGTTCCGGGTGCTGCGCGAGCGGCTCTTCTCGACCTTCGAGGCGCCCGAGCCCGAGGCCGAGTCGGGCTTCGACCTCGACGGCCAGGTGCTCGAGTCGGCCGACGTGCCGGGGTGGTTGGCCCACCACGCACCGGCGGGGGAGCGGGTGGCCCTGCACGTCGTCGGTCGCTGGGGCCGTGGCACGGGCGATGCCCGCGGGCTGGCCGTCGCGACGCGAGCGGGCGCCGCGGCATACCTCGACGTCGAGCAGCTCGACGACACGGCCGACCGGGCGCTCGCCGACTGGCTCGCCGACGCCACTCGACCCAAGGCGCTGCATGACGCCAAGGGGCCCTGGCACGCCCTGGCGGCCCGCGGCTGGACGCTGCGCGGCGTCACGAGCGACACGGCGCTGGCGGCCTACCTCGTCAAGCCCGATCAGCGTGACTACGACCTCGGTGACCTCGCGCTGCGCATGCTGCGCCGAGAGCTGCGCTCCGACGTCACCGACACCGGTCAGGGGATGCTCGACTTCGGCGACGGCTCGGCCGCCAGCGAGTCCACCGAGGCGATGATCGTCGCCCGCGCCATCGTCGATCTCGCCGATGCCCTCGACACCGAGCTCGAGCGCACCGGCGGCACCGCGCTGCTGCACGACGTCGAGCTCCCGCTCGTCGACGTGCTCGCCCGGATGGAGCGCTCTGGCATCGCCGTCGACCTGGAGGCGCTGGAGGCCCTCGAGCGCGACTTCGCCGACAAGGTCGCCGAGGCCCAGGAGGACGCCTGGGACGCCATCGACCGGCGCGACGTCAACCTCGGCAGCCCCAAGCAGCTGCAGGAGGTGCTCTTCGACCAGCTCGGGCTGCCCAAGACCAAGCGGATCAAGACCGGCTACACGACCGACGCCGAGTCGCTCGCCGAGCTCTATGCCCAGACCGAGCACCCCTTCCTCGAGGCGCTGCTGCGCCACCGCGATGCCGCCAAGCTGCGGGTCACCGTCGAGGGGCTCATCAAGGCCGTCGACGAGGACGGACGCATCCACACGACCTATCTGCAGACCGTCGCCGCCACCGGGCGGCTCTCCTCCACCGACCCCAACCTGCAAAACGTGCCGATCCGCACCGAGGAGGGGCGACGCATCCGCGAGATGTTCGTCGTCGGGCGTGGCTTCGAGTCGCTGATGTCGGCCGACTACAGCCAGATCGAGATGCGGGTCATGGCCCATCTGTCCGGCGACGACGGGCTCATCGAGGCCTTCCGATCGGGCGAGGATCTGCACAGTTTCGTTGCAGGACAGGTGTTTGGGGTCGAGCCCGACGAGGTCACCGTCGGCATGCGCTCCAAGATCAAGGCGATGTCCTATGGCCTTGCCTACGGCCTGTCGGCCTTCGGACTGTCGCGGCAGTTGAGCATCTCGACCTCCGAGGCGCGCAACCTCATGGACGAATACTTCCTGCGCTTCGGCGAGGTCCGCGACTATCTGCGCCGGCTCGTCGCCGAGGCGCGCGCGACGGGTTACACGGCCACGATGTTGGGCCGCCGGCGCTATCTGCCCGACCTGCTCTCCGACAACCGCCAGCGCCGCGAGATGGCCGAGCGGATGGCGCTCAACGCCCCCATCCAGGGCTCGGCCGCCGACATCATGAAGGTCGCCATGCTGCGCGTCGACGCGGCGCTCGCGCGCGAGGGGCTGGCGTCGCGGATGCTGCTGCAGGTCCACGACGAGCTCGTCATCGAGGTCGCGACGGGGGAGCGCGAGCGGGTCGAGGAGCTGGTGCGTCGCGAGATGGGTGCCGCCGTCGAAATGGACGTCCCGCTCGACGTCTCGGTCGGGGTCGGGCACTCCTGGCACGACGCGGCGCACTGACCGGCAATCGACGGATACGGCATCGAGGGGACACTGGGGAGCGATGGACATCCTGCTCATCCGGCACGGCCAGTCGCACAACAACGCCGTCTATGCCGCGCAAGGCAACTCGGTCGGGCGGTTGCCCGACCCGCCCTTGACGCCACTCGGGGAGGCCCAGGCGCAGGCGCTGGCCGCGGCCTTCGCCGCCGGCGACTATCCGGTCGTGCCGACGGCGCTGCACGCCAGCCTCATGTCGCGGGCGATCCTCACGGCCAAGCCGATCGCCGAGGCGCTCGAGCTGACCGTGCTCGGGCACGCCGACGCCTTCGAGGTCGGCGGGCCGACCGAGTGGAGTGGTGACGACGCCGACCCGCGCACTGCTCACTCGGGGTCCGGCGCTGCCGCGCTCCAGGCGCTCTCCGACCGGCTCGTGTTGCCTTCTGCCGCACGGGTGCACGGGTGGTGGGATGGTCCGCTCGAGACGATCGACGCGGCGCCGGCCCGCGCGGCGCGCGTGGTTGCCAGCCTGCGCGAGGCGTATGCCGGGACGAGCGAGATTGTCGGGTTGGTCAGCCACGAGTGGTTCAGCCAACTGCTCAACCGCGAGATCCTCGGGATCGACGGGATGGCCGGCTGGGTCGAGCTCAACAACACCGGCGTCACGTGGTTCCGTCAGGTCGACGATCCGGCGCGCACCGCTGTCGCCTGGACCAATCGCACGACCCACCTTCGCCCCGACCAGCTGAGCGGTTAAGCGGGCAACGCCGTGGCCGACTACTGGGATGGTGACGCCAGGGTCATCGCTGCCCATCCGATGGCGACGTTCATGTCGCTGGGGATGACGACGGTCGGATCGGTGCAGGTCGGGGCAGTGCTGGCGCTAGGGCTGAACGCTTTGGGTGCTCCCGGCTGGCCCGCTTCCGTGGCGGTGTTCCTCTGGTTGTGGTGGGCCAGAAGAGTGCTCGGTTATCGGGTGGAGATCAGCCCGACCGAGGTGCGCTTCCACGGTGTGCTCCTCTCGGGGCGGTGGCCGACCGAGGACCAGCTGGCGTTTGTCCCCGACGGTTTGCGCACCACGGGGACGGGCGACTGCCTGTGCCTGGAGTTGGTGGATGGGCGACGCATTCCCTTCCGGTCGATCTTCGTCGACTCCATGGGGTGGCTGGACTTCCGCACGGACGACACCGTCGAGCGGTTCGAATTCATCCGCACCCGGATCCAGAGCGGCCAGCTCAGACCCGACTCCGGGGCAGAGTGATCTGCTGGCCGACGGCGATGAGGATCCCCACCCCGGACGCCGCGAGCATCCCGCGCAGGACGGCACCGACGGAGTCGTGCCACACGGCCGTGAGCCCGAGGGCGAGGACGACGGCCACCCACACCCCGACCGTCGCGCGGCGCCCATATGCCGACAGCTCGGCATAGACGAGCACCTGCAGCACGGCCAGGGCGAGCCCCAGGGTCACGAAGAGGGCCACCAACGGCGCCACGCTCGCCACGAAGGCCTCCCCACCGACGAGCCGCACGAGCAGCGGGCCGGCCAGCGACCCGATCGCGATGCCGACCACGCCGGCGCCGAGGGTCAGCCCCAGAGCTGTGCGGATCGCCTGGCGTCGTTCGGCGGGGCGGGCCATGCGGGGGTAATAGAGGGTCGCGAGGAAGGCGGTGCCCCAGAAGGCCGCCTTTTCGAAGAGCGCCCCCATCGTGTAGGCCCCCGAGGCCGCCCCGTCGAGGTGGTGACGCGCAAGCAGGACGTCGAGATTGGACAGCACGAGCAGCCCAGACACCGGCAGCGCTGCGCGCCAAGCCTTTTCGGCCAACGCGTGCCCGCGGCCGCCGAAGCGGCGCCAGGCCGCCGGGAGGGTCGCGACGACGCCGACCGCGGTGAGCCACCAGGCGACGGCATAGACCCAGAGGACCCCCGCCACCCCCAAACCCGCGGCGACCCCGACGACGGCGGTCCCGATCCGGACGACTCCGACGAGCAGGTATGCCGCCGCGAGCGCGCCGAAACGCTCGTGGCCCTGCAACAGTCCTTGCGCGGCATACGTGATGACCATGGGTGCGATCGCCACCGCGACGGCGAGCACCGAGCCGACCCCGTCGAGGTGCAGCAGCGCGGCCGTGAGCGGGCTGGAGAGCGCCAGCAGCCCCGCGAGGGCCAGGCCGATCCGCGCCCCGGTCGCCAACGCCTCGCGGGCGAGCGTCTCGTGGGATGCCGACGCGTCGTCGGTGGACGGGAGCGCATCGCCCCGCCCGTGGGCACCCCGGCCGGCGACGGCCCGCGCGGCGACCAGCTGCAGCCCCACACCGGCGACGGTCGTCACCGTGGCGAGGTTGACCAGAGACCCCACCGCGCCGAGCTCGTCGGCGTCCAGCCGCCGCGCCAGCACGACGAAGAAGCCATAGGCAAAGAGGTTGCCCGCGAGCGTGCCGGCGAAGAGCCACACGCCCGATCCGCGCGTGCGGCGCGGCGTGGCAGGGCTCGCGGGGGCGGACACAGGTGCTCCTGCCGGTCGGGTGCGGCGGCTCGCCGACATCGTGCGTGACATAGTGCCCCCATGTCGGCCGCGCCACCTCGCGACACGTCGTCGCGAGTCGCTGCCGCAGCGGGCATCGCGACCACGGTCGCCCTCACGGCAGCGCTCGTCTGGCCCGCCTTCGGGCCGGGAGTCCTGCTCTATCGCGACTTCGTCGGCGTGCCCGATCCGGTGCTCGGCGCGCGGGCGCTCGGCCGGGACGGGCTGCCTCCGCGGGCCGTGCCCCTCGACGCCGTCGTCGCCGTGCTGGCCCGCGTCGTCCCGAGCGGGGCAATCCAGCAGGCGCTGCTCGCGGGCTCGTTGCTCCTGGCCGGCATCGGGGTCTCGGTGCTGCTGCGTCGCCACGGCTGGGTCGCGACGGTGGTCGCCG
>CAZLGB010000036.1:0-22296 GCA_964558825.1 uncultured Intrasporangiaceae bacterium
GCAGCAGGTCGGCCGTCGCCTGGGTCGGGTGGTCGATGTCGCACTGGAGGTTGACGAGGGTCGGGCGCTGCTCGAGCACGCCGGCCTCGAAGCCCTCCTTGACGTATTGGGCGAAGTCGGCCATGTAGGTGTGGCCCTTGCCGATGTACATGTCGTCGCGGATGCCGACGACATCGGCCATGAAGGAGATCATGTTGGCCGTCTCGCGGACCGTCTCGCCGTGGGCGACCTGGCTCTTGCCCTCGTCGAAGTCCATCAGCTCCAGGCCGAGCAGGTTGGCGGCCGAGGCGAAGCTGAAGCGGGTGCGAGTCGAGTTGTCGCGGAAGAGCGAGATGGCCAGCCCCGAGTCGAAGATGCGCGCGGAGCGGTTGCCCTCACGCATGGCGCGCAGGGCGTCGGCGACGGCCAGCACCGCGCGGATCTCGTCCTCGGTCTTGTCCCAGTTGAGCAGGAAGTCGTCCTGATAGAGCCCGCCGAAGTCGAGCCCCTCGAGCTTGGCCAACTGCTCCCGGAAGTCCATCCGCCGTCCACTCCTCATGCGGTATGCCGTGGCGGGTCCGTCTGCGGGCTCGCCTCACGGCAAGGTTGTTGTGACACCTTGGACAGTAGCGGAGACTTTTGCCATTGTCTATAGACCTTGGTGAGTGTTGCGGCATACAGTGGTGGTATGCCGTTTGCCCACTCCCAAGCCGAGTCGGACGCGCTCGCGCTGCTCGCGAGCTCGCCCTCGCTGCTGGCCAAACTGGCCGGTTTCAGCGGCTCGGGAGTCGACAACGGCGAGGTCGACTGGTCGCGAGTGGCGGTCATCGCCGCCGAGGGGATCTGGTCGAGCACCGAGCGGGCCTTCCTCGGCATCTGCGCCGATATCGGCGGGCATGTCTCGGATGGCTCGGCGAGCGCCGACACCTTCGGCGCCCGCTGGGATGCGCTCGACGGGCAGCACCAGGCCATGATCGCGAGCGTCCTGGCTGCGTCGGCGCAGGCCAAGCGCGACGACGAGCGAGTGGTCTTGGAGCGGCTGGGATTCAGCTTTCCCGACCCGGTGCGCCAGGGGTCGCGTGCGGTGCGGGTGCGGCTCGGGCCGGACATTCCGGCTGTCTCGGGTGACGCGCTCGGCCGCGAGCGGGTCGGCTATCGCGACGGGCTGACCGCGCCCGAGGTGTGGCTGCGCGGGCGGGGCGTCTGGAAGATGCAGGCCGCGCGGGTCATCGACTCGCAGCTGCTGCTCATCGCCAACTCTGGTCTGGTCCGCATGGTCGGCACCATCGACGGCATCACCCTGCACGGCGAGCGGATCGCCATCCAGGGCCGGCCGCTGCCCGACCATCCGCTCATCGGTCAGCCCGACCCGCTCGAGAACGGCTCGCAGAACCCGGTCGCCTATGGCGACCTCGACGACCCCGCCTCCGGCGGCTCGGAGGCCTGAGCTTCCCGCGCAGCAGTGAGCGGCATAGGACCCGCCCTGCTCCGGACTTCCGTCGTGAGTTGCGCGGAGCGAAACCCACGTGTCAGGTGGGTTTCGCTCCGTCTGCTCGGGCTTGGTGGCGGCGTGCACGAGGTCGTCGGCGCGCTCTTCCCCACAGTCGCGTCAGGGCTGCTGTCGTCGGTCTGGTCAAGGATCAGTTCCCCATAGCCGCCTGGCTCCAGGGCACCCGCGTCAAGACCTTCCAGACGAGACGGCTCCAGCGCGACGCGCACCTGGGGATCACCGGAGTGATAAGCCAACCAATCGCAAAGGACCCCGACGATCTTGCAGGAACTCCTCATGCTGCCGCTGGGTGCCGTTGACGAACCACCAACCGGCCACCATCTACTGCGACGTCCCGGCCGGCATCCGTGACGGGGCCTCGACGGCGCCCCCGCCCTGCAGGCCGGTGAGCACGGTCAGCTCGATGGACGCCGCCGCGGCCACGTCGGAGTCCGCATCCGCGGCCAACCGTGCCACAAAGGCGCGCCCCCAGGCGTGCGGGCTGAGCTGCCGGCGCCCACGGCCGACGTGCTCGAGCACCTCCTGCTCGAGCCGTCCGCGTTCTGCGAGGATCGAGGTGGTGAGCGGGCAAACCTGACTCAGCACCAGGCGTGCCCACGAGAGCACCGACCAGCGGACCACGGCCTCGCCCGCGCCAGCCGGCCTACGTCGACCCGTGACGAGTTGGGCCACCGAATGCTCGTAGTCGGCCAAGGTCATGACGCTGCAACCAACCTGCCAGTGAGTTGCGCGCGCAAGTCGCCCAGGTGCTCGGCGATCGCCGCTACTCCGAGCTGAGGGACTGCGGCCGCGAGCACCTCGTAGACGACGAGCTCGACATTTCGTGCACGCGGCAGGACCCGAGTGAGCAGGTCCATCGTGCTCGGCGCAACCGGCCCCGAATGGACGTCGAGGTGCAGTCCCTCATACCACACTCCCCCGGCCAGGTGGATCTCCCCCACGGCCGACCAGTCGAGCTCGTCGATGAACTCGTCGAGGTCGAGTATGCCATTGTCGACATCGCACTCGAGGTTGTGCAGATCGATCAACAGGAGCGAACCCGACTCGGCGGCAACGAGATTGAGGAAGCCCGCGAGGGATAGCTGATCTGGTCGGGGCAGCGGTGAGGCGACGTGTTCGAGCATGAAATCCAGACCGTATGCCGCCCGCAACCGTTGAGTGCGCGAGATGACGAGCTCAGCCGACTCCTCCGTGAGCGGCAGAGCGGGCATGGTGCCGAGGAAGGATCCGTCGACCATGGTGAAGCCGAGATGCTCGCTGTGCCAGAGCGGCATACGCCAGGCCATCATGGCGTCCAGCAGCCGCAGGTAGTCCTCATTCCATCCCCGGGTGCTCCCGATGGACAGACCGATCCCGTGATAAGTGAGCGGGCGATGGGAGGCGTGCTCGTCGAGATGATTGAGAAGAGCCGGATGCGGACCACCGGTCGCGCCGACCAGACAGTCCGGGACGATCTCTATGACGTCGACGAGGTGGCTCACCGCCGGCAGCAATGCCGCCGGCCGGCCCTCGAAAGACAGCCCGAGGGCGGGGGTGACGACTGCACCCCCGACCTCGACGGTGTGGTCCATCAGCCGGGAATGGTGCCCGCGTTGTTGCGGACCTGGACTGCGAGCTCGTCGATGCCGAGAGAGAAGGTCTCGCCCCGACGGATGAAGTCGAGACCCCCGACGATCCGGTCCCAGTCGGGGCCGGCATCGATGCCGAATCCGAGATCGAAGCCGTTCAGACCGCAGCCGGGGCAGCCGAGCTCGCCGACGAGCTTCTCGAGAGACTTCTGCAGCTGATCGAGGGTGACGTCGGCGCTGAACTTCAGGACGTGCGTGGTCATATCTCCTCCTTGGTGGGTCCCCCCGAACTCGGGGGGCTCGGCGAGGAGGAGGAACCAGCGGCAGGGTGTGATACGTCGGCCTGGCCGAGGGTCGGGCGACCCTCGACCGTGGCTGAGCCGAGCGACCGGCAAATTTCACGCCTTCTTGGTCCCCACCCATCACGACGCGTCACACCAAGGAGGGAAACCCACCTGTGAGGGGGTTCTCTCTTTCGCACGACAATGCCCGGCACGAAGGCGCCGTCAGCCTCGTTTGAGACGACCCCACTCCCCTGATATCCCGCCGGACCACCCTCCCCAGCCCTCTAGGGTGCGGTTAACCCGGCAGGCAGGTTTGCCGCGACCCTTCGCGCGGAGCGAAACCCACATGTCAGGTGGGTTTCGCTCCGTCTGCTCGGGCCTACTGGCGGCGTGCCCGAGTTTCGACGGCGCACTTCTCCCCCGCACCCATGTCAGAACTGCTCCTCGCGGATCTGCTCAACGATCAGTTGCCAATAGCTGCCTGGCTCCATGGCGGCCGGGTCAAGACTTTCCAGGCGAGATGACTCGAGCCCGAGCTGCACCTGAGGATCCCCCGAGTGATGAGCCAACCGATCACGAAGGCCCCCGACGATCTGCAGGGACTCCTGGTATTGCCGCACGGTGCTGTTGACGAACCATCTGCGGCCACCATCCGCCGCCACGACAACGCCAGCGTCCGTGACCACCAGGTCGGCGCCCAGGTCCCGGCCGATCACCCAGCCCGCCTGTGCGGCCGAACCAACCCAGCGCGTTGGGTCCTGTGGATAGAAGAGGTCGCGGACAGGTCCGCAAGTGACCTGCGGGGCGTCCGCCTCGGCGGTCACCCGCGCTTGTAGAAGGTCTCGCGCAGGGGCAGGATCGCCCGGCGTTTGCCGTCCTTGCGGTAGTAGGCCTCGGCGACAGCCGGGGCGGTGGGGATCATGCAGATCTCCCCCATGCCCTTGGCGCCATAGGCATAGGGCAAGGTGCCGGGGCCTTGGACGAAGCGCACCTCGACCTCGGGCATCTTGTTGGCGCGGATCAGCCCGAGCTGGCCATACCGGGTCTTGGGCACGCCGGCCTCGACGACGAACTCCTCGGTCAGCGCATAACCCAGGCCCATCATCACGCCGCCCTCGATCTGGCCGACGGCCGACGGCTGGTTCATCACGGTGCCGATGTCATAGACGGCGAGCACCTTGGCGACCTCGCCGTTGTCGGCCAGCGTGACCATCTGCGCGCCATAGCTGTAGCCGACGTGGCTGACCGGGTTGGCCTTGGTCGTGTTGATCGGGTCGGTCTCGGGCGCCCACTCCCCGAACCACTCCTGCCCCTCGAGAGCGCCCAGCCCGCCGGACCCGGCCGCCTCCAGGGCATCACGCAGCTGAGCCGCCGCCAGTCGCGTCGCCTCACCGGTGAACATCGTCTGGCGCGAGCCGGTCGACGTGCCACTGTCAGGAGTGCGCGAGGTGTCGGGCTGCTCGTAGACGATCTGGTCGAGGCGCAGCTCCGGCACTGTCTCGGAGACGACGTGGGTGACGACCTGCTCGACGCCCTGGCCCATGCAGGCGGCCGACGTGCGGATGTGCACCCGCCCCGACTCCACCGACAGGGTGCAGCGCCCGACGTCGCGCAACCCCATCCCGACGCCGGTGTTCTTGTGCCCGACGGCGAGCCCGGCCCCCGGGTTGGCGTAGAAGTCGCCCTTGAGCGACTCGAGCACCTGGATCAGCCCGGTCGAGTCGTCGGCGATCTGCCCGTTGGGCAGCGTGTCGCCGGGGCGCACGGCATTGAGATAGCGGATCTCCCAGGCGTCGAGCCCGACCTTCTCGGCGAGCTCGTTGAGGCAGCTCTCCATGCCGAATTGGCTTTGCACGACACCGAATCCGCGGAAGGCGCCGGCCACCGGGTTGTTGGTGTAGAGCGCCATGCCGAGGCACTCGAAGTTGGGCACGGCATACGGGCCGGCGGCGTGCGTGCACGCGCGCTGCAGGACGGGACCACCGAGAGAGGCATAGGCGCCGGTGTCGGAGAGGATGACGACTTTGACGCCCGTGAGCTTGCCGGCGGCGTCGCACGCGACGGTGAACTCCATGTCCATCGGGTGGCGCTTGACGTGATAGGCGAAGCTCTCCGAGCGGGTGAAGCGCACCTTGACCGGCACCTGCAGGTGCCAGGCCATGAGCGCCGCATGATGCTGGACGCTCATGTCCTCCTTGCCGCCGAAGCCGCCACCGACGAGGGTCGCGCTGGAGCGGATGCGCTCCTTGGGCAGCTTGAGCATCCGCGAGATCTCGCGCTGCTCGTCATAGACCGACTGGCTCGAGGTATACATCCGCAGCCCGTCGCCCACCGGCTCGGCGACCGCGCACTCGGGCTCCATGAAGGCGTGCTCCTGCCACGGCGTTTTGAACTTGCGCGAGACGGTGTATGCCGCCTCACGGATCGCCGCGTCGGGGTTGCCGCGCTTGACGTGCTCGATGTCCAGGACGTTGCCGTTGTCATGGACCAGCGGCGCCTCGGGGTGCAGCGCCTGCTGTGGCGAGGTGACCGGCTCGAGCTCCTCGTAGTCGACGACGATGAGCCCGAGGATCTCGTCGAGCTTGGACTCGTCGGCGGTCGCGACCAGGGCCAGCGCGTCACCGACATAGCGGGTGTGCGAGCCGACCGGGATCATCACGTCCCAGTCCTGGACGATGTGGCCGATCTTGTTCTCGGGCACGTCGGCGGCGGTGAGCACGGCGAGGCAGTCGGGGTGGGCCTTGGCGGCGGTGATGTCGAGCCCGCGCAGCAGTCCGCGCGGAGAGGGCGAGCGCAGCGCCTTGGCAAAGACCATCCCCGGCAGGCGCACGTCATCGGCGAAGACACCGGTGCCGAGCACCTTGGCGGCGGCGTCGGGTCGCGGCGCGGCGTCGGAGACCCGCATCCGCTCGGGCGCGGCCTCGAGCTCACCGTCGGTCCGCAGCAACTCCCCCGCGGCCATGACGGCGTCGACGATCTGGCGGTAACCGGTGCACCGGCAGACGTCCGTCCGCAGCGCGGTCGCGACCTCGTCGCGGGTCGGCTCGGGATTCTTGTCGAGCAGCGCCTTGCTCGCCATGACCATGCCCGGCGTGCAGAAGCCGCACTGCACGGCGCCGGTGGCGGCATACGTGTGGGCATAGACGGCCTTCTCGCGATCGGAGAGGCCCTCGGTCGTCGTCACCTGCTGGCCCTCGAAGGACTTGGCCGGGCGGTTGCAGGACTTCATCGGGCGGCCGTTGGCCACGACGATGCACGTCCCGCACGTGCTGTCATCGCACCCGACCTTGACCGACAGGGCGCCGACCTCGCCACGCAGTGCGTCGACGAGCATCGCCTCGCCGTCGACCTCGTAGTCCTTGCCGTTGACCGTGATCGTCGTCATGACTTCATCCTCGGTGGGGTTGGGGGTGGTGTCCAGGGGTGCTCGCGCCGGGCAGCGCGCAGCGGACGAATTGCCCGGCGGGGAGGTCGTCGGCGAGCGAGCCGTCGCGGACGAGGTGCTGGCCGCGCAGGAAGACGTCGCGCACGCGGCCGGTCAGCGGCATACCGGCATAAGGGGTATGCCGGGCCGCGTCGTGGAGCGCGTCGTGGGTGACCGTCCACTCGGCGGTGGGATCGAGGACGACGACATCGGCGTCGCTGCCGGGCGCGAGCACGCCCTTGCGCGGATAGAGGCCGAAGTAGCGCGCGGCATTGGTGGCCGTCACCGCGGCCAACTGGGGCAGGCTGAGCCGGCCGGTCGTCACGCCATGTGAGTGCAGCAGGGCGAGCCGCAGCTCGAGGCCGGGCGCACCATTGGGGACGGCGGAGAAGTCGGCCGCCGCGGCCTTCTGCTCGGGGGTGAAGGAGCAGTGGTCGGTGCCGACGAAGGAGATCGTCCCGTCGGCCAGCCCCTCCCAGAGGGTGTCGTGGTCAGCCGCGGGGCGCAGCGGCGGGCTCATCACCGCGGCCCGGGCGCGGGTCTCGCTCGCCTGGTCCGCGTCGCCCGCCTGCCCGTATGCCGTGTGATCGAGGACGAGGTATTGCGGGCAGGTCTCGGCGACGAGGCGACTGCCGCGGGCCTGGGCCGCGCGGACCTCGGGCACGGTCTGGGCCGAGCTGAGGTGGACGATGTAGTGCTGGGCGTCGACGAGGTCGGCGATGGCGCCCAGGCGCACGAGCGACTCGCGCTCGAGCTGGGGCGGGTGCACGACCTGGTGGTAATAGGCGCCGGTGTGCCCGGCGGCCAACTCGCGCGCCTTGAGCGCGTCGATGATCCGCCCGTTTTCGCAGTGGAAGCCGATCGTCGTGCCCAGCGCCGCGCTCGCCGTGAGGGCGGCGAGGACTTCGTCGTCCTCGACCATCATCGTGTGCAGGTAACCGAGGTAGAGCTTGAAGGACGTGACACCAGCCGCGACCATCTCGGCCAGCTGCTCGGCGAACTCGGGCCGCCACTGCGTCATCGCCAGGTGGAAGGCATAGTCGATGACCGCTCGCCCGTCGGCCTTGTCGTGCCAGTGGGCGAGCCCCTCGGCCAGGGTCTGACCGTGGAACTGAGTGGCGAAGTCGATGACCGTCGTCGTGCCCCCGGCCAGCGCAGAACGGGTGCCGGTGAGGAAGTCGTCGGCCGTGGT
This sequence comes from uncultured Intrasporangiaceae bacterium, assembly GCA_964558825.1. Classification (GTDB taxonomy): domain Bacteria; phylum Actinomycetota; class Actinomycetes; order Actinomycetales; family Dermatophilaceae; genus Phosphoribacter. The sequence continues at coordinate 7,958 of CAZLGB010000036.1, forward strand.
CAGGCCGGGCCCGCACTCGAGGTCGAGGTGGGTGTGCGGGTCGATCGCCCCGGGGAGCAGCACCATGCCGGTGCAGTCGAGGACGGCCTCGCCGGCCAGCGGCTGCAGGCTCGGCGCGAGCTCGAGGATCACTCCCCCGCCGGCCCCCGAGCCCGATCTCGAGCCCTCGTCGGGGCCGGCCAGCCGCAGGTCGGCCGGCCGAGCCCCCTCCTCGGTGACCACTAGGCCACCGCGCAACAGCGTCGTCATCGCGTCGTCAATCCCTTACATCCGCGCCCAGATTCGCGGAGCGGCGGCCCGGCTGCGAGCGTTGATCTGCGCCTCGTCGAGGGTCTGGATGACTCGGTCGCGCATGACCCAGCGACCGTCGACCATCGTGTCGTTGACCAAGCGCCCACTCATCCCGAAGAGGATGTGACCGGCATACGAGCCGCCGGTGAGCGGGGTGATCGGGTCGTAGTCGAGGGTGATGAGATCGGCATACGCCCCGGGGGCGAGCCGCCCGACCGGGCGGGCGAAGTGGCTCGCCGCGATGGCCGGGTTATTGGCGAAGAGCAGCGTCATCGCCTCCCCGAAGCCGACCGTCGGGTCGCCGAGCCGGTGGCTGGCGAGGATCTTGGCGACGGAGGCCGAGGCGAACATGTCAGCCGTGTAGGCGTCGGTGCCGAGCCCGACCTGCACGCCCTTGCGCAAGGCCTCGACGACCGGCGCGCCGCCGACGGCGTTGCCCATGTTGGAGTGCGGGTTGTGCACCATCGGCGTGCCGGTCGCGACCAGCCGGTCGAGCTCGTCGTCGTCGGCGTGCACGCAGTGGACGGCGATCGACTCCGGGCCGAGCATGCCCAGGTCGTGAAAACGCGCGACGATGCGCCGGCCATACTTCTCGACCGCGTCCGGCTCGTCGCCCGGCCCCTCGGCGGTGTGGACGTGGAAGCCCCCGCGGATGCCGTCCGCCGCCGCCACACAACGCTCCAGCGAGGCCTGCGACATGGTGAAGGAGGCGTGCACTCCGAAGAGCCCTCGGACCAGGTCCTGATCGGCCGTATTGGAGGCCTTCATGAAGGCGACGTTCTCGGCGACCGCTTGATCGAAGACCTGCGCCCCGTCGCGGTCGGAGGTCTCGTAGCAGAGGCTCGCCCGGATGCCCAGCCGCCGGGCCGCCTCGGCCTGGGTGAAGAGCGACCCCTCGACCGCGCCCGGGCTGGAGTGGTGGTCGAAGACCGTGGTGACGCCGTTGCGGATCGACTCGATGAAGGTCGTCGTCGTGTTGAGCTCGACGTCGTCGAGGGTGAGCATCCGGTCGAGGCGCCACCAGAGGTTTTCGAGGATCTCGACGAAGTCGCGGGTCGGCCCGGTGACGCCCATGCCGCGCGCATAGTGGCTGTAGGCGTGGGTGTGGGCGTTGATGAGCCCGGGCATGACGACCCGCCCGGCGACGTCGTGGAAGGGCTCGCCCGGGTATGCCGCGCGCAGCTCGGCGAGCGGCCCCACGGCCTCGATCACGTTGTCGCGCACCAGGACTGCGCCGGTCTCGACAAAGGGGTCGGCCGGATCGTTGGTGATGACCGGACCGTTGCCGACGATCATGCGAGGGCTCCTTCCGCGGGAGCGAGCAGATAGCCGTGGCTCGCCTCGATGGCGGCGAGCACGCGGGCCACCTCCGGGCTGATCAGGGTGCGCTCAGCGTCGAGCTCGAAGACCGTGCCGTCGGGATTGCGGGTGAGATAGCCACCACCGGCCAGCGGCAGGAAGCCCGGGTCGGTCGAGTTGTCGAAGTCCGGACGCGTCCAGAAGACCGTGACCTTGTCCTTGTAGGGCAGGCCGGCATGCGGGCAGAAGGTGCCACAGTTGCCGCACTCGTTGCACAGCCCGTCGATGTGGACGATCTGGCGGGGGTCGGCGAAGCCGGGCACGGTGATGGCGACATTGGCCCGGTTGGGGCAGACCTCGGTGCAGATCTCGCAGATGTCGTCGCAGGTGAGGCAGCGCCCGCCCTCGGCCTTCCCGTTGATCTCGGCGATCATCAAGCCGCGGCGGTGATAGACCTCCGGCGCCGGCACGTGCTCGCGCACCTCAGGGGCGTCGAAGTCGGGAGTGAGCCCCGCGCGCGCGAGGATGGCGCGCGCGGACTTCCGCGCATCCCCCATCGCACGCACGATGGTGTCGGGCCCGAGCCGCCCGTCGCCGATGACATAGACCCCCGGCACGCTCCCCTGGTATGCCGTGTCGAGCACGACCTTGCCACGTGCATCCAGCGCCAGGCCGGCGGCGGCATACGGGGCGTTGTCGATGGTCGCCCCCGTGGCGCCGATGACGGTGTCGAACGGCATATCGACAAAGGTGCCGACGCCGCGCACCGACCGCCGGCCGCTCGCGTCGACCTCGGACAGCTCCATCTGCTCGCAGTGCAGCGTGGCCCCGTCGAAGGAGACCGGAGCGAGCAGCTCGAGCATGGTCAGGCCCTCGCCGCGCACGGTGTTGACCTCGTGCTGGGTGGCGGGCATGTGCGGCTCGGTGCGCCGGTAGACGATGATCGCCTCCTCGACTCCGGGCAGCCGCATGGCCGTGCGCACGCAGTCCATGGCGACATCGCCGGCGCCGATGACGGCGACCCGCTTGCCGACGCCGGTCGGCTCGCCGTTGTTGGCCTTCCACAGGAAGTCGAGCGAGTCGATCACCCGGTCGTGACCCTCGCCGTCGCCGAAGGGGTTGACCCCCTTGCCCCACGAACCCGTCGCGATGACGACATGCTGATAGCGGGTCAGCAGCTCGGCGACGTCGTATGCCGGGTCGACACCGAAGTGGAAGTCCACCCCGGCCGCGACGGCGAGCCGATAGTCGCGCTCGACGTGATCACGACCGATGCGGAACCACGGGATGATCTGCGAGACGATGCCATAGGGCTCGTCGAGCTTTTCCATCACGTCGACGGCCATTCCGTTGCGACGCAAGTACAGTGCCGCCGCGATGCCTGCCGCCCCGGCCCCGATGACGACCGCCCGCTGGTCGGTGCGCAGCGGCGCCGGGGTGGTGGCGGCGATGTAGTCGTCCTGAGCGTGATCGGCGGCGACGAGCTTGACCCCCCGCATGTCGATGGACAGGTCGTAGTCCAGCCGGGTGCAGTGCTCGCGGCACTGCTGCGAGCAGAGCACGCCGGTCAGCGTGGGGGCGGTGTTGTCCAGCGCGATGACCTGGAAGGCCGCGGCATACTGCTCAGCCGCGGTGAGCGTGAGGTAGTCGGGGATGCGCTGCTCGATGGGGCAGCCGCCGTGCTCGCAGGGGGCCTTGAAGCAGTCGGTCAGCGGCAGCGGGGAGTCGGTCTTGCGGGAGCGGATCTTCTCGCGATAGCGCTTGTGATAGCGCTCGTCGGCAAAGACCGAGGAGAGCAAGGCGTCGATGCGCTCGACGTCGACGCCGGCATAGTCGTGCATGACCGGAGTCGCGGCCTCGGCGAGCTGCTTGAAGCGCAGCACTCCGCCGGGCTTGAGGATCGTCGTCGCGACGGTGACCGGCTGGATGCCGGTGGCGAGCAGGTCGGCGATGTTGAAGGCGTCGACGCCGCCGGAGAAGGACATCGGCAGTTGCCCGTCAAAGTCGCGCGCGAGCTTGGAGGCGACCGACAGGGTCAGCGGCAGCAGCGCCCGCCCGGACATGTACATCTCGTCGGCGGGCAGCTCGGAGCGCAGCACCTGCACGGGGAAGGTGTTGGTGAGCTTGACCCCGAAGGCGAGGCCCTGGTCGGCGGCCAGCGCCCGCAGCCGACCGAGCATGCCCAGCGCATCGGCATACTGCAGATCGGCCGTGAAGTGGTGGTCGTCGAAGGCGACATATTCCCAGCCGAGCCGGTCGAGCGCCTCGCGCGCGCCCTGGTAGCCGAGCAACGTCGGGTTGCACTTGACGAAGGTGTTGAGGTGCTTCTCGGTGAGCAGATAGCTGACGATCCGCTCGATCTCGTCGGCCGGGCAGCCGTGCATGGTCGAGAGGGTGACCGAGCGGCTCAGGCACGGGTCGAGCGCGTCGAGATCGGCCCGCGTGTATGCCGTGAAGTCACCCAGGTGCGCGGCGACCCAGTCGTGGCACTCGGCCCAGACGGCGGTGGTGCTCGCGTCGGCCATGCCGGCCAGATAGGTCTGCACCTTGTCGCCCTGGATGCCGGCCAGGTCATAGCCGACCGACATGTTGAAGGCCTGGTCGGCGATCGAGCCGAGCCCCAGCTCCTTGGAGAGCACGGCGATGGCGAAGTAGGCGCGGACGTATTCGTCGAAAGCCTGCTGCACGCTGAGCTCGGTCGACCACTCGCAGTTGTAGCCCTCGTCCTCAGCCTCGATGCACGGCTTGGGGACCATGGCGGCCAGCTCGTGGCCGTCGATCTTCTGGACGGTCTTGAGCTCCATGAATCGGGCGCCGGTGAGGTAGGCGACGAGCAGGTTGTTGGACAGCTGGGTCTGCGGGCCGGCGGCCGGCCCGACGGGGTTGGCCAGTTGGTGGCCGAAGGAGTCGCGGATCATCCGCCCCGGTTGTGGACGCCACATCTGGTCGGTGCGGACTCCGAAGATCGATCCGTCGGTGCGCAACTCCCCCAGGGCCCAGCTCATGAGGTGATCGAACGGAAGCGGACGCATGACGTCGCCCATGGCCTGATCCTTCTCCATCGAGGAATCGCGGCAACCCCAACCCGCGTCGCTCGTGATCAGGGCCGGACGTGGGCGCACCTTGCCGTCGCAGGCTCAGTCTGTCACTGGGGCCGGGGGTGAGGGCAAGGCCTTCGGTCCCGATGTGGTGCGGCCGTCAGTCGCCGCCGGGCACCACGCCTCAGAGGTATTGCCCGGTGTTCTCGACGGTCTGGATCGAGCGGCCCGGCTCGGTGCCGTCCTTGGTGTTGATGAGGGTGCGGATGTAGACGATCCGCTCGCCCTTCTTACCCGAAATGCGCGCCCAGTCATCGGGATTGGTCGTGTTGGGCAGGTCCTCGTTCTCCTTGAACTCATCGACGCAGGAGCTGAGGACGTGCTCGACGCGCAACCCCTTCTGCCCGGTCGCGAGGAACTCCTTGATGGCGTTCTTCTTGGCCCGGTCGACGACGTTCTGGATCATCGCGCCGGAGTTGAAGTCCTTGAAGTAGAGGATCTCCTTGTCGCCACCGGCATACGTCACCTCGAGGAAGCGGTTGTCCTCGCTCTCGGAGTACATCCGCGAGACGGCGGCCTGGATCATCGCCTCGACGCAGCGCTCGCGGTCGCCGCCGTGCTCGGCGAGGTCGTCGAGGTGCAGCGGCAGCTCGACGGTGAGGTACTTGGAGAAGATGTCGCGCGCGGCCTCGGCGTCGGGGCGCTCGATCTTGATCTTGGCGTCGAGGCGACCGGGGCGCAGGATCGCCGGGTCGATCATGTCCTCACGGTTGGAGGCGCCGATGACGATGACGTTTTCGAGTCGCTCGACACCGTCGATCTCCGACAGCAGCTGGGGCACGATCGTCGTCTCGACGTCGGAGCTCACCCCCGACCCGCGGGTGCGGAAGAGCGAGTCCATCTCGTCGAAGAAGACGACGACCGGCGTGCCGTCGGACGCCTTCTCGCGGGCCCGCTGGAAGATCAGCCGGATATGCCGCTCGGTCTCGCCGACGTATTTGTTGAGCAGCTCGGGGCCCTTGATGTTGAGGAAGTAGGACTTCTCGATCTGCTTGCCGGTGCGCTCGGCGACCTTGCGCGCCAGCGACGCGGCGACGGCCTTGGCGATGAGGGTCTTGCCACAGCCGGGCGGGCCGTAGAGCAGCACGCCCTTGGGTGCCTTGAGGTGGTGCTCCTTGTAGAGCTCGGGGTGCAGATAGGGCAGCTCGACCGCGTCGCGGATCGCCTCGATCTGCCCGGAGAGGCCGCCGATGTCCTCGTAGGCGATGTCGGGCACCTCCTCGAGGACGAGGTCCTGGACCTCGGCCTTGGGCACCCGCTCGAAGACGAAGCCCGAGCGCGGGTCGACGGTCAGCGCATCACCGACGCGGATGTGGGAGCCGAGCAACGGCTCGGCGCGGCGGCATACGCGCTCCTCGTCGGCGTGGGCGACGACGAGCACCCGGTCGTCGTCGAGGATCTCCTTGACGAGCACAACCTCGCCGACCCGCTCGAAGCCCTTGACGGCGACGACGTTGAGCGCCTCGTTGAGCATGACCTCGCGCCCGGGGCTGACGGCGTCGGGGTCGAGCGAGGGGCTCACCGCGACGCGCATCTTGCGCCCGCCGGTGAGGATGTCGACCGAGCCGTCCAGCACCGGCTCGAGGACCAGGCCATAGCCGTTGGGCGGCTGGGCGAGCCGGTCGACCTCGGCCTTGAGGTTGACGATCTGAGTCCGGGCGTCCTTGAGGGTGCGCACCAGCCGGTCGTTCTGGGCCGACAGGGTGGCCAGCGAGGTCTGCTGGGAGGCGATGCGGTGCTCCAGCTCGCGCACCCGCGTGGGGTCGAGCCGGCCGCGACGCAGCATGCCGACCTCGGCGTCGAGGGCTGCGGTGGTGCTGCCATCTGTGCTCGGGCTGCCGTCCGCGGTGGTGTTGGCGTCGGCAGTGGTGTTGCTGTCGGCTTTGCCAGCGAGGGCATCCGACGGCACGGCCGGGTCGGGCCCCGGCCCGGGGACGCTCGGCTCGTCACTCATCGCGGTCTCCTCGCTGCGCGCTGCTGAATCGCCACGATAACCCTGCAGAACGCCTAGTCCCCGGAGGTTATGCCCACGTCACGCTGCGCCCGTCTCACCTTGCGGTCACTCACCGGTCGCTCGCCCAACGCGTCGGGGCTCCACTGCTCGTCCGACTCCCCTGCCAGGGGTATGCCGTGGCCCCCATCCACCTCCGGCTCACCCGGGTGCGCCCCCGGGTCGCCGGCCGGCCCGATGGCAGATCCCTTGGCCGGGCGTCGGGTGCGACGCGGTGGGGTCACTCCGTCGGCGAGCCGCCGGGTGGTCAACAGGAATCCGGTGTGCCCATGCATGCGGTGCTGCGGGCGCACGGCCAGGCCCTCGAGATGCCAGCCGCGCACGAGCGACTCCCAGGCCGACGGCTCGGTGAAGCAGCCATGCTCGCGGATCGCCTCGGCCAGCTTGGACAGCTGGGTCGTCGTGGCGACATAGCAGATGAGCACGCCGCCAGGGCGCAGCGCATCGCCCACGGCCGCCAGGCACTCCCAGGGCGCGAGCATGTCGAGCACGACCCGGTCGATCGAGCCGCGCTCACAGGTGCGCGGCAGGTCCTCGGCGAGGTCGCCGACGATGACCTGCCAGGCCGGGTGCTCGCGACCGAAGAAGGCCCGCGCGTTGCCCTTGGCGATGTCGGCGAAGTCGGCGCGGCGCTCGAAGGAGATGAGCCTCCCCTCGTCGCCGACGGCCCGCAGCAAGGACATCGAGAGCGCACCAGACCCGACGCCCGCCTCCACGACATGCGCGCCGGGGTGGATGTCGCCCATGGCGACGATCTGGCCGGCGTCCTTGGGATAGACCACGGCGGCGCCGCGCGGCATCGACATGACGTAGTCCGCGAGCAGCGGGCGCACGACGAGGAACTCGGCGCCACCCGAGTTGACGACGACACTGCCCTCGGGCTGGCCGATGACTTCGTCATGGGCGAGCCGCCCCTGGTGGGTGTGAAACTCCCGGCCCGCTTGCAGGGTGATGGTGTGCAGCCGCCCCTTGGCGTCGGTCAGCTGGACGCGGTCGCCGACGACGAAGGCCCCGCGGCGCGCCTGAGTGCCCTTCGCCGGAGTGCCCGCCTCCGGCTGCTGATCTGTCTGCTCCTGGCCAGTCACAGCCGCCGAGTCTAGGTGCCGTCACCCTCGATGTCGGCGCACGGACGCGGCCTCCACCTCGTAGCGGCTCGCCACCCCGGACGCCCCCCGGAAGAAGCGTCGCCGCAACGCCCCCTTGACCTCGATCGGCGCTCCGGCCTCCAGGCGCAGCGCCGCCCGCCGGGTCGCCGCACTCCAACAGGCGATGTCGATGACGTCGACCGTCGGCGCGCCCTTGCGCCGCGGTGTGCCCGACCGGGGCACGAGGACCCGCAGGGCCACCATCTCGTCGCCGCTGGGCAGCACCCGCGCCTCCGGAGCCAGCGAGAGCCGCCCCACGAGGGCGACCTCGTTGACCGCAGCACCAACGAGCTCCTGCGGAGGCCCGGTCACCCGCTCGCCCGCCGCCGGCTCCTTGCGCTCCGCAGTGCTCGCTGCACTTCCGGCCACATTGCCCGCTGCCCTGCCCGCTGAACGTCCCGCCACACCGCCCACGGCGCCTCCCCTTTCGTATGCCGGCCACTCCCGTCCGCGACCGCCCGACGGGACCAGCCCATGCCCTGCACGGCATACCGGCAAGGCGCTGTCGCGCCCTGTGGATGATGGGACGCCCGACCTCACCCATGTGGACGAGCCGGCGGGCACACCACGCGCGGCGGGTCAGCGGCTCCTGAGCGCACCTTCGACGTCGGCCATCGACACCGTGCCGACGATCTGACCCGCCTGGTCGAGCACGAGGACGGCGTCCTTGACCGACTCCCCCTCGACGTGCCCAGCCAAAGCGGACACGACGCCCGTGATGTCGTCTGACGGAGTGGCCCGCACCGTCCAGCCGGCCGGTGGCCGCTGGAGCACCGCCGTGACAGGCACGCTCTCGAGCCGGTCAGGGGGGATCGCTGCGAGAGCCGGCACATCCACCCACCCGACCGGCACCCCGGCCGGGTCGACCACCGCGGCTCGCTCGACGCCCTGCCGCTCCACGAGGTCGTGCACCACCCGCGCCGCCGACACGTGGACCGGGACGACGACGACCGACCGCAGCACGGCCCGCAGCGGGACAGCGGCGACCACCCGGCGAGCCTGACCGGCCCGGATCGCCGCCGATGCCCCCTGCCAGAGGAAGGCCCCGATCAACGCCGACCAGGCCAAGGAGAAGAGCGACGGCGAGTCACCGGCCAGCACCGGCTGCACCACCAGCCAGACCATGGCACCGACGGTCAGCAGTCGGCCCAGCCATCCGGCCACGATCCATCCGAGCGCGCGGTCGCCGCTGACCTTCCAGACCAATGCCGACACGATGTGTCCGCCGTCGAGCGGGAGCCCTGGCAGCAGGTTGAAGACGGCGACCAGTCCGTTGGACACCCACACGGCCCACGAGAGAAAGCCCGGGATGCCGGTCAGTGACCCCTGCAGCAGCCAACCCAGCCCCGCCAGCAGCACGTTGCCGGCGGGCCCGGCCGCCGCGACGAACGACTGGCTGCCCGGTCGCTGGTCAGCCGCTCCGAAGGTCGTGTGCCCACCCCAGAGGTTGACGACGATCCGGTGGACGGGCGCACCCACCGCGCGTGCCGCCAGGGCATGGCCGAACTCGTGGACCAGCACCGACACGAGCAACAGCAGAGCGTATGCCGCGGCCACGGCATACGCGGTGCCCTGCGGCAGCTGACGCGCGAGTTGCGGGCCGTAGAAGAGGACGATGGCCAGGGCAACAAGCGGCCAGGACCGACCGAGGTAGACCGGCACGCCGGTCAGTCGCCCGACCAGCCAGCCATGGCGGGAGTCTGCGGGCTGGCTCATGGCTCGACGATATGGCATCGCCCCAATGTCCCTCGGCGCGGGACGAGCGGCCGGGCGCACCCGACGGGACGGCATACTTGACGTCGCCCTCGACCGAAGGACCCCCGTGACCGACGCGCCCACGCCCCGCCCCGACGCGACTGCAGCCCTCACCGCCGCCCTCACCCGGCGGGTGCTCGTCCTCGACGGCGCGATGGGCACGCTCATCCAGCGCCACCAGCTCAGCGAGCAGGACTATCGTGGCGAGCGCTTCGCCGACTGGGGCCAAGATCTGCGCGGCAACAACGACCTGCTCTCACTCACCCAGCCGCAGATCATCGGCGACATCCACACGGCATACCTGCAAGCGGGCAGCGATCTCGTCGAGACCAACACCTTCAACGCCAACAGGATCTCGCTCGCGGACTACGGGATGCAGGAGCTCGCCTACGAGCTCAACGTCGCCTCGGCGCGCATCGCCCGGGCCGCCGCCGACGCCCAGACCGCGCTGACCCCTGACCGGCCGCGCTGGGTCGCCGGCGCGCTCGGCCCGACCAACAAGACCGCCTCGATCTCCCCCGATGTCAACGACCCAGGCGCCCGCAATGTCAGCTTCGACGAGCTCGTCGAGGCCTACGGCGAGCAGGCCCGTGGCCTCGTCGACGGCGGCGCCGACCTGCTGCTCGTCGAGACGATCTTCGACACGCTCAACGCCAAGGCGGCCATCTTCGCGCTGGAGACCCTCTTCGAGGAGCGCGGGCGGCGCTGGCCGATCATCCTCTCCGGCACGATCACCGACGCCTCCGGGCGCACCCTGTCGGGCCAGGTCACCGAGGCCTTCTGGAACTCCGTGCGCCATGCCCGACCGCTGGCCATCGGGCTCAACTGCGCCCTCGGCGCAAGCGAGATGCGCCCCTATGTCGCCGAGCTGTCCCGCCTCGCCGACACCTTCGTCTCGTGCTATCCCAATGCCGGCCTGCCCAATGCCTTCGGCGAATACGACGAGACTCCCGACGCGATGGCCGCGATCGTCGGCGAGTTCGCGTCGGCCGGTTTGGTCAACATCGTCGGCGGGTGCTGCGGCACCACTCCCGAGCACGTCGCGGCGGTGCGCGCCGCCGTCGACGGTATGCCGTCGCGCCCGGTCCCCGAGGTGCCGCGGGCGATGCGCCTGGCCGGGCTCGAGCCGCTGACCATCGACGAGTCCTCGCTCTTCGTCAACGTCGGTGAGCGGACCAACATCACCGGGTCGGCGCGCTTCCGCAAGCTCATCCAGGCCGGCGACTACCCGGCCGCACTGGCGGTCGCCCGCCAGCAGGTCGAGGCCGGCGCCCAGGTCATCGACGTCAACATGGACGAGGGGATGATCGACGGGGTGGCGGCGATGGACCGCTTCCTCAAGCTCGTCGCCAGCGAGCCCGACATCACCCGGGTGCCCGTCATGGTCGACTCCTCCAAGTGGGAGGTCATCGAGGCCGGCCTCAAGTGCATCCAGGGCAAGCCGATCGTCAACTCGATCTCGATGAAGGAGGGCGTCGAGGCCTTCGTCGAGCACGCCCGCCTCTGCCGCAAATATGGCGCGGCGATCGTCGTCATGGCCTTCGACGAGCAGGGCCAGGCCGACACCGTGGAGCGGCGCCGCGAGATCAGTGGCACGGCATACCGCATCCTCGTCGAGCAGGTGGGCTTCCCGCCCGAGGACATCGTCATCGACCCCAACATCTTCGCGGTGGCGACGGGGATCGACGAACACGCCTCTTACGGAATGGATTTCATCGAGGCGACCCGGTGGATCAAGGGCAACCTGCCAGGTGCGCTCGTCTCGGGCGGCGTCTCCAATGTGTCCTTCAGCTTCCGCGGCAACAACCCCGTCCGTGAGGCGATCCACGCCGTCTTCCTCTATCACGCGATCCAAGCCGGCATGGACATGGGCATCGTCAACGCCGGCGCGCTCGTCGTCTACGACGAGATCGACCCGCTGCTGCGCGAGCGCATCGAGGATGTCGTGCTCAACCGGCGCGCGGACGCGACCGAGCGGCTGCTCGAGATCGCCGACCGCTTCAACGTGGCCGGGGCGGCGCAGGAGGTCGTCGACGAGCAGTGGCGCTCGCTGCCGGTGCGCGAGCGGATCACCCATGCCCTCGTCAAGGGCATCGACGAGCACATCGAGGCCGACACCGAGCTGCTGCGGGCCGAGCTCGCCGCCGGCGGTGGGCGCCCGATCGAGGTGATCGAAGGCCCGCTCATGGACGGAATGGGCGTCGTGGGCGACCTCTTCGGGGCCGGCAAGATGTTCCTCCCGCAGGTCGTCAAATCGGCGCGGGTGATGAAGCGCGCGGTGGCCCATCTCGTGCCCTTCATCGAGGCCGAGCGAGCCAGCACTGGCGACGCGGGCGATGCTGCTGAGGGGGCCCCCGCCAAGAGCACCAATGGCACCATCGTCATGGCCACCGTCAAAGGCGACGTCCACGACATCGGCAAGAACATCGTCGGGGTGGTGTTGCAGTGCAACAACTATGACGTCATCGACCTCGGGGTCATGGTGCCGGCGCAGCGCATCCTCGACGCGGCGCGCGAGCACCGGGCCGACATCATCGGGCTGTCCGGTCTCATCACCCCGAGCCTCGACGAGATGGTGTCCTTCGCCGCGGAGCTGCAGCGGCTCGGGCTCGACCTGCCGCTGTTGCTCGGCGGGGCGACGACCTCCAAGGCTCACACGGCGGTCAAGGTCTCACCGCGTTATGAGGGTCCGGTCGTCTGGGTCAAGGACGCCTCGCGCGCCGTCCCTGTCGCCGCCGCGCTGCTCTCCGACGAGCAGCGTCCCGCCCTGCTCGAGTCGGTCCGGTCGGAGTATGCCGCGATCCGCACCCGCCATGCCGCCCGCTCCGGCGAGCGGCCCCTCGTCGGTCTCGACGCGGCCCGCGCCGACGCGACGCCGGTCGACTGGACGGCATACCAACCGCTGCGGCCGCACTTCCTGCTGCAGCAGGCTCGCGACGTGAGCCGGCAGAGCGAATCAGCCTCTCGCGCAGTGACCTTCACCAAGGTGCTGCGGGACTATCCCGTCGAGGAGCTGCGCGACTACATCGACTGGCAGCCGTTCTTCGCCGCGTGGGAGCTCAAGGGGCGCTTCCCCGACCTGCTCAATCACCCGAGCAGCGGCGAGGCTGCGCGCAAGCTGTATGACGATGCCCAAGCCATGCTCGACCGCATCCAGGAGGAGCGCTGGCTGCGGCCGGTCGGCGTCCTCGGGCTCTTCCCGGCCAGCTCGGTCGGTGACGACATCGAGATCTATGCCGACGAGTCGCGTGCCGACGTGCGGATGACCTTGCACCACCTACGCCAACAGGGCGAGCACCGGGCCGGCATTCCGCACCGGAGCAACGCCGACTTCGTCGCACCGAAGGCGAGCGGCAAGCGCGACTACATGGGCGCCTTCGCGGTGACCGCGGGCGTCGAGCTGCCCGAGCGGGTGGCGGCCTTCAAGGAGGCGCTTGACGACTACTCGGCGATCCTGCTCGAGTCGTTGGCCGACCGGCTCGCCGAGGCCTTCGCCGAGCGGCTGCACGAGCGCGTGCGACGAGAGTTCTGGGGCTATCACCCCGATGAGCGGCTCGGCAACGAATCGCTCATCGCCGAGAACTACCAGGGGATCCGCCCGGCACCGGGCTATCCGGCCTGCCCCGATCACACGGAGAAGGCCCTGCTCTGGGAGCTGCTCGACGTCGAGGCGGCCACCGGGATGCGGCTGACCGAGTCGATGGCGATGTGGCCGGGCGCCTCGGTGTCGGGCTGGTATTTCGCTGCGCCACATGCGGAGTACTTCGTGGTCGGGCGGCTCGGGGCCGACCAGGTCGCCGACTATGCCGCGCGGAAGGGCTGGACGATGGCCCAAGCCGAACGGTGGCTCTCGCCCAATCTGGGCTACGACCCCGCAGACTGACCCGGTCGTATGCCGTCCATCTGGCTGAGCGCCCTGCGCGGCCTGACTCCTCGTCAGCGCAAAGCCGGATAGACGATCGCCGCCACGACGATGCCCACGAACGCGCCCCCGGTCACCTGACCGAGGCTGTGCCGTCCCGCCCGCACGCGGGCCCACGCGATGAGTGGGATCCCCAGTGCCGCAAGGGCGCCCACCCAGGGCGCCTCGATCGCCACCACCGTGCTCGCGGCGGCATACGTCGCGGTGTGAGCGGACACCTTCCAGCGCAGGGTGATCGCGACGACGACCACCAAGCCGGCGAGCATTGCCGAGATGAGCGCGGCCAGCTCGCGCGGTGCTCCCCCGACCCAGAGCCAGACGACGGCTGTGGCAACGCAGCCCCCGACGAGGCTGAGCAGCCACGGGCGTTGCGAGCGGCGCACGACCTGCCGATCGCTCACCCGCCCGGTGCGCAGCGCCCAGAAGAGCAGGGCATAGGGCGCGGCGACGATGAGCACCGCGACGATCAACCACCAGCGCAGCGCCTCGCCCCTTGTCGCCGTGTGTCGCAACGCGATGTATGCCGTGTTGGCGAGGACCACGTTGGCCGGCGTGAGCGCGCCGGCGACGACACGAGCCACCCGAGCCGGAGGGGCTGCTGCGAGCCGAGTGAGGTCGTCGGCGTCGGGGACGGTCGGTTCGAGCGATCGGGCCTGCTCTGGGGCTGAGGGAGCCGGCTCCACGTCGTCCACGCCCCCGATGCTAGGACGGCATCCGATCGTGCTGCTACCGAAGGGTTACGGCCGAACTCCCTGTCAAACGGTGTCAGCGTCGGGTGAAAACTGACCCCTGATCGACGGGTGAAAATGGACCCCCTC
>CAZLGB010000037.1:0-22154 GCA_964558825.1 uncultured Intrasporangiaceae bacterium
CCATCCCGGAGGTCGCGTAACCAACACACCCTCCGGGAATCTCAGGACGGTTCAGACAGCAAAGTCAGGGCCAGCAGGTCCGCTGCGGTGATGTCCCACGGGTTCACCGGGTCGAGTTCGAGGAAGGTGGCTCCCGCGTAGTTGCCCTTGCGCGAGTAGTAGGTGACCAGATGCTCGATGGCAGCAGGGTCCTGCAAGGCGACTTCGACCGCTTTCAGGCTTCTTTGGATCAAGCCCTCGTCTGCGGCCTCCCAGCCGTCCGGGATTGCGGTGAAGGGTTCCAGAACCATGATTCCCCCAGATTGCCTTCTCGTCTTGAGACTCCGTCGGCTTGCTCAGGCGCCCTTAAGGACGCACCTCCCGGCGAGTGTCCCACCGGAAAGAGCGCTGGCGGACACCCCTGCTCGGCCCTAGCTCTCCGTGCGCAGATAGGCCGCAAGTTCAGGCGACCTTTGAGGAGTAACGCTGCCTCGCTGCCTCGCCGGATGTGCCGACAAAGCTCCCGATGGCGTTCCACGACAGCCCCGCCTCACGGGCGCGACGCACCGCATCCACCATGTGCCGCTCGGCCTCGGACCGCTCGGCCACAGCGGCACGCAGCAGCGCCACGGCGCTGGCGTCGAGCTCGTCAGCCTCGCGGGGCGCGTAGGTCTCAAACCGAGCCGCCAGCTCGTCTGCGTGCTGGAGGATCTCGTCAACGGTCCGCGGCATGGTCATCACCTCAGAAACTTCTCTCTGGCACGCATGGCGTGCACGATCACGTGGGCCTGCTCGCTCGCGACGTAGCCGACCTCGATGAAGATTGCCGTCCCGGTCGGGCCGACCATCATCGTGAATCCGTCGCCCAGGTCCCAGATGCGGACCGGGTTGCGATAGGCGTGCAGGATGTCCCGCTCATCGACGCCATGCTTCAGGGCTGACGGCGCGATGATCGGGTCGCCCAACACCCTTCCAAGGTAACTTGCTGCACCAGCAACCGACAAGTGCACGTCCCGGTCCATCGACACCTGACCGCGGTCCGGCGCGGCACCGCTATCGTGGCGCGATGGGCAGCCGTGAGTGAGCACACCGCGCTGCCCGGCGAACGCGAAGGCGGGCGGGGGGCGCCCGACGAGGGCGTCCTGCGCGGCGGCTTCCGGCTGCTCTTCGCCGGTGACGCCATCTCGACCCTCGGGACCAGCATCTCGGCCCTGGCCCTGCAGATCCTGCTCATCGAGACCCTCCACGCCGACCAGCAAGAGATCGGCCTGGTGCGCGGCGCGCAGTTCGCGCCCTACATCATCTTCGGCCTGCTCGCCGGAGTCATCGCCGACCGGATGCGCCGGCGCCCGCTGCTCATCGGCACCGACCTGCTCGGCCTGGCGATCTTCGCCGCGATCGGCGGGCTGGCGCTCGCCGGCCGGCTGACCGTTCCCATGCTCGCCGGGCTGGTCTTCGTCTTCGGCGCGGTCTCGTGCCTGGCGGTCGCGGCATACCAGTCCTATATCCCGCGCCTCGTGCCCGAGCGCGCGCTGCCGGCCGCCTTTGCGCGCCTCGAGCAGCTGAGCCAGACGGCCGGCGCGGTCGGGCCGCTCGCGGCGGGCGCGCTGCTGCGCTGGGTCTCCGCGCCCGTCGCGATCCTGCTCGACGCGATCTCGTATGCCGTGTCCGCCGGCTTCCTGCTCGCGATCCGCACGCCCGAGCCGGCGGCCGACCGGGGCGAGCGACGGCATATCGTCGCCGAGCTGCGCGAGGGGGCGCGGTGGGTCTATCGGCACGAGACGCTGCGGCCCTATGCGCTGTGGCTGCACGCGTGGTTCGTCGGGCACGCGCTGGTGACGACGGTGCTCGTCTATTACGCGACGGTCGATCTGGAGCTCTCGCCGCTGGCGGTCGGGCTGGGGCTGGCCTGCGCGGGGGTGAGCGGGGCGCTCGCTGCGGGGCTGGCGCCGAGGCTGTCGCGACGCTTCGGGCTCGGGCGGGTCTTTGCGGCGGTCGAGCTGGTGTCGCCGACCTGGCCACTGATCATCGTCTTCGCCCGGCCGGGGGCGTGGGCGCTCGTGTTGCTCGTCGTCACGCAGCTGCTCGACGGGCTGACCTCAGTCTCGGGGTCGCTGGGCATGAGCTACCGCTCGGCCGTCACGCCCGACCGCCTACGCGCTCGGATGAACGCGACGATCCGCACCTTCAACTGGGGTGGGCTGGCCATTGCCTCGATGGTGTCGGGCGTGATCGCCGCGACGTGGGGGACCCGGGCCGCGCTGCTGGTGGGCGCCGCGGTCTTGACTGTTGCCACGGCATACCTCTGGCGGTCGCCTTATCGCGGCGCCGTGATGCCCGCGCCTGACTGAGGGGTGTGGGCCGGTTCCAGGCTGTGTCCCGTTGTGGGATGCAGATTGGTATGCTGTGCCGATGTCGACTCAGATCGCCGTGCGGCTGCCCGATGAGATGGTGGCCTTCCTCGACCAGGCCGTCGCCGATGGCTCCGCGCCCAGCCGGGCCGCGGTGATCAGCTCGGCGCTCGAGCGTGAGATGCGCCGGCGTCTCGCCGAGGCCGACGCGGCGATCCTCACGCGGGCGGGGGCCGGCGACGACCTCGATGCGCTCGTCGCCTGGTCGGTCGCGCACGCGCCGCTGGGCGACTGAGCATGCGCGAGATCTGCCTGGCCCGCCTCGACAAGACCCGGCCCGTCGTCGTCCTCACCTGGCAGGCGGCGCGGGCCGCGATGACCAAGGTGACCGTCGCGCCGATCACGACGACGATCAAGGGGCTCAGCAGCGAGGTGCCGGTCGGGCCGGCCAACGGGCTGGCCCACGAGAGCGTCATCTCGCTCGACAACGTCGTGACCATCCCGGCGGCGCTGCTCGGCCAGACCGTCGGCTTCCTCAGCGCGGCCCAGGAGGCGCAGCTGGCCCGCGCGGTGGTGCTGGCCTTCGACCTCGACCTCCCGCTGCTGTCGGGCTGAGCCGAGCGGGGCGCGCCGCGGCGCGCGCCGGCACGGCATACCTCTGGCGGTCGCTCGATGGCGGCGCCTTCACGCCCCCGCACGACTGAGCCCAGCGCTCCAAAGCAGTCGGTGGCGCCCGTGGCGCGCGGCTAGGGTGGCCCGATGGGCAGCCTCCTCGACCGCGTCGCGCCGCCGCGGCTCGGGACGGGTTTCCGCTGGCTGATGGGCTCGGTCTGGGCGAGCAATCTCGGTGACGGCCTCGCGCTCGCGGCCGGCCCGCTGCTCGTCGCCTCGCTCACCCACGACCCCCGCCTCGTCGCGGCGGCGATCGCGGTCCAATGGCTGCCGGGCGCGCTGCTCAGCCTGTATGCCGGTGCCCTCGCCGACCGCCTCGACCGGCGCCGGATCATCATCTGGGGCAACGTCGCCCGCTTCGTCGTGCTGAGCCTGCTGACTGGGCTCATCGCCAGCGGCCGAGCGACCATCGAGGCGGTCCTCTTCGTGCTGCTGGTCATCGCGATCGTCGAGACCTTCGTCGACTCGGCCTCACGCACGGTGCTGCCGATGATCGTCCCCAAGGCCGACCTCGGCATCGCTCAAGCGCGCTTCACCTTTGGCTGGGTGAGCCTCAACCAGCTCGCCGGTGCGCCAATTGGGGCGGCGCTCTTCGTGATTGGGCCGGCGTGGCCCTTCGTGGCGCAGACGATCCTCATGGGGCTGGGGGCGGTGATGCTCGCGCGGGTGCAGCTGCCTCCGGTCGAGCGCACCGAGCGGCGGCACGTCGTCCACGAGATCGGCGAGGGGCTGCGCTGGGCGTGGCAGCACCGGCCCATGCGCGCGCTGATCCTGCAGATCTTCCTCTTCAACCTCACCTACGGCGCCTCCTGGGGCGTGCTCGTGCTGTATGCCGCGCAGCGGCTCGGTCTCGACGAGGTCGGCTTCGGGTGGATGACGACGGCGACGGCCATGGGGAGTCTGCTCGGCACGGTGACCTATGGGTGGCTGGCTCGACACGTGTCGATCGCCGACATCATGCGTTATGGGTTGATCGTCGAGACGCTGACGCACCTCGGACTGGCGCTGACGGCGACGCCTGGTGTCGCCCTGGTGATCCTCGGGATCTTCGGGATCCACATCGCCTATTGGGCGACAACCGCCTCCGCAGTGCGCCAGCGGGCCACGCCGATGGCGCTGCAGGGGCGGGTCGGGGCGGCATACGTCATGGCGATGCTCGGTGGCATGGCGATCGGCAACGTCATCGGCGGCGTGCTCGCCGAGCGGTGGGGGATCCTCGCGCCCTATTGGTTCGGCTTCGCCGGCTCGGCGCTGCTCACCGCGCTGCTCTGGGGTGAGCTCGGGCATCTCGCGCATGAAGACGCCAAAATCCTTGCCGCAGAAGCCGACCCGGCCTGAGCCTCGCCGCCCGATTACGTATGCAGTGCCGTTTGGTCACCGCGGTCGTAGCCTTCGCTGGTCGATCCGCGGCCGCGTCTAGGGCTGCAGATCGAGGTACTTCCGTCGAGCAGCGCTAAGGTGGACCCTCACGCTGCGAAGTGCGCAACGGCTGATCGGATGGCCTCCGACCGGGTCATCTCATGCTTGGCGGCGGCGGCGTCGAGGGCCTCAAGCTCCTCCGAAGTGAGCCGGACCGCGACGACCTGCATCGGGCTTGCGCCGCGCCCGGGTCGGCCTCGCCCGCTTCGCTTCAACGTGGCAACGTCGTAGCCCGACTCCGCCTCTTCGGCCCAGGTGTTGATCTGCTCATCGCTCACCATGGGAATAGCGTATTACGAAACACCGACAACCCACCCCGGCAGAACCACGCATGCAGGCCTGACGGAGGAGGTGCTCCTGTGGGACGAGCTCGGGTACCTCGCCCACGAGGACGCCAAAATCCTTGCCGCAGATGGCTAACGGTTCGGGGCGCCAAGCACGTGCCGGGGATCTCGCGCGAGGCTTGGGCGCCACGTCCCTTGGATGTGCTCGATGATGCGGTCGGCCATCGTGCTGGCCTCATGCGACACGTCATCGGGGAGTGACTCGACTGCTGCGGCGAACGCGTCGGGCAACTCCGCGCGGAGGTCGGCAACCCACGCCATCGCCTGATCGCCGGGTATGCCGAGTTGGCGGGCCGCAGTGCGCCAGTCCCGCTCGGTGACGTCGAGCATTCGCCAATGGTCGCCGACCTTCATCGCCGACCCGAGCCGCTGGTGTTGGTCATAGCAAGCGGCCGACGCGACGTCATAGAGCGGTGCGACCTGCGCGCGAGCTCCGATGAGCAGGAGTGAGAAGTTCTTGGCGTGCGCGTCGGTGCCACCGATGAGCACATTGAACGCCAGACCTTTGAAGAAGCGCTCGCTACTTATGAGTCGATCGTCAACGGCCAGGCCGGACAGGACTCTCCCGATATCGGCGACCCCTGGGCCGCCTTCCGACTGGTACTTCTGGCTCGGGTGGACCGACAGCGCTTGGCACATGTCTTCTTGATGGATGCGCAGCCAGCGACCGTCTGCGTCCTGGCGGCGGTCGTAGCGGTGGGAGATGATCGCACGGACGTCAGCCACTTCGACCAGGTCGACGCGAGTGGCCAACAGGCCGCTCAGTGCTGCGGCTCGCAGGCACAGGGCTTCGTTGATGTGGTGCCGCGTGTAGCCCGCGATGGCGGGCTTGACGATCGCGTTTGTCGGGGTCGAATCGCGCGGGATGCCCCAGCGGCGGGTGCTTTCGTCGAGGAAGAGGGCGATCTTGGGCTGGGCTCCGGACAGACTCCAGCGACCACCGTGGCGACCCGGATCCCAATCGGCACCGTGCTCGGCCAGCTCACGCGTCAGGGTCGCGACGTCATCATCGCTGAGCCACTCGATGTCACCATGTCGCGCTGCCGCGTCATCCGACTCGTCTCCTGGCGGGAGGAGCTGCACGGCCCCCGCGGCATCCCGGCCCACGTTGGCCAACAGGCCGAAGGGGTTGTTGGCTGACACGCCATACTGCGTCGCCCAGCGCTCCCGTGCGGGCTGGCTGTCGGGGAGGAGTCCGTCGAGGAAGGCGCGGACCGGCTTGTTGCTGTGACGAGCCGACGCCAGCGGCATGGAGAGCGACACGGGCGTCGCATTCGGCTCAGCGCGGTAGTGGTCGTCGTAGGTGAAGGTGAGGGTCCCGCTGCTCTGCTCGACGCAGCCAATGGGCTCGCCGTCGAGGTAGACGCGTAGTCGCTGCACGGTGGGCATCAGGAGGTCCGATCGGTGAGGAAACCGAAGGGGTCGGAGTCCTTGACGGCGCCCGTAAGGGCCCTGGGGGTAGCCCGAGTGGTGCCGGGGGCCTTCTTGGCAGCGCTTCCCTGCGTGACGAACCGGCCAGTTGTGACAGAACGCGCCATCTCCGTCGTGGGACGCTTCTTGGCCGCGGTCTTTCGGACCGGTTGATCGCCGGTGACCTCCAGCGTCAGTCCCAGGACGCTCAAGGCGTCGAGGACCTTCTGCGTCTCCAGCCGCGGGCTGCCCTTTTCGAGCCGGACGACCCAGTCACGACTGACCCGGAGGCGGTCGGCGAGTTCGGCCTGCGTCAAGCCAACAGATCGGCGAGCCGTGCGCACCAGCGCACCTAGATCACGCACCGTCTGAACCCGCATCGGACCTCCTTAGGTTGCTGGCGCATCGCCTCAACTACCTCACTACTGTAGTCGTTCGCCGACATATAGCAATGTCGTCGTTCGCCGATAATCTAGTTTGTCGCCGTTCGCTGACATGGCGGCACTGTGTTTCGGCAGGAGCGCCGGCCCCGGAGACGCCGTCCCCAGGGCAAAGGTCATGGAGGGCTTGGGCTTCCAGGCGACTGTGCCGCGTTCGCCCGGGCCGGGCAGGCCGAGCAGGCCGAGTGAGTCGGTGAGCCGAGCGCCGAGCCGATGCTCGATGTCCGGCTCTTCCGCAACCTGCGCTTCAGCGCCGCCAGCGCCGCCGTCGCGGTCTCCTTCTTCACCCTCTTCGGCTTCATCTTCCTGATGACCCAGTACTTCCAATTCATCCGCGGCTATAGCGCCCTGACCACCGGCATAAGCCTGCTCCCCGTCGCGCTCTCGGTCGCCATCGGATCCGTCGCGGGGACCCAGTTGGCGCTGCGAGCCGGGGCCACGCTCGTCGTCGCCGCGGGCCTGTTCACGATGACCGGGCTCTCTGGATGGGGGGCTGGAACCACCGGCTCGACCCCGAGTTATGGCCTCATCGCGATCCAGACGGTCGCCTACGGTCTCTGCCTCGGCCTGACCTCAGCCCGGCCGCCGAATCCATCATGGATGCCATCCCGCGGGCCAAGGCCGGAGTGGCCTCTGCGCTCAATGACAAACCCGGCTCCTCGGCGGCACCCTGGGCGTCGCGGAGATCGGCAGCGGGTCCGCCTCCATGTATGCCGCGCGCCTCACGTCAAACCTGCCAGCGGGCGTGCCCACGGGCGGCGCCGCTGACAGGGCGCAGCAATCGGTTGGCGTGGCCTATCTGGCTGCCGGACAGCTCGCGGGCGTCGGCGGTGGCCAGTCCGCTCTCGGCCAGAGCCTGCAAGACGCTGCCACCAGTGCCTTCTCGACGGACTGACCACAAGTAGCCTGCTCGGCGGCGGTTTGGCTCTTGCCGACGCCATTCTGGCCGTCATTTCCTCCCCGCCCGCCTCGGCAGCCAAGACGCCGTGCCCGCCGATTACTAAGTCCAACCCTCCCGTCGCAACCGACCCGCCCGTTCGCGCCTGAGCGGACCAGGGCGCCGGGGTGCTCGTCCTGTATGCCGCGATGCCGCCAGGCTTGGGGCCGCTTCGGTCGAAAGCAATCGCCCAATGAGCTGAGCCGCCTGTGTTGTGAGGGGCCGGTCACTCCGCCCACCAGCCCTACCTCACCTCGATCGCCGAGGAACTCAACGAACGACCCCGTCAAGCACTCGGGTTCCTCACCCCCCGCGAGTCCTTCGAACGACTCCTGCTCGGCCAGTCACCCGTTGCCTCCACGGCTTGACACCGCCGACGACGCAAGCAGCAAAGTCCCCTACCTTCAGGCCTACGGCAACATCAAGAAGGCGCTCGACAAGATCACCACCGCCGCCGTGCCGCCGAAGTTCACCCAGGACTTTCTGGCAACGACACTCAACTTGCCAGGCGGCGGAGCGCGGCCGGTAATCCCCTACTTGAAGCGGGCAGGCTTCCTGACGTCGGACGGCACCACGACTGACCTCTACAAGCAATTCCGAAACCAGTCGCTTCGCGGCGCGGCCGCGGCGAAGGCCATGCGCAACGCGTACGCGTCTCTCTACACCGCGAACGAGTACGTCCACGATGCCAGCGAGAGGGAGCTCAAGGGTCTGATCGTCCAGGTGACCGGACTCGAAGAAGGCTCCAAACTGATCCCCGCGATGCTCGGCTCTTTCAAGACACTGAAGGAGTACGCGGACTTCAACGCGAGCGCGGACAATGGTGTCGAACTGCAGAGCAACGACCACGGAGAGGAAGTCGGCAACGAGGGCCAGCGCGCCGCGGGCGACAAACAGAACAACAACATCCGACTCGGCTACACAATCCACCTGAACCTGCCCGCAACGACCGACATAGCCGTCTTCAACGCGATCTTCAAGAGCCTCAAGGAGCATCTGCTCTGATGGCGACCAACGACGGGCTGAAGGTCTTCTTCATGACCGCGCAGCTGATCGAGGAAGACTTGGACGAGGTCGAGCACGACTTAGCCCTGGACCTCGGACGAAAGCGGAACAGGGCCGTCGGCGAGGCTGCCGACTACTATCCACAAATAGAGCAAGCATTCCGCGCCGAGGCGAAAGAGATGGCCCCCCAGTACGAGGTCTTCTACTCGTTAGAGCGGACGATCCGCACACTGGTCGCGGACTCGCTGGAGGCGGCGGACGGCCTCGGCTGGTGGAGCGGCTCGAGCCGAGTTCCACAGAAGATCAAGGACGACTGCGAGGGCCGTCTCAAGAAGGAACAAGACGCGGGCGTCACGCTCCGCTCGGAGGACCCGCTCGACTTCTCGACTTTCGGAGAGTTGGGCCAAATCATCACGACCAACTGGGATGTGTTCGGCGCGCTCTTCAAGAGCGAGAAGGCGGTGACGCGGATCATGGCTAACCTGAACACCCTCCGCGGCCCGATCGCGCACTGCACCCTGTTGGCCGAGGACGAGGTCGTACGGCTCCGCCTGTCGGTGAGGGACTGGTTCAGGCAGATGGAGTAGGCCCGAGAGAGCCTTGGAACCTTGAACGCCCCGAGTCCCAGAGCGATGCCCCACTTCGCCGCGTTGAGGGTGCTGGGCCTCGCCGACTTGGCACGCGGACCGCAGCGGCTACGGTTCGCCTTGCAGAGGAAACACCAACCGGGTCGATCCCGTTTCGGCGCCGCAAGCGGTTGTCATGACTTGGTAAGGAGTTCTGGCTGCGGGGCGACATGGTTGCCCCGTGAGGCTCGGGGGCATGAAGATCCGCATCGCTCTCGCTGCCGTTCCTGTCGCTCTCGCGGTCACCCTGGCCGGGTGCTCGTCCAACTCCCCGGCCATGGAGAAGTCCGACGCCATGTCCACCACGGCCATGGCCAAACCGTCCGACGCGATGGCCAAGCCCTCCGACCCCGCCATGGCCAAGCCGTCCGACACGATGATGGCCAAGCCCTCCGACACGGCCCTGGCCAAGCCCTCCGACGCCATGACCAAGCCCGCCGGGGCCATGGCGAGCGGGGCCTACCTCACCCTCGCCGACTACCAGGCCAGCATGGCCATGCACGCCGGCGACAAGGTCGTCTACTTCTTCCACGCCACCTGGTGCCCCGACTGCAAGGCCGCCGACACCGAGCTGACGACCATGCCGGCCAAGATCCCCGCGGGCGTCACCATCGTCAAGGTCGACTACGACACCAACGTCGCCCTCCGCCAGAAGTTCGGCGTCACCATGCAGCACACCTACGTCCTGCTCGACAAGGACGGCAACGCCGCCAAGAAGTGGACCGCCCCGCAGGTCGACACCGTCCTCGCTGACCTCAAGGGCTGAATCACGTGCTCTTCACCGCGCTCATCTCACTGGGCGCCGGCATACTCACCGTGCTCGCTCCCTGCGTGCTGCCGCTGCTCCCGATCATCCTCGGGGGCAGCGTCAGCGGCGTTGGGGGTGACCGGCGCCGGCCCTTCATCATCGCCGCCAGCCTCGTCGTCTCGCTCATCCTCTTCACCCTGCTGCTCAAGGCGTCGACTGTGCTCATCGGGGTCGACCCGCGCGTGTGGACCACCGTTTCCGGCGGGCTCATCGTCGTGCTGGGGATCTCGATGCTCGTCCCCGGCCTGTGGTCGAGACTGGCCAACCGCTCGGGTCTCGAGCACGGCAGCCAGAGCCTTCTCAGCCAGGCCGTCGCCACCCGCAATCGCACCCTCTCGGCGATCGGCATCGGCGCGGCGCTCGGCCCGGTCTTCAGCAGCTGCAGCCCCACCTACGCCTGGGCGATCGCCACCGTGCTGCCCGCCAGCCCGGTGCTCGGCATGGTCTATCTCAGCCTCTATTGCCTCGGTGTCGGCGCCGCCCTGCTGGCCATCGCGCTGCTCGGCCGCCGCCTGCTCGAGCGGATCCGCTGGGCGAGCAACCCGCGCGGCTGGGTTTCCCGGACCGTCGCGGCGCTCTTCGTCGTCGTCGGGGTGTCGATCCTCACCGGTCTTGACAAGACCGTGCAGACCAGCCTCGTCGACGCCGACCCGCTCGGCATCACCCGGCTCGAGCAGGGTCTGGTTGGCGGCACCCAGCAAGGCGCCGCCGAGATGCCGACCCCAGCCGCCGCGACGGACCCGTCCGGACCCGCAGCACCGGAGCTCACCGGCATACAGCAATGGATCAACTCGCCGCCGCTCACCCTCGCGAGCCTGCGCGGCAAGGTCGTGCTCGTCGACTTCTGGACCTACTCGTGCATCAACTGCCAGCGCACCCAGCCCTACCTCAACGCCTGGAACGAGCGGTATGCCGCCGACGGCCTGCAGATCATCGGCGTCCACGCGCCCGAATTCGCCTTCGAGAAAGTCCCGGCCAACGTCGAGCGGGCCGTCGCGGACGCCACAATCGCCTATCCCGTCGCGCTCGACAACGACTTCGCCACGTGGAACGCCTACGGCAACCGCTTCTGGCCGGCCAAGTACCTCATCGATCGCGATGGTCGGGTGCGCTTCACTCACTTCGGTGAGGGCGCCTATGCCGAGACCGAGACGACCATCCGCGCGCTGCTCGGCGAGAGCGCGACCGGCACGGCGCGCGTCCAGGTCGACCCCGCCGCCGCGTCGCCCGGTGCGCGCACGCCCGAAACCTACCTCGGCACGGCACGAGCGCAGCGGTATGCCGGCAGCCCGGCTCTCGCGGACGGCACCGGCGTGCCCTTCACTCCGGCCGCAGCGCTGGGCGTCGATCAGTGGACCCTGGGCGGATCGTGGACCGTTGCGGCAGAGGGAATCACGGCCGCAGCCGACGGCGCCACCCTCAGCCTGCGATACTCCGGCCGCGACGTCTTCCTCGTCCTGGCCGGCCCCCCGGGCGCGACCGTGCGGGTCACTCTCGACGGCCGGGCCCTGCCCGGTGCCGACCTCCGAGCGGGGGGCACGGCATACCTCGACAGCGACCGGCTCTATCGCCTCGCCACCGGGACCGGGCCGCTGACCGGCGCGACCATCACGCTGACCTTCGCCCGCGGCGTGAGCGCCAACGCCTTCACCTTCGGCTGACCAAGGAGCCCTCAAGATCATGAACGTCACCGTCTTCTCCACCACCCACTGCACCTCCTGCGTCGCCCTCAAGGCGTGGCTCGCCGAGCGCGGCGCGACGATCACGAGCAGGGTCATCGACGCCGACCCGCAGGCGATGGCCGACTTCCTCGCGGCGAGCGACGGCCACCTCGGGGTGCCCTTCTCGGTGCTCGAGACCCCGGGCGGCCAGCCGCTCAAGATCGCCGGCTTCGACAAGCGCCGCTTCGAGGCGGCGGGGGTCGGCCGATGACCCACGCGGGTAACGTTCGGACATGACCCGGGTCTTGGTGGTCGAGGACGACGACACCGTCGCCGAGATCGTCCTGCGCTACCTGAGCGCCGCGGGGATGGAGGTCGAGCGGTGCGCGGACGGCATACGCGCCGTGGGGGTTGCGGCGGACTTTGCGCCCGAGCTGATCGTCCTCGACGTCATGCTCCCGGGCGCGGACGGCTTCGAGGTGCTGCGGCGGCTGCGGCAGCGGGCGATCACCGCCCCCGTCCTCATGCTCACCGCGCTCGCGGACGAGGACGACCGCATCCGCGGCCTGGAGGTCGGCGCCGACGACTATCTGACCAAGCCCTTCAGTCCGCGCGAGCTCGTGCTGCGGGTGCAGTCGATCCTGCGGCGCGCGTCGGTCGAGGCGCCGCCGGCCGGTGGTGCGTCGGCGGTCCTGCGCGACGGCGGGCTCGTCGTCGACCCCGACGCGCGCAAGGCCTCACTCGACGGGCGCGCGCTGGCGCTCACGCTGCGGGAGTTTGACCTGCTCGTCGCGCTGCTGAGCAGCCCCGACAAGGTCATGTCCAAGGAGACCCTGCTCGCGCGTGTCTGGGGCTGGGACTTCGGCGATCCGTCGACGGTCACCGTGCACATCCGCCGGTTGCGCGAGAAGGTCGAGGCCGAGCCCGGCGCGCCCCGTCGCATCCTCACGGTCTGGGGGCGCGGCTATCGCTGGGAGCCGTATGCCGTGCCGCCCGCGGGGGAGGGTATGCCGTGATCGCCCCGCTCATCTGGGCGATGCTCGCGGCGGCCGCGGTGGGGCTGGTGCTGGGCATCGGCATCCTCCTGCTCGGGGGGCGCTCGCCGCGGTGGGCCGCGCTCGTCGCGCCGCTCGTCGGGCTCGTCGCGATCCTCGTCGGGGTGTCGGTCGGCACCCAGCAGATGCTCATCGACGACGACACCCGGACCAAGCTGCTGCTCATCCTCGTCGCGACGGCGCCGGTCGCGCTGGCGAGCGGTCTCGCGGTGGCGTCGCGGGTGCGGGCGTCGTCCGAGCGCGCGGCGCGGGAGCTGGCCGAGGTCAACCGCCGGCGTGAGTTGGAGGCGACCCGGCTCGAGCTGCTGTCATGGATGTCGCACGACCTGCGGACGCCGCTGGCCGGCATACGCGCGATGAGCGAGGCGCTGGAGGACGGGCTGGCGCCCGACCCGGCGCGCTATCTGCGGGCGATCGGCGCGGAGGCCACTCGCACGACGGGGATGGTCGAGGACATGCTCGCGCTGAGCCGGCTGCACTCGGGGAATCCGTTGCAGCGCACTGTGGTTGCGATGGATCAGGTCCTCGACGAGGTGCTCGCCACCTCGACGCCGCTCGCGGCCGAGCGGGGGATCGCGCTGACCGGGGAGGTGTCCGGGCCGGTCATCGTCACGGGGGATGCGGGCTATCTGCGGCGGATGCTGCAGAACCTCGTGACCAATGGCGTGCAATACAGCCGCGCGGGCGGGGCTGTGCGGGTGGTTGTTGCGGGGGAGGGTATGCCGGGCGCCTCGCGGCACGTGCGAATTGCGGTGCAGGACAGCTGTGGTGGGCTCGGCGAGGGGGATGCGGAGCGGATGTTCGAGGCCGGGTGGCGGGGCGACGCGGCGCGGACTCCTGGGGCGACGGGCGGCTCGGCTGGGATGGGTGTCGGGCTCGCGATGGTGGCTGGCGTGGTCGACGCGCACGGCGGCTCGGTCTCGGCGCGGTCCGTCGGTGAGGGGTGCGAGGTGGTCGTCAGCTTGCCGGCGCTCTGACGGCGCCGCGAGGCCTGGGCTCAGGTCTTGGTGCGGCCCACGGTTGCCTGTGGATAACCGCGCGCGGGGTGGGCGCTGTCGTGTCATGGTGGGTCCGGTGTAGGTGACCGCGATGGTGTTTGAGTAGGGCCGCAGGGGGCTGATGGGTATGGGTGACACGACGTTTACGTATGCCGCTGACTCGTTGATGCGGTGCGTGGTGGACCTCCGCCTCGCGTCGACGTCGGTGCGTGACGGCACCGTTGACGGTTTGGATGACGGGGTGGATTTCGGTCACGAGGACCTGGGCCGGGTCGCGGGGGATTTCTGTGCCCGGTGGAGCCAGGGGGTGAAGGTCCTCGTTGGTGGCAACGAGTGGCTCGGTGACACGCTGACCGAGGCGGTGCGCACCTACGTGGCGGCTGATGAGGACGCGTCGGCGGCGTTCGCTGGAATCCTGGGCGACTTGGGGCGAGCGGGCGTGTGAGCGACGCGGCATACGCCCTCTCGCGTGGGTGGGGTGTGGACCGGCTGGTGCCAGGTGACCCGAGCAGGGTGCGGGCGTTCGCGTCGAGCGTGTCGCGGTATGCCGAGGTCACCGCCGACGCGGCGGCGGGGCTCTCGCGGGTCGATCCGGCGTGGACGGGCGTGGCGTATGCCGCGTTTTGGGAGGCGTTGACGACCCACCGGGCGGGGTTTGTGGACGCGGCGGCGGCGTTCGATGCGGCCAGTGCGGCGATGTTCACGTATGCGGTGGAGTTGGAGGTGGCCAAGGCGTCGGCGGCGACGGCGCAGCAGGTGTGGGCGGCCGGGATGGACGCTGCCCGCGCGTATGCGTGGGACCAGTTCGTGGCCGGCGCGACCCTCACTCCACCGACTGCTGCCGACTCGGTGATGCTCGCCTTCTCCCCGGGTGGTGCCGGCCTGCGTGCGGATGCGGTGAGCCGGTTGGATGGGGCGTGGGCAGATGTGGACCGGGCGGCACGGGCGGCGATCGATGCCCTGGTGTCGGCGCAGGCTAAGGCGCCGCAGGCACCGCAGTGGTGGGACACCGCTGGGCCGAAGATCATCGGCCTGTTCGCCGTCGGCGACAACCCGGTCAAGCACGAGTTCGCGGCCGGCGCGGTGCGTGGGCTGATCGACCTGGGTTTGAGCGGTGATCGGAGCATCACGACGGCGGTGTCCAAGTCGCTGGACTTATGGGAGAAGTCCCAGCACATCAACCCTGCTGGAGGCATCCACGCGGTTGGCGCTATCGCCGGCACCCTGCTCATCCCCGGGTTCGGAGAGGAAGGGTTCCTCGCGAGCCTCGCTGCTAAGCTCGCCAACCGATCCATCACCCGCGTCCTCGAAGAAACCGCCATGTCGGCGACTGTGGACGCCGCCGAAGGCGCCGTGCCGGTTCACATCGTTGAGGCATCGCCTGATCTGTCGATCGCCGGCATGACGCAGACTGAGGTGGATGTGGCGGACGCTGCCCGGAACATCTATATGTCCGAGGCGATGACGACTCTCCGTTCGGGTGCGGCGCGCGGGACGGCAGTCCAAGTGCGAGTGAATGGGATGTTGATACAGTACGAACCTGGCCTCCCCGCGAGTGGGATGACCATGTTTGGGTCTCATGGTTTCGTTCTCGGTCCCGAGGCATTCACGTCTGAAAACGAACTCGCGGCCACGATTGCTCACGAGGTCTATCGACTCGCGACCACTCAAAGCTCCGCGGGCGTCTCGGCGGACTTGGTGAGTTCAGAAACGGCCGCCGCATTTGAGTTCTCTATAAAAGTTAGTCGCTACGTCGTGGACGGTGATCGACATTGAACATTGAGGGTTGGGCCGCGATAATTTCCGAACTTGAGCGAGGCGCCATTCGCGACTGGGTCTGTCCAGAGAACAACGACGGGTGGGTCGAGGTTCGTGAAGTAACGAACGTCGCTGGCGAAGTAGTGGAGTGGCACCTTCGGTGCCAGACCTGCGGTTCCGAAACTCACGTACGGCGAGGGCCCGCCCAGCGAGTTCCGCGCATAGAGTTTTGATGCTTCGCGCATCGCTGGTCGTGCAGAGCCGCGAACTCACCCTTGCCGAGATCTCTGCACCCATGGGTCGTCAACCGGATCAGGGCCATGACCGTGGCTCCCTTGCACCGGTTCGGGGCGTGCCGCGCGAGTGGTCGACCTGGTCAGTGGACTTGCAGTGGCCGAGCGACCTTCACGGGGGGACGGCGGGTCTGGCCTTTGCCATCGAGGCGCTCGGGCCTGAGTTGGCGGAGCGGGCGGGCCGGCTTGCCGCACGGGGATGCGACGTGGTCATCAGTGTTCGCCAAGAGATGGCCGACGTGCCGACGTCGCTGGGCCTGCATCTGACCGCCGGGGCAATCAGATGGTTGGCCCTGGCCGGCGCCGACGTCGATATTGACCAATACCTTGAGGAGGGGGCGGGCGGTTGATCGAGCGAGAGGGAGGCGCGGCCGTGGCTCAATTCTGGTGGTCGACGTGGGTTGGGTCGGTTGCCCCCTATGCGGTCCTGCTTCGCCTCTTCGTCGATGGCCGAATGACGGCGGCCGAATTCGAGCTCGTCTTCCTTCGGCTCTACAAGGTTGACTCGACTCCGTGGCCCTCCGAACTCTTCGGGGTGTTGGATGGGTTGTTCGGAGACGTTGACGCCTATTGCGTCGATGACGAGGTCCGGCGCGAGGTGGGCGGCCTCGATGCGGACGAGCTCCGTCATCGGGCTGCTAACACGCTGAGGCAACTGGAGGTGCTCGCGCCCGGGGTGACTAATGAAGTGATGACGATGGCATCAAGTGCGGGTGACCGGCGCCCCCGGGAATTTATCGGCTTCGTGTGGTTCGACGGCGATTGGCTGGGCAAGAGGGAAGGAGTCCTCGTTGTTGCAGGCGGTGTCGAGGAGGCGGGGCGCATTGTGCGGGAGTGCCTCGGCCCTGACGTCGGAGTGTCAGTCTGGAACGAGGACGACGCGATGAGACCACGATGAAAGGCGTCCAGTTCGGGCGCCGACTGACCGCCAGACGCGTGACCTCGTCAGTGACGAAGCATGTTTGACTGCCCTGTCTGTTCGTATCACGATCTCACGCAGGCTCCCTACGCTGTCTGGCCCCCGCCTGACGGCCTGGTGCTTCACCCTCCCTACGAGCATCAGCTGGGCAAGCCCTCCTATGAGGTGTGCCCCAGATGCGGTTTCGAGTTTGGGAATGACGACAATCCCGGCACCTCTGCCCCAACCAGCTTTGAGCAATACCGGCTTGGCTGGATCGAGGGAGGATCTTCTTGGTTCGATCGATCCAGACGATTCGTCGATGACGCGGGGGGCTCGTAGGTCCCCAGCGACAGCGCCAGGTTTGTCAATGATCGGTGCGGTCGGCCCGGACTGCTTTGACGGCCTCAGGCAGAGACAGCGCCCCGCCGGTTTGCTCGCCAGCACGATCGAGTACCTGGTCGATGGTTGGCGGCCTCGTCCGCAGGTGGCGGCGGAAGAAGGCGGCGGCGCCCTCGCCGGCATACGCTGGGACGCCGGTGTGCCCACCCAGGTGCGCGTGCAGGCTCTTGTCCCGCGAGCCGAAGGCGTCGAAGAGGTCGAGCGCCAGCTGCCGGTCGTTGCCCTCGTCGTCCCACTGCAGCAGGACGTGCAGCGGGATGGTGACCTCGCGCGCCTCCTCGATGATGGCCCGCGGCACGAAGCTCCCGGCGAAGAGGCCCGCCGCCACGATGCGCGGGTCGACTCGCGCCAAGCGGACGCCGATCGAGATGATGCCTCCCGAAAAGCCCACCGGGCCAACGATTTCGGGGAGGCCGAGCAAAGCATCGATGGTGGTCTGCCACTCGGGGACTGCCCGCTCGACGAGGGGGAGGATCAGCCGGTCGACGATGTCGTCCGTGACCGGCGCACCGGCTTGCAACGCCTGGCGCAGGTCGGCGCGGGCCTGTTGGGTGACCTCGACGACCGGCCGATCGCCGCTGCCGGGGAGCTCGATCGTGGCCGAGGCAAAGCCGTCCGCCGCACAGGCCCTCGCGCGCGCAAGCAGCCGGGGATACATCCGGCTCACCCCTCCCGGGTGGCCGAGCAGGATGAGGGGGACAGGCGACGACTCGGTCGCGGCCTGCGGCGTCCACAGCACGCCCGGGATCTCACCGAGCGTGAACGCCCGCTCGCGTATGCCGTCATCGAGCCGCAGGTCGGTGGTGAATCGAAAGTGGGGCAAGGTGATTGGCCTCTACTCAGTGCTTGGTCGCGCGGTGCACGCGAT
This sequence comes from uncultured Intrasporangiaceae bacterium, assembly GCA_964558825.1. Lineage (GTDB taxonomy): Bacteria > Actinomycetota > Actinomycetes > Actinomycetales > Dermatophilaceae > Phosphoribacter. The sequence continues at coordinate 17,925 of CAZLGB010000037.1, forward strand.
AGGCCAACACGATGTGCAGCACCGCGCCGGTCAGGGTGAGCAGCATCCACCACCACATCCGATGGCCCGCCAGGATGCCGCTGAGGACAAGCAACCACACCGCGACGATGAGGCGGGTGGCGACCACGCCGCGCGGGTGCTTGCGGTCGAAGCCACTGACCAGTGCCATGTCAGCCTCCTTCGTTCGATGCTACTGCGGGGTCTAGGCCTGGCACGATGTCCGCGTGCAGGCGACCCCAGGCTGGGACTTCCTAGCCATCGGCGTGGAGGGAGATCCCGTCGAGCTTGGCGGCGTCGAGCTGTGGCGCACTCGGTGGGAGCCCGTCGCCGTTGGGACCGTGACGGTGCCCCACCCGAGTTGGCCACGCCAGCGTCATGACTTTCAGGTCTACGTGGTGCGAAGTGCCACAGGCCCAACGTTTTTCGCGGCGGGCGAGCTGTCCAACGGTGTGTGGGGCTTCTATCGCCCATCGGCTTCGATGCAGGCATTCCTCCTGCGCTTCCACAGCTAGACCCACGGTGCCGCGGGGGCAGAACGTGTCAGGCCTCGTCCGTCATGGCGGCCCGGGTCTCGGCAATCGTGGCCCCTCGATAACCACGTTCGGGGTCATAGATGAGCCACGGCTGCAAGAGCGTCGAGTCGAGCCAGGCCTCGAACCAGGTGTCAATGGTGTAGTCCTGTTCGAACAACGGGACCTCTTCGTCACCGTCGACCGGATTCGGGTCCCAGCCGAACATGCGCCCCGTCGGGCAGCTGACGAATGAGTAGATCGCACAGCCCCAGTGGGCGAGCGGCAACATGCCCGCTGGTATGCCGGGCCACCTGCCGGCGGACACGTCACCGACGATGTCGACGCCCGTTCGGCGCAGGTCATCGCGCCAACCGTCGCGCAGCCCGAGCAGGCCGTATGCCGGCCCGAATCCGCCATTCGCCACGGCATAGAGCGCTCGCAGGAGGGGCGGCAAAGGCGCGCCGAGGAGGGCCTCCGCCTCGGCGACCTGCTCGGGCGTCGCTGGGCCGGGTGGTGGCGGTAACCGATCGAGCATCCCCCGGGCGGCGGCGTCGGCAAACTGGGTGCTCCCCCGGTAGTACAGGCGGCATCCCCTGCTGAAGACGCCGCCGCCGTCGGTCGCCTCCCCAGGGAACCTGGGCACCTCGTCACGATGGTGGCCCACCTCGATCAGTGCAGTGACGCGGTCCACGATGCTCTGGATGTCCCCCATGCTCACGATCAGACCACGGATCGGGGTGGGCTGCCATGTGGCGGTCTCGGCCAATCGCCCATCACCTGGCGCGCAGTGCTCTTGCTACGCGAGTGTGTAGCCGGTGAAGCCCATCTGGAAGCCGCTGAAGGCCGGGCGGTTGCCGTTGATCCCGATCCAGTCGCCATGGGGCCGCATCTCGGCAAGCCCGACGCCGACGTTCTCGACCGTGATCCCACCGTGGACGAGCGCCCGGGTCGTCGCCTGCAGAGCCGCGTCGGAGGTCGCGTCCGGTCCGAGGGTGTCGGCGCCGACCGCGAGGATCCGCCGCGCCATGAAGAGCCAGTCGACCGCCGCCCCCGAGAAGCCCGGCGCAGGCGTCGTCACATAAGGCGAGTCCTCGCCCGAGCCCTGGGAGGCCAGGGCGGCATACCCGGTGAGCAGCAGCACGCACCCACCCGCGGGGATGCGCCCGTGCGCGCGCTCCCATGCCCGCAGGTCGGCGGCCTCGACGACGAAATCCGGCCCGCCAGAGGCGATTTGCGCTCGCAGGTCGATCACCGCGAGCGGCATCAGGGTGAAGGACTCGTCGAGCTGCCCGAGCGTCGCCGCGCCCAGGACAAAGTGCACGGGCGCCGAGATGTGGCTGGCCGTGTGGGTGCCGAGGCTGGTGATCTGCTCGAGCAGGTAGCCGCCGTCGTCGTGCGCCGGCGTGCGCGTGTCGACGGCCGCCTCCCAGGTGAAGGTCGGGTCGCCTGGATAGAGCGGCACGTCCGCGCGCAGCGACTGGGTGAGCGGCACGCGCCGCGCCGTGCGCGGATCACACGCGGCATACCCATCGGGGATTGCGCGTATGCCGCCCGCTGGCCCGCCGCTGGTCGGCGCGGCGGTCGCGCCGCCCGCAGAGCCGAGCTCGGCAGCAGCCAGCGCTGCGCCCACCGCGCCGACCAGGGCCGTGCGCCGGGCGAAGCGTGGATCGTGAGGTTTGGGCGACGGCATCGCGACCTCCTCGACTCGGTGTCAGCCCTAGCGTGACATCCCGGGCGGTGCCGGCGGCGGCATACGACCCAGGCGATGGCGCGCGGGACGTGCGAGGCTGAGCCATCGCGCGCCTGGACGGGGGACGTCGCACGAAACTCGTCGCGAGTGGTTGTCGATCTGGCGCCACCTCGCCCGTCATCCTGCTGACCGGGCCCGCCGGGCCGGCGACGAGAGGAGAGATATGACCCGATATCTGGTCCTGTTGCCCGCCCCTGAGGCGGAGTGGGCGGCCCTGCCGCCCGAGGAGCACGAGAAGGGGATGCGGGCGCACGAGCGCTTCCAGCGTGAGCTCGCCGAGGGCGACCATTCGGTTGTCACCGCCGGCCCGCTGATCCCGTCGGCGTATGCCGTGTCGATGCGCCCCGACGGGCGCGGCGGCACGACCATCACCGACGGGCCCTTCACCGAGTCGGTGGAGCAGATCGCCGGCTTCTATCTGATCGACACCACCGACGAAGACGGGCTGGTCCGCTGCTGCGCGCAGCTGGCGAGCACCGGCGACCACATCGAGCTGCGCCGCCTCGTCGGCGCCGACGACGAAAGAGCAGGTCAGTCATGAAATACCTTGTCCTCATTGCCTATCCGCCGGACGGTTGGGCCAAGGCCAGCCCCGAGCAGCAACAGGAGTGGATGGCCGACCACGGTCGCTTCCACGAGGCCGTCGGCCCCGCGATCCTCGGCGGAGAGGCGCTCGCCGGCCCCGAGTCCGCGACGACGCTGCGGCATATCGACGGCAAGCCGGTGCTCACCGACGGTCCCTTCGCCGAGACGGCCGAGATGATCGGCGGCTTCTATCTGCTGGAGGCGCCCGACCTCGACACGGTCACCGGGTGGTGCGAGATCCTGCCCGACGGCTACAGCCTCGAGATCCGGCCCTGCATCGACGTGGACATGCCCAGCTGACGGTGGACGACGCCGCAACCCAGCTGGAGCGGATCTGGCGCGACGAGTGGGGCCGACTGCTGGCCCTGCTCGTCGGCCGGTTCCGCCGGCTCGATCTCGCCGAGGACTCGCTCGCCGACGCCTTCGAGGCGGCCGCGCGCACGTGGGGGGCGGACGGCATACCGACCAATCCGGCGGCGTGGCTGCTCACCACGGCGCGTCGCCGCGCGCTCGACCGGCTGCGCGCCGAGGCCGTCGCCGCACGCAAGGAGCCTCTGCTCGTCGTCGACGCCCGCACCCAGGAGGAGGCGCACCGCGCGATGGCCGATCCCGGCGATGCGCCCGCCGAGCTCGCCGACGAGCGGCTGCGCCTGGCTTTCCTCTGCGCCCACCCCTCGCTCGCGCTTGAGGCCGCTGCTGCGCTCATCCTGCGTATGGTCGTCGGGGTGTCGACGGCCGACCTCGCGCGGCTCTTCCTCGTCAGCGAGTCGACGATGGCCGCGCGACTCACCCGAGCCCGCAAGAAGCTCGCCGTCGCCGGTGTCCCTTTCGCGCTGCCCGCGCCCGATCGGCTCGCCGGTCGGGTCGAAGTGCTCGGCACGGTCGCCTATCTGGCTTTCACGGCCGGCTATGCACCTGGCTCGGGCCCCGATGTCGTGCGGGTCGAGGTGGCCGGCGAGGCGATCCGCCTGACGCGGCTGCTGCGCTCGCTGCTTGAGTCGTATGACGTTGGGTCGCTTTCCGCGGCAACGACTTTGGACCCCTTGCTGGCGTTGATGCTGCTGCAACACTCGCGTCGGGACGCGCGGGTCGACGCGGCGGGGGAGATCGTCCTGCTGCCTGATCAGGACCGGTCGCGGTGGCGCTCGGACGAGATCGCCGAGGGGCTCATGCTGCTCGATGCGATCGACCCCACGGGGTTGGACGGTCGGGGGATCGAGCTATGGCTGCAGGCGGCGATCGCGGCCGAGCATGCCCGCGCCACGGCGGCCGCTGCCACCGACTGGCCGCGCATCGCCGACCTGTATGCCGCCCTCGACCGGCATACGGCCGGGTCGCCGGTCGTGCGCCTCGCGCGGGCGGTCGCCGTCGCCGAGGCGGACG
>CAZLGB010000038.1:0-22139 GCA_964558825.1 uncultured Intrasporangiaceae bacterium
CCGCTCGGCCGCCGTGCGCTGGCGCCACTCGACCTCGGCGCCGCGCACGGCCTCCCGATGCTCGTGCACCCAGAGGCCGCCGAGGCCGAGAGCGCTGCGCCCCGCCTCGGTCGCGTCGTCATCGTTGACTGCCAGCGCGTATGCCGTGTCGAACAGCGAGCGGCTGGCCGTCAGATCGCCGGCGTGCAGCGCCCGCTCGCCGGCCTGACGCACCGTCGTGGCCGTCGTCGCCGCAGCGCGCTCCCATCCGCCAGAGCGGCCCACCAGCCGCAGGACGGGAGGAGAGTCCGCCTGCGGCGAGGGGTCGAGTCTGCTGGTGCGGCCGGGGGGAGACGGCATACGGGCAAGGAGGGGACACGAGCCGCGCAGATACCTGCCACCCCTCGGCTCCACGGACGAGCCGCCCCAGCGGCGGCACAGCCCGGCGAGGCAGGCGGGTCGCTCGACCCGCCCACCCCGTGCCGGCTGGACACCATCACCGGTTGTCCAGGCGCTCCACCTGCAATCGCACCGTGCTGCCCTGGGTGACCACGGTCCCGGCGGCCGGGCTCTGGGCCACGACGACGATCCGCACGGGCGGGCCGATCGGCGGCAGCCCGGTGACGTCACCACCATCGGAGGCCTCCCCCTGCGGCGGGGCGGCAGCGTCGAGCGGGGCGACCGTCACCCGCGGCACCAGCCCGACCGAGGTGATCCGCGCGCTGGCGCTCGCGCTGGTGAGCCCCAGCACGTTGGGGACGGTGACCTGCCCGGGAGGCGGCGGCGGACCGAGGTGGGTCACGCGGATGCGCAGCGTGTAGTCGCCGTCGCCGTCGCTGAACCGGCGGGTGAGGTCGAAGGACTGCCCGATCTTGCCGATCTGGTCGATGATCGTCTGGCGGGTGAAGACGAAGGTCTGGTCGGCGATGTGGTCGTCGTCGAGGAAGCCGAGCAACCACGTGACCGCCGCGCCCACTCCCGAGACGACCGCGCCGATCCACGCCGCCACACCGCTGATCTTCAGCACCGCGCCGGCGACGGCAAAGGCCGCGCCGACGGCCGCCTGGACCTTTGCGGGGTCGCCCGAGTCGTGCTCCCAGAGCTCCACGAGCGAGCCGATCTCGTTGTCCGGCAAAGGCGCTCCCCCACCGGTCTGCGACCAGATCCACCCCTCGTCGCCGGTGAAGGTCGCGTCGTCGCCCGAGTCGATGTCTCCGAAGACATGGCTGCGGGTCGTCACGGCGACCCCGGCTCCGACCGATCCGAAGATCCAGTAGGGCTCGTCGCTGCCGAGCCAATCGACGCCGGTCTCGTCGGTGCAGTGGAAGTCGATCGCGCGGATCGCATAGGGGTCGGTCGCGGCGTCCTTGGCCTTGGGGTGCTCCGAGTCGGGGGCCACCGCCCGCAGCAGCTCGCTGCCGAAGGCCTGGGTGACGCTGCGCCGCGGCCGGCGCGCCCCCGCGGCCGAGACCCGCCCCTCGTGGATGCCGACGACGTCGACATCGGTGGCATTGGGCTCGGCGAGGACCGCCGCCTGGCGATCGGGCAGGTCGGCGGCGAGGTCGGCCACGGTGTATGCCGTGTCGAGCCCGAGCCGCGCGAAGTGGGCGGGGAACAGCTCGGTGCGGGTCGCCGTCGGCATGGCGGCGAAGAGCCGGCCCTGCGCGCGCAGCTCGTCGCCCATGCCGGCCTTGTCGAAGGTGTCGACGACGATCGTGTCGAGGTCGGTGAGCGCTCGACCGGCATCGGCCTTGGCGTAGGCGTCGAGGATGACGGCGACGAGCCAGTTCCGCTCGCGATTGAGGCGCAGCTTGCGACCAAGGCTGGCGTGCTTGCCGCGTTGGCCGACGATTTCGTCGAGGATGACGGGTGCTGGACGGGTGGACATGACGCTCCTTCGGGTCGGGGGCCGTGGCCCCGGCGGACCCGTGCGGTCCGCCTACCCCGAAGGCGTGACGCCTGCGTTCCCTCCCGTGACATCCGGTGGAACAGTCGTCTCATCGTCCGCGGCGGCGGCTCGGGCCGCCTGCTCGGCGTCGATGCGCAGCCCCTGGACCAGACAGGTCACCCAGAGGCCACCGAAGATCAGCCCGACGAGGGCCATGAGCGGCACGACGAAGGCCGCGAGCAACGTCCCCACTTGGACGAGCCAGCCGAGCGTCACTCCGTATGCCGTGCGCATGAGCCCCGCCGCGATGAGGCAGAGCACCGCCACGGCCGAGCCGACGAGCAGGTATGCCGTGGCCGCGGACTCGTGCCCGGCCGAGGCGATGCCCCAGGCGACCAACGCCCCGAAGAAGACGACAACGGACTGGCTGGCGAGCACCAGCGCGCACATCCGCCAGGTGAACTTGCCCAAGGTGCCGACGAGCGGCATACCGCCGATGCTCATGATCCCTCCGCGGCGAGCAGGGTCCGCACGTCGGCGGCGGTGACGACCGAACCCGTGGCGACGACCCCGCCGCCGAGGCCGTCGGCCTCGGCGAGGGTGACGGCCTCCTCGAGCGCGTCGGGCAATGACGACACGACGGTGACCCGCTCGGCTCCGAAGATGTCGGCGGCGATCGCCCCGAGTCGATGCGGGTCGCTCGAGCGGGGCGAGCTGTTGCGGGTGACGACGACATGGTCGAGCGCCGGCTCGAGCACCTCGAGCATCTCGGCGGCGTCCTTGTCGGCGAAGATCGCGACGACCCCGACGAGCCGGGCGAAGGAGAAGGCCTCGGCGAGCGCGTCGCGCAGCGCAGCCATCCCGTGCGGGTTGTGGGCTGCGTCGACGAGGATCGTCGGCGAGCGACGCACGACCTCCAGCCGCCCGGGCGAGGTGACGGCGGCCAGCCCGACGCGCAGCGTCTCGGTGTCGAGGCGCCGCTCGCCCCCGCCGAGGAAGGCCTCGACCGCGGCGATGGCCAGGGCGGCGTTGTCGCCCTGGTGGGCGCCGTGCAGCGGGAGGAAGAGCTCGTCATAGTCGCCGGCGAGCCCGCGCATCGAGACGAGCTGGCCACCGAGAGCCACCTCGCGAGCGGTCACCCCGAAGTCGCTGCCCGCGACGTAGAGCCGGGCCCCGACCTCGTCGGCCCGCTCGCGCAGGATCGCCTCGACCGAGGGCTGCTGGGCTGCCGACACGGCGATCGCGCCGGGCTTGATGATGCCGGCCTTCTCCCGGGCGATCGCCTCGACGGTGCCGCCGAGCAGCCGGGTGTGGTCGAGGTCGACCGGACCGATGATCGCGACATCGCCGTCGGCGACATTGGTCGCGTCCCACGTGCCGCCCAGCCCCACCTCGACGACGGCGAGCTCGACCGGGGCGTCGGCGAAGGCGGCATACCCGAGCGCGACGAGGACCTGGAAGAAATTCATCCGCGGCCCGCCGGGGCCGTCGCGGCCCTCGACGAGCTCGACGATCGGCATGACCTCCTCGTATGCCGCGAGGAAGCTCTCCGGCGAGATCGGCTCACCGCCCAGGACGATCCGCTCGCGCATCGAGTGCAGGTGCGGCGAGGTGAATCGGCCGGTGTGCAGCCCGTATTCGCGGCAGAGGGCATCGACGATGCGCGCGGTGGAGGTCTTGCCGTTGGTGCCGGTGACGTGGATGACCCGATAGGTGCGCTGCGGGTCGCCGAGCAGGTCCATCACCGCGGCGATCTGCTCGGTCGACGGATCGATCTGGCTCTCGGGCGCCCGCGCGAGGATGGCCGCCTCGGCCTCGAGCAGCCGGGCGTGGACGGGGTCGACGGGCCGGGTCATGGCAGCGGCTCCCAGACATTGCGGACGACCCACACCGAGTCGGGGACGCCCGCCGCGTTGTGCTCGCGGTGGGTCTCGGTGAAGCCGTTGCGCGTGTAGAAATCGCGCGCCGAGTCGTTGCCCTCGAGGTAGGACAGCCGGATGATCTGATGCCCGCTCTCGCGCGCCGCGCTCAGGACCCGCTCGAGCAGCAGTTGCCCGATCCCGCGCCCCTGGTGCTCGGGCACGACATAGAGCTTGAAGAGCACGAGATCGCCGTCGAGCGGACCGGCCGACGCGACCGCGACGACCTGCTCCTCGACCTCGGCGACCAGCGCCCGGCCCGCCTTGACCTGCGCCGCGATCTCGGTCCGGGTCCACCACTTGGCCAGCCCGAGCTGGACGTAGTCACCCCCCGCGATCGCCGTGTAGGTCGGCGGCCAGGTGCGGTGGCCGACCGAGACGATCGCGTCGACGTCGGCGAGGGTCGCGGGGCGGATGAGCGGCGTCTCGGTCACCATCACAGCGCGGCGACCTTGATCCGCACGGGTATGCCGTCTCCCACGCTCGTGACGACGGTCCGCTCCCCCAACGCGAGATCCTCGATGTGGGTGAGGACGGACAGGTGCTCGGCGAGGGTCTCGGACATGAGCCGCTCCTTGTGCTCGTGGGCCGCGAGCTGCATGAGCTCGGACCCGGCCACGGTGAGGGAGATGCGATCGGAGATGTGCAGGTCGGCCTCCCGGCGGGCCTGCTGGACCGCGCGGACGAGGTCGTTGGCGACGCCCTCGATGGCGAGCGCCTCGGTGACCTCGGTGTCGAGGACGACGAAACCGCCCCCGGGCAGCACGGCGACCGCCCGCGAGGCCGACGCACCGTCAGCCGAGCCACCGCCACCGTCAGCGACGACGGTCTCCACGGCATACTCCCCGTCGACGAGGGCGACGCCGGCGCAGACGACCGTCCCGGCTTCGGTCATCACCCAGTCACCCGCCTTGGCGCCCTTGATGACCGTCTGGACCTCGCGGCCCAGGCGCGGCCCGGCCACCCGGGCATTGACGGTGAGCCGTTGCGAGACACCGAAATCGGCCTCGTGAGCGACGGCCAGGTCGGCCAGCGCGACCGACTTGACGTTGAGCTCGTCGGCGATGATCGCGGTGAAGGGCTCGAGCTGCGCCGGCTCGGTCGTGACGACCGTGAGGCCCGCCAGCGGCAGTCGGGCGCGCAGCCCGGCGGCCTTGCGCAGCGACGAGCCGGCCGAGCAGATCTCCCGGGCCCGGTCCATGCCGGCGACGAGGGCGTGGTCGGCGGGCAGCTCGGTCGCGTCGGGCCAGTCGGCCAGGTGGACCGAGCGGCCGCCGGTCAGCCCGCGCCAGATCTCCTCGGTCGTCAGCGGCAGCAGCGGAGCGACGGTGCGGGTGAGCACCTCGAGGGTCGTCCACAATGTGTCAAACGCGCTCGTCGTCGACTCGGCAGCGGCATTGTCGCTGTCCCAGAAGCGATCCCGCGAGCGGCGGATATACCAGTTGGTCAGCACGTCGAGGAAGCCGCGCATGGTGTCGCAGGCGGCGGCGATCTCGTAGCCGTCCATCTGGCGGGTCATCGTCTCGACGAATTCGCGCAGCTTGGCCAGCAGATAGCGGTCGAGCACGTCCTGCGACGCGACGGAGCGGCGCGCGGCATACCCCTGACCGCCACGAGCGGCGTTGGCGTAGAGGGCGAAGAAGTACCACGCGTTCCACAGCGGGATCATCACCTGGCGCACGCCATCGCGGATGCCCGCCTCGGTGACGATGAGGTTGCCGCCGCGCAGGATCGGGCTGGACATGAGGAACCAGCGCATCGCGTCGGCGCCGTCGCGATCGAAGACCTCGCTGACGTCGGGATAGTTGCGCAGGCTCTTGCTCATCTTCTGGCCGTCGGAGCCGAGGACGATGCCGTGGCTGACGCAGGTCGAGAAGGCCGGCCGGTCGAAGAGCGCGGTCGCGAGGATGTGCAGGGTGTAGAACCAGCCGCGGGTCTGCCCGATGTATTCGACGATGAAGTCGCCTGGGAAGTGGTGCTCGAACCAGTCGGCGTTTTCGAAGGGATAGTGCACCTGGGCAAAGCTCATCGACCCCGACTCGAACCAACAGTCGAGCACGTCGGTGACCCGGCGCATCGTCGAGCGCTCGCCCTCGGGGCGCGGGTCGTCGGGGTTGGGCCGGGTCAAGGTGTCGATGAAGGGCCGGTGCAGGTCGGTCACCTGCACGCCGAAGTCACGCTCGAGCTCGGCGAAGCTGCCATAGACGTCCACCCGGGGGTATGCCGGGTCGTCGGACTTCCAGACGGGGATCGGGCTGCCCCAGAAGCGATTTCGTGAGATCGACCAGTCGCGGGTGTTTTCCAGCCACTTGCCGAACTGGCCGTCGCGGATGTGCTCGGGCACCCAGGTGATCTCCTGGTTGAGCTCGAGCATCCGGTCGCGGATCGTCGTCGTCGAGACGAACCACGACGAGACCGCCATGTAGATGAGCGGCTCGCGGCAGCGCCAGCAGTGCGGATAGGAGTGGTCGTAGGTCTCGTGGCGCACGAGCAGCGTGCCCTCGGTGGTCGAGCCCATCTCGCCCGTGCCGCGGGTGCGTGCCTTGAGGTGGTCGATGACGTGCGGGTTGGAGTCGAAGACGTGCATGCCGGCGTAGTCGGTGACCGGGAAGGTCACGCACCCGTCGGGCCCGACCGGCACGACGGTCTCGACACCGAGCGCGTCGAGCGCGGCCTTGTCGTCCTCGCCGAAGCCCGGCGCCATGTGCACGAGGCCGGTGCCGTCCTCGGTCGTCACGAAGTCGCCCGCGAGCACCTCGTGGGCGTGGGCATAGCCGAGGTAGTAGCTGAACGGCGGTGTGTAGCGGCGCCCGACCAGCTCGGATCCCTTGTAGCGCGCGACGATCCGCTCGCTCGCTTCGTCACCGAGCTCGCGGGCGTATGCCGCCAGCCGCGCCTGCGCGAGCAGGTAGCGGTTGGTGTCGGCCGGGTCCTTGCTGCCCTGGACGACGACATAGTCGATGTCGGGGTGGACGGCGACGCCCATGTTGGACGGCAGCGTCCACGGTGTCGTCGTCCAGATGAGCAGGTGCTCACCGGTCTCCATCCGCAGCCCCACGGTGACGGCCGGGTCCTGGCGGTTCTGGTAGACGTCCTCGTCCATGCGCAGCTCGTGATTGGACAGCGGCGTCTGGTCGTTCCAGCAGTAGGGCAGGATCCGGAAGCCTTCGTAGGCCAGGCCCTTGTCGTACAGCTGCTTGAAGGCCCAGATCACCGACTCCATGTAGTCGGTGTCGAGGGTCTTGTAGTCGTGCTCGAAGTCGACCCAGCGCGCCTGGCGGGTGACATATTCCTGCCACTCGCTCGTGTAGCGCAGCACCGAATTGCGGCAGGCGTCGTTGAAGCGCCCCACGCCGAGGTCGACGATGTCCTGCTTGGTCTTGAGGCCGAGCTGACGCTGCGCCTCGAGCTCGGCCGGCAGCCCGTGGGTGTCCCAGCCGAAGCGCCGCTCGACCCGCCGCCCGCGCATCGTCTGATAGCGGGGGACGATGTCCTTGACGTAGCCGGTGAGCAGGTGCCCGTAGTGCGGCAGGCCGTTGGCGAAGGGCGGCCCGTCGTAGAAGACGAACTCGTTGGCGCCGTCGACACCCGTCTCGCGCGCGTCGATCGACGCCTGAAAGGTCCCGTCCGCCGCCCAATAGGCCAGCACCCGCTCCTCGATCTGCGGGAAGCGCGGCGTCGAGGACACGGCAGCGGGGGTCGCCCCGCTCGGGTCGGGGTCGCAGCTGGCTTGCGGGTAGCTCACGGGATCTCCTGCGGTCGGTCGTTCTCGGTGCACGAGGACGACGCCGTGTCGCCACGGCCCCGCGGTACCACCCCGTTTGCCGGATGCCCTTCGCTCGCCTCCCGGGGTGTCCGGGGCGGCGAGCGCACGGCATACGACCGCTCTGGTCGGAGGCTGTCACGGGCCCACCCGTCCGGGTCTAGTGAGCGCTCACGCGCCGTTCTGCCGGAGGCTCGCCGGTGATGGCCGGGTCGACGCCTGTGCCGTCGATTCTACGGGACCCGGTCGGGTGTCCCCGCATCCCTGCGGTCCCTAGGGCGCTGATCGAGGCCCGCTGGCCGGCCTCGGCGCCGCCGGCCCCCTGCGCCCGCTGCTGCTGCCCGGCGCGGATGCGTCGGGTGAGCCATCGGGTCAGCGCAGCGGTGACGACGAAAGCGCCGAGCATCCCGACGAGCGCCACCCGCCGTGGGTCGATCAGCTCCTCCCACGAGAGGCCAGGCAAGGGTCGTCCAGCCCTCATGCCCGCGCGGCCGGCGGCATCCCGTCACACCCTGCCGGGCGGCATCTGTGGGGGGTCACGTCCAGCACCCTGATCTCGACGGCCACCGGCACACCCACCTGCAGTGCCTCGCCCAGGCGCACCGCCCGCTTGACCGGCAGGATGTATGCCGCGTGCTCGCGCGACGGGAAGACCGACGTGGACCAGACCGTCTCCCCCACGGTGACCTCGACCCGCACCGACCCGAAGCCGCGCGAGACTCCACGGGTCGCCTCGTCGATGTCGTCGGAGAGGTCCGCGGGCAGGGTGAGGAAATACCACGGGGTCGGCCCGTCGTAGACCCACAACGGCGCCTGGAACTCGGCCTTCATCCCGGCAGACTAGTCGGGCGTGCCGACGGTCTCCTCGTCATCGTGTGCTGGACGCGGGCGCAGGAAGGCGGCAAGGGCGACGAGCACGGTCAATGCCCCGCTGCCCCACCACCAGACCTGGTCCATGGGTCCCCCGGCACTGCGGTTGGCCAGCCCGATCCACAGCGGCACGGCACCCAGGCCCGCGACGAACCCCCATCCCGAGCGTCCCGGCTCGGTGGTCGTCGCGAGGTTGACCGCCGCCGCGATGGCGATGATGAGCAGGATCCAGCCCAACCGCAGCAGGGTCCACGTCGACCACATCGACAACGCCCCGATGACCGCCCAAGCGCCGAAGTAGCGCCAGTCCTCACGCGTCGGCATACCTCAATCCCGTCTGCAACTCGTCCCCACGAATCCCGGCCGAGTCGCTCAGGCCAGCCCCATGGCGTGGGCCTCTTCCCACAGCTCCGCGCGGACGCTGGGGTGGGCGGCCTTGTTGATGATCGACCAGCACTGGTGGGCCTGGTCGTTGCCGAAGATCTCGGCGACCCCCTGCTCGGTGATGATCGCGCTGTGCTGGAAGGAGGTCACCGGCTCGTCGATGAGCGGGATGATCGTCGAGACGTCGGCCTTGGGGTGCCACGACCGCAGCGCCATGAGGGCCTGCCCGCCGTCGGAGTGCAGCGCCCCGACGATGAAGTCGGTCTGCCCGCCGAAGCCCGAGTGGATGCGGGCGTTGATCCGCGAGGCATTGGCCTGGCCGAAGAGGTCAACCTGCAGCGCTGTGTTGATCGAGGTCATCATCGGCTGTTGGGCGATGTGTGCCGGGTCGTTGGTCGTCTCGGTGCGCCGCATGAGCACCCGCTCGTTGAGGTGCATCCACTCGTAGAGCTCGGCGCTGCCCATCGAGAAGCTCGCGACGATGGGCCGGTCCTCGTCCATCGCTCCCTGCTCGATGAGGCTGAGCACCCCGTCGGAGAACATCTCCGTCCAGATCCCCAGGCCCTTCTTGTGGGTGAGCTCGGGCAGCACGGCGTCGGGGATGTTGCCGATGCCCATCTGCAAGGTCGCCCCGTCGGGGATGCGCTCGGCGGCGAGGCGCCCGATGGTCGCGAGGTCGGCATCGCCGGCCGACACGACCTTGCGGTGGGCATAGTTAGCGACCGGAATGTCGACCTCGTAGACGATGTCGAAGTCGTCGACGTCGAACTCGGAGTCACCGAAGGTGTAGGGCATCTTGGCGTTGGCCTGGGCGATGATCGTGCCTCCGCGGGCCTTGCACGCCTCGATGGCGCCGCGCACGACATTGGTCTCGATGCCCAGGGAGATCTTGCCGTTGTGCGGCAGCGAGGTGTGCGCGACGACGGCGTCCACGGGCAGCGCGCGGTTGAAAAGGATCGGCACCATCGACAAGCGCGCCGGCACATAGGACAGATGCGGGCTGCGGCGCATCCCCGGCCCGACGAAGGACGTCTCGTGGGTGATCCCCTCGCGCAGCGGCAGCCCCGCGTGCGCGGCGAGCATGTTGAGGACGAACTCGGGCAGCGTGGCGTCGACAATGCGCAAGACCTCGTAGGGGATCGCGGCATTGCCGCTCGCGACGATGCGCGGCTTGGACGGCAGGGACTCGAGAGCGGCGACCAGCTCGGCATACGTCGAGGACATACCCCCATGATTCCGCACCCGCGGGCTCGTCCACGACGGGTGGTGCGGGTGGCGTGAGTCGGCTCTCATCTGCGGATAGGTTCGGGGGGTGGGCACCTCCCCCGACCGGCCCGTCGATCCGCTGGCTGCACAGCTCATCACGCGGCTCGGCCCCGATGTCGTCGTCACCGACCCCGACATCGCCCTGACGTATGCCGTCGACTCCTCCTTCGGCGCGGTCGCCCCCGAGCACTTCACCGTCGTGCGCGCGCGTGACGAGGCCGACGTCGTCGACGTCCTCGCCCATGCCCAGGCGCACGGCATACCCGTCGTGCCGCAGGGGGCACGCACCGCGCTGACCGGTGCCGCGTGCGCGAGCGAGGACTCGATCGTGCTCAACGTCGAGGCCTTGCAGCGCCTCGACATCGACCCCGTCGAGGGACAGGCCCGGGTCGGGCCGGGGGTCGTGACGGCGGCGCTCAAGGCGGCTTGCGCCGAGGCGGGGCTGCACTATCCGCCCGATCCTGCCTCCGCTGACATGTGCACGATCGGCGGCAATGTCGCGACCAACGCCGGCGGCCTGTGCTGCATCAAATACGGGGTCACCGGCGACTACGTCATGGGGCTGGAGGTCGTGCTGCCGGGCGGCGAGCGCATGCGGACCGGCAAGCGCACCGCCAAAGGCGTTGCGGGACTTGACCTTACGGGGCTCTTCGTCGGGTCCGAGGGCACGCTCGGGGTGGTCACCTCGGCGGTCGTGCGGGTGCTGCCCGCACCAGACCCGCGGCTCACCGCGGTGGCAACCTTCGCCTCGCTCGACGCGGCGGTGGCCGGCGTGCTGGCGGTGCGCGCCGACCGGCACCGGCCGGTGCTGCTCGAGTTCCTCGACCGCGCCTCACTGGAGGCGCTCGCGACGATCGGCGACTACGGCTTCCCGACCGACTGTGAGGCGGCCCTGCTCGTGCAGTCCGACCGGCCCGGCCACACGGTCGAGGATGTCCAGCGGTATGCCGATGCGCTCACCGCTGCCGGCGCGCTCGAGACGGCCATCGCCGACAACCCGGCCGAGGCGGAGCTGCTCATGCAGGGCCGGCGGATGCTCAACTTCGCCCTCGAGGCCAAGGGCGGACGGCTGGCCGAGGACATGTGCGTGCCGATCGCCCGGCTCGGCGACTTCGTCCGCGCCGGCCAGGCGATCTCCGCGCGCACCGGCGTGGAGATCACCCTCTCCGGGCATGGCGGCGACGGCAATCTGCACCCCTCGCTCTTCTTCGAGCGCGGCGACGTCCAGGGGTGGCACCGAGCCGAGGCGGCCCTCGCCGAGCTGCTGCGCTCGGCCCTCGAGCTCGGCGGCACGATCACCGGTGAGCACGGCGTCGGCACCCAGAAGCGCCCCTACCTCGGGTGGGAGCTCGGCGTGGCCGAGCTGGCCCGGCAGCGGGCGATCAAGGCGCTTTTCGACCCGCGCGGGATCATGAACCCGGGCAAGGTCTACTGAGCTCCGTCGCGGGCCCTGCGGCATACCGACTTTTCGGACTAACCGGCCACATTCGCGAAAGTCCTCATGACCGCGTTAAGGCAGCCCTAACCTTCGACGTGGAGGTCGGCCGACGCGTGCGGGGCGCATCGACTCAAGGGTGACGATCTTCGGGGGCTGGCAGGGACCCCACGCCGGGGGGCGTGCGGGGCGAGGACTCGGGGCACTGACCGACTGCGGCAGGTGCGGGCCGCCGACGCCCTGGATCCCACCACGGATCCGGTCCTTTCGCCCAGGAGTCCCACATGACCCGGCGTGTGCCCAGCCATCCAACTCCCCCCACCCCGCCGTCCGTCCCCACGCGCCGCGCGAGGCGCTGGCGCCTCGCGCAGGTGCTCGTCGCCGCGGCCGCCCTCCCCATGGCGTTGGTGGTCGCACCCACCGCCAGCGCGGGTTCGACGCCGCCCTTCACCATCGGGCCCAACCTCGGCGCCGACGTGCCGGGGACCGACGCGAGCCTCAACCTCGAAGACCCCGAGGGCAACGTCAAGGAGCTCGGTCCGCTCAACTCCAGCACGACGAAGATCGGGGTCATCCACAACGACGCGGTGCCCACCCTCGGGTTGACCAACCCCAACGCCCAGGTCGACCTGCGCCAGGCCTGGGTGGGGTCGCGCAAGGACGGCGACGGCGACGACTGGATCTACTTCGCCTGGGAGCGCGACAGCAACTCGGGCAGCGGCTTCATCGCCTTCGAGTTCATGAGCAAGGCCGCCCCGGCCGCCTGCGCCTTCGGCCCGACCCAGGACGATGCGGCGCTCATGGCCTCGTGCAACCCGTGGGCCAACCGCAGCGAGGGTGACTTCCTCATCCTCTGGGACCAGCAGGGCAACAGTCTCAACCTGTCCAAGCGGGTGTGGACCGGCACCGCTCCCAACCTCACGCTCGGCCCGCCGGTTGCCCTCGACGCGTCCGTCTCGGCGGCGGCATACAGCGCCGACCTCTTCCGCGGCGAGGCCGCCGTCAACGTCACCGACGCGATCTACGGCGGGGTCCAGCGCTGCCTGTCCTTCGCCAACGTCATCCCCAGCACCGTCACCGGAAACTCCGACAGCGCGGACTACAAGGACACCATCCTCGGCAGCGGCGTCAACCTCGGCGGCTGCGAGTCGAGCACGGTGACCACGCCCCAGACGGCGGCCGGTGCGGTCGTTGGCTCGGGCGGTCTGTCGATCGGCACGGGGGTCGTCGGCGTCCGCGACCAGGCGGTCGTCACCATCACCGGTGGCACCGCCACGCCGTCCGGCTTGGTGAGCTTCTCGCTGTGCAAGGTCGACGCCCCCGGGCTCTGCACGAGCGGTGGCACGTCGGTGGGGTCGGCTGCAGTGGGCGGGTCCAGCTTCCCGGTGACGGTCAACTCCCCGACGGCCTACGTCACCTCGGTGGGCCGCTATTGCTGGCGGGCCAGCTACAGCGGCGACCCGGCCCAGGGCATCGCCGGCTCGTCCGACGCCCGGGCCAGTGAGTGCTTCACCGTCACCCCGGTGACCCCGGCGGTGACGACCGACGCGAGCGATGGCGTCCTGCTCGGCGGCTCGGTGACCGACTCGGCGACGCTGTCCGGGCTCGCAACCGACCCCGCCTCGCCGGTCATCAACCTCACCGGCACCGCGGGTCCGGCGGCTGGAGGGTCGATCACCTTCCGGCTCTACGGGCCGTCGGATGCCTCGTGTGGGCCGCTGGTCTACGACAGTTCGGCGGTCAGCCCGAGCCAGAATGTCTCGGTCAGCGGCAACGGCAGCTACGCCTCCGCGGCGGTGACTCCCAGCGCCGCGGGCACCTATCACTGGGTCGCGGCATACGGTGGCAGCACCAACAACCTCACCACCACCCACAATGCCGCCTGCAGCGATGTGGCGGAGAACGTGACGATCACCACGGTGCCCAGCTCGCTCGTCAGCGCCCAGACCTGGGTCCCGAGCGACTCGGTCACGGTCTCGGCCCCCGCCGGAGGCAACCTCGTCGGCAGCGTGACGTTCACCTTCTTCACCAACGCCACCTGCACCGGGACCGGGGTCTTCACGACGACCACGGCGGTCTCCGGCGCCTCGCCGCAGGTCGTGCTGTCGGGCAACGCCCCTGCTCAGACCACGAGTGGGAGCTTCTCGTGGCAGGTCGCCTACGACAGCGCCAACCCCGCCCAGCGGGACATCGGTGCCACATGTCAGGAGGCGTCGGCGCTGACGATCGCCAACGGAGGCGCGGTCAGCAGCGGTCCGTGACCTCCCGGCTCCCGACCACGGACTGATCGCTCACGACGAGGCCCTGCGCAGCTACCGCTGCGCAGGGCCTCGCCCACGCTATGGTCCAGGGCTTGAGGTGGGCGAGGCGGCATACGGCACAATCACGTGCATGCACGAGACCGAGACCGAGGCCGGGTGGCTCAGTCGCGAGCAGCTGCGCGACGCCCGCGAGCGCCTGCCGATCCTCTACGTCAACCTCGTGCCAGTGCGCGTCGACGAGCGCAGCCAGGTCTCCAGCATCGGGCTGCTGCTGCGCGCGACCGAGCAGGGCCAGATCCAACGTGAGCTCGTGTCGGGGCGGGTGCTCTACCACGAGCGACTGCGCGACGCCGTGCTGCGCCATGTCGAGCGCGATCTCGGGCCGATGGCGCTGCCCCAGGTGCCGATCTCGCCGCAGCCCTTCGCCATCGCCGAATACTTCCCCACCCCGGGCGTCACACCCTTCCACGACCCCCGCCAGCACGCCGTCGCCCTGGGCTATGTCGTCGTGCTCATGGGTGACTGCGTCCCCCAGGGCAACGCCCTGGACCTCGCCTGGCTCAGTCCTGCCGAGGCCGTCGAGCTCGCGGCCACGCCGGAGATGAGCGGCGGGCACGGCGTGCTGCTGCGCCAGGCGCTGGCCCACCTCGGACACGCGGTCTAGGGCCGCACGGCATACCCGCCGATGACCGCCCGTCAGCGCCCGCCCGCCGAGCCGCCCTCTGCGGCGGCAGCCGAGCTGGCGGCCTGGGTGCGGGCGGCCGCCTTCCCGCGCGTGCGCTATCAGCATGGCTACGACCGGGGCGACGTCGATCACCTGTTGCGCGGCGTGGCCGAGGCGCTTGAGCGCGGCACCGCGACCGCGCAGCTCGCCCGTGAGGTCGCCCGCTCGGCGTTCCACGCGACGGTGGTGCGCTCGGGCTATGACGAGCGCAGCGTCGACGACTTCCTCGACACGCTCGCTGAGCGGCTTGGGGAGCTGCTCGGCGAGCCGCCCGCCGAAGGCCCCAGCCTGCTGCACCGGGTCGTCGGTCGGGCCTTCGCGGCGCTCCCCTTCGTCCGCCGCTGAGCGCTCGGGTTCTGCGCGCCGTTTGGGGATCGAGTTTCGCCACCATGGCGGCCACGTTGGTGGATGGCGTTCATATCTCGACGCCACCGACCAATCTCGCCGCCATGGCGGCGAAACTCGGCCCGGGGACGCGCGACGCAGCTCTGTGGGGAGTGTTATGCACCTACGCGGTGGAGAACGCTCCAATGAGAGGGACCTCGAGCACCTCCCGTGGTGCCTCCCGTGGCGCCTCCAGTGGTGCCTCCCTTGGTGCCTCCACACCCGCGTGCCTCCACCCCCGGGTGTCTCCACCCCCGGGTGTCTCCCTCCCGGCCAAGGCCCCAGAGTTTCGCCGCCATGGCGGCGAGACTGGGGGGCGGGCGGCAGGGACCTGGAGTTGGAGTCTCAATCCAGTTGGAGCGCTCCATCCAGGTCGCGTGCTCTTTGCGTGGAGTTGCTCAGGCCAGGTCGAGGCGCAGCAGGTCGTCGGCGGGGCGGAAGCCGAGGGCGGCATACATCGGGCGAGAGATCTCGCTCGGGTTGAGCACGAGGCGCACCATCTGCTGCTCGCGCGCCCACTCGATCGCCGCCCCCATGAGGGCGGTCGCCACGCCACGCCGTCGGTATGCCGGGTCGACCCACACCTGCGACACGTAGCCCCAGTGTGCGGTCGGTGAGCCGGGAGCCGGCATCCGCTCGAACACGACGAGCGCCGCCATCCCGATCGGCCAGTCCCCCGCCCAGGCGAGCCAGGTATGCCGCCGGTCGGCCATCCGCAGCCACCAATCGGCCATCCGGGCCTCGAAGTCGGGGTCATCATCGGCACCGGCAGCGGTGGCGGCAGCGGCACCGGCAGCGGCAGCGGTGGCGGCAGCGGCACCGGCAGCGGCAGCACTGCGCCGCTCCGCCACCCAGCGCCGGCAGCCGCCGCTCACCGCCGCCAGGTCGTCCTCGGTGGCGCGCCGCACGGCATACGCGGGCGGGGTGCTCACGGCGTGGCGGAGGGGACCAGCGGCTCCGTCGTGGCAGCAGTGGCCGAAGCGACCGGTGACAGCGGCAGCAGCGTGCGCCCGGTCGGGCCGATCTCGATGGCCGTGCCCATTTGCGGGCACACCCCGCAGTCGAAGCACGGAGTCCAGCGGCAGTCGTCGACCTGCTCCTCGGCCAGCGCCGCCTGCCAGTCCTCCCAGAGCCACTCGCGGTCGAGCCCGGAGTCGATGTGATCCCACGGGAGCACCTCGGTCTGCCCGCGCTCGCGGGTGGTGAACCAGTCGACCGACACGGGAGTGCCCTCGAATGCCTCTGAGGCACAACGCATCCAGCGCTCGTAGGAGAAGTGCTCGCTCCACCCGTCGAAGCGCCCGCCATCGCGCCACACCCGCTCGATGACGGCGCCGACGCGTCGGTCACCCCGCGACAGCAAGCCCTCGACGATGCCGGGCTGCCCATCGTGATAACGGAATCCGATCGACCGGCCATAGCGCCGGTCGGCGCGGATGGTGTCGCGCAGCAGGCGCAGCCGGGCATCGGTCGCCTCGGCGCCGAGCTGACCGGCCCACTGGAAGGGCGTGTGCGGCTTGGGCACAAAGCCGCCGATCGACACCGTGCAGCGGATGTCGCGCTGCCCGCTGACCTGCCGCCCGGTCTCGATGACTTTCGCTGCGAGACGAGCGATTTGGAGCACGTCTTCGTCGGTCTCGGTCGGCAGCCCGCACATGAAGTAGAGCTTGACCTGGCGCCATCCCGCGGCATACGCCGCGGCGACGGTGGCGATGAGGTCGTCCTCGGTGACCGTCTTGTTGATGACCTTGCGGATGCGTTCGGAGCCGCCCTCGGGGGCAAAGGTCAGCCCCGAGCGGCGCCCGTTGCGGGTCAGCTCGTTGGCCAGGTCGATGTTGAAGGCGTCGACCCGGGTCGAGGGCAGCGACAGCCCCACCTGTTCCGCTTCGTAACGGTCGGCGAGTCCCTTGGTGATCTCGGCGATCTCGGAGTGGTCGGCACTGGACAGCGACAGCAGCCCGACCTCCTCGAACCCCGTGGCCGCCAGACCTGCCGCGACCATCTCGCCGATGCCGGTGATCGAGCGCTCGCGCACCGGCCGGGTGATCATCCCGGCCTGGCAGAAGCGGCACCCGCGCGTGCACCCGCGGAAGATCTCGACCGACATCCGCTCGTGGACGGTCTCGGCGAGCGGCACGAGCGGCGTGCGCGGATAGGGCCACGCGTCGAGGTCGGTCACCGTGTGCTTGGCAACCCGCCAGGGTATGCCGGTCGCCCCGGCCCGCGGCGCGACCCGGCGGATGCGCCCGTCGGGCAGATAGTCGACCTCGTAGAGCCCGGGCACATAGGCGACGCCGTCGCGCGCGATCCGCAGCAGCAGCTCGCCGCGGCCCCCGGGCCGGCCCTGCGCCTTCCACGCCGCGACGAGATCGGTGAGCCGCAGCACGGCCTCCTCGCCGTCCCCCACGACGACCGCGTCGACGTAGTCGGCGATCGGCTCGGGGTTGAAGGACGCGTGCCCACCGACGACGACGATCGGGTGCTCGTCCCCGCGCTCGGCCGCCCGCAGGGGGATGCCGGCCAGGTCCAGCGCCGTGAGGTAGTTGGTGTAGCCGAGCTCGGTCGAGAAGGAGATGCCGAAGAGGTCGAACTCCCCCACCGCCCGGTGCCCGTCGACGGTCAGCTGGGGCACTCCCGCGGACCGCAGTAGCGCCTCGAGATCGGGCCACACGGCATACGTCCGCTCGGCGAGGGCGTCGGGGCGCTCGTTGAGCACTTCGTAGAGGATCATGACACCCTGGTTGGGCAGCCCGACCTCGTAGGCGTCGGGATACATCAGCGCCCAGCGGACCGTGCGCTCGGCGCCGTCAGGGCCGAATCCCCCACAGTCCCAGTCCTTGACGGTCGAGTTGAGCTCGCCCCCGACGTATTGGATCGGCTTCTGGACCTGCGCGAGCAGGGGCTCGAGGTCGGCGAAGCGGGACTGTCCGGGCATCCGGCGATTCTACCGGCGGATACTGAAGGTGTGCCCCTGCTGATCGCCGAGGAGCGGGTGCGCGCGGCAATGCAGGTCATCGCCCGCGAGCGCCACTTGCCGCCGTCCCAGCTGGGGTATGCCGGCCTCGACCGGGCCCTGCCGATCGGCCACGGCCAGACCAACTCCCAGCCGAGCACCGTGCGTCAGATGCTCACCGCCCTTGACCCGCGGCCCGGCCAGCGGGTGCTCGACGTGGGGTCGGGCTCGGGGTGGACGACGGCGCTGCTGGCCGAGCTGGTCGGGCCGGACGGCTGGGTGCTCGGCCTGGAACGGCTGCCAGAGCTCGTCGCCGTCGGGCGCAATGCCTTGGCGACGTGGGGTATGCCGTGGGCCCGGATCGAGCCGGCCGACCCCGCCGCCCTTGGGGCACCGGACCAGGCCCCGTTCGACCGGATCCTCGTGTCCGCGATGGCTGCGGAGGTGCCCGAAAGTCTCGTCGCCCAACTGGCGCCGCACGGCATACTCGTCGTCCCTGCCGACGGCCAGGTGTGGCGGGTCGAGGCGAGCGGGGCGCGGACCTCGCTGGGACGCTACGTCTTCGTCCCGCTCATCACACCGGGGTGACGCCGACACGCGAAAGTCGCGCGCGACATCACCCCGGCGGGAGTGTGCTGGATCAGCTGTAGAGCGACTCGAGGT
The DNA here is from genome assembly GCA_964558825.1 of uncultured Intrasporangiaceae bacterium. Taxonomy (GTDB): domain Bacteria; phylum Actinomycetota; class Actinomycetes; order Actinomycetales; family Dermatophilaceae; genus Phosphoribacter. Next base: position 18,490 of record CAZLGB010000038.1, read on the forward strand.
CGTCCTTGTAGCGCTCGGCGACGACCTTGCGCTTGAGCTTGAGGCTCGGGGTCAGCTCGCCGCTGTCGACGGTGAGGTCGCGGTCGAGGATGACGAACCGCTTGATCGTCTCCCAGCGGTTGAGCCCGGAGTTGAGCGCGTCGATGTAGCCCTGCAGGAGCTCACGAGCCTCAGGCGTCTGGGTGATCTCGGCATACGACTTGCCGGCCATCCGGTTGGCGGCCGCCCACGCGGTGATGGCGTCAGGGTCGAGGGTGAGCAGCGCCGTCGCGTAGTTGCGTCCGTCACCGAAGACGAGCATCTGCGAGACGTAGGGGCACTGGCCCTTGAAGGCCGACTCGATCTGCGAGGGCGCGATGTACTTGCCGCCTGAGGTCTTGAAGAGGTCCTTCTTGCGGTCGGTGATCTTGACGAAGCCGTTGGAGTCGATCTCGCCGATATCGCCGGTGCGGAAGTAGCCGTCCTCGTCGAAGACCTCGGCGGTCGCGTCGGGCCGGTTGCGGTAGCCGCGCATGACCCCCGGACCCTTGACGAGGATCTCGCCGTCCTCGGCGATCTTGACGTCGGTGCCGGGGGCCGGCCAGCCGACGGTGCCGTAGTTGTAGCGACCCGAGCCCGGGCGGTTGACGCACGTGGCCGCGGAGGTCTCGGTGAGGCCGTAGCCCTCGAGGACGACCAGCCCGACCGAACCGAACCACCTGGCCACGTCGCGGTTGAGCGCCGCGGACCCGGAGATGAAGAAGCGCACCCGCCCACCGAAGCGGTCGCGCACCTTGCTCAGCACGAGCTTGTCGGCGACGAGGTGCTGGGCCTGCAGCAGCAGCGACGGCGAGCCGCCCTGCGACTTGGCCTCCATCATCTGCTTGCCGACGCCGAGCGCCCACTCCACGAGCTGCTTCTTGACGCCGGTCTCGCCCTCGAGGGTCATGGCGATGCGCGCGTAGGCCTTCTCGAAGATGCGCGGGGCCGCGCCCATGAAAGTCGGCTTGATGACGGCGAGGTTGTCGACGATCTTGGGGATCTCGCCGTCGATGGCCGTGGGGAAACCCATCTGCAGCGGCAGGGCCAGCAGGATCTTGCCGAAGATGTGCGAGAGCGGCAGCCAGAGGAACTGCAGGTCGTTCTGGTCGAGGATGCCGATGGAGTGGATCGCGGCGGCCTCATAGACGAGGGCGTCCTGGGTGATCTCGGCGCCTTTGGGGCGGCCGGTCGTCCCGGAGGTGTAGATGATGACCGCGAGGTGGTCGGAGGCGATGAGGTCGATCCGCTCGTCGACCATCGTCGGGCGAGCCTCGAGCGCGGCGCGGCCCTGGGCCTCGAGGTCGGCGAGGCTGATGACCCAGTCGTCGCCCTCCTCGTCGCCGGTGTGTGCCTCGCCGGTGAACGTGACGACCTTGATGACCTCGGGCAGCTCGGCGCGGTGGGTGCGCAGCTTTTCGACCTGCCCGTCGTCCTCGGCGAAGGCGATCCGGCTGCCGGAGTCGGACACGATATAGGCGACGTCCTCGGCGAGCGTGGACGGGTAGACCGTCGTCGTCGCCCCGCCTGCGCACATGACGGCGAGGTCGGCGAGGGCCCACTCGTAGCGGGTGGCCGACGCGATGGCCACCCGGTCCTCGAGGGCGATGCCCAGGCCCATGAGCCCGGCCGCCAGCGCGTAGACCCGGTCGCGGGCCTCGCTCCAACTCACGTGCTCGAGGTGCCCGTTCTTGAAGAACTGGAAGGCCTCCCGATTGCCCGAACGCGCGACGCGGTCACGGAACAGGGCAGCGATGCTCGGCGCCCGCCCCTCGAGGATGTCGTGGTTGATCTGCTCATCCACGGCTGACTTCATGGCCACTGCGCTGACTCCTTCGTCGACATCCGGCACCGGTGCGGTGCAGGCACCCTACCCGCTGGTAGTGCCCGCCGTCCGCAAGGCGTTGTTGAGGTCAACCGTATGCCGTGGGGTCACCCCGGCGGGAGAGGCTGCGTGGGTGAACTGCACGGCATACGTGCTGGTGATCGATGCGTCGCGCGGCGGGCGCTCAGCCCGCGGCAGGGCGCTTGCGGCGCACGTAGAGCTGGCGACGCACCCGGGCGACGACCTCGCCGGAGGTGTCGACGATCTCGTTGTCGAACCACCAGAGGACCTTTTCGCCCCCCTCTGCAGCCGCCCGGATCTGCTCGACGACGGCCGGGTCGAGGACGAACTCGGTCCGCACCTCGGTCCGGCCCGGTCGGACGAAGTCGATCTCGGCCCGCTGGTCCCAGACGACATAGTCGCGGCCGAGGCGAGCTCCGACGAGGAAGACCCAGAACGGGTCGGCCATGGAGAAGAGCGACCCGCCGAAATGGGTGCCGAAGTAGTTGCGATTGAGCGGATGCAGGCTCATCGTCACGACGGCCCGGGTGTAGTCCGGCGCGAGCTCGCGCACGCGGATCCCCGCCGCGAGATAGGGCGGCCAGACGTTGAGCGCCCGGCGCAACCGGTCGGGCGTGGTGAGCACCTCCGACCATGTGGGAATGCGCAGCGGTCGTCCACCCTGGGTCGGCATGCGGGTCAGCCTGCCAGGGTTGCCCGGCACTGCGCGACGTCGGCGTTCATCTGCTCGATGAGTGGTTCGACACCGTCGAAACGCAGGGTCGGACGCAGCCGGCTGACGAACTCATAGGCGATCGGCTCGCCATAGAGCTCGAGATCGGTCCGGTCCAGCACATAGCCCTCGACGCGGCGTTGGGTGCCGTCGAAGGTCGGATTGGTGCCGATGGAGATCGCCGCAGGGAGCCGGCGCTCGGGGTCGCCGTCGGGCCGGTCGAGACGGATCAGCCACCCGGCATACACCCCGTCGGCGGGGATGAGCCCGGCGATCGGGCCGCCGAGATTGGCCGTCGGGAAGCCGAGCAGCCGGCCGCGGTGGTCACCGTGGACGACGACGCCCTCCACCCGCGGGGGGCGACCGAGCAGCTCACCGGCGGCGCCGACGTCGCCCTCGGCGACGAGCGCGCGCACGCGAGTCGAGGACCACCGGCCGGTGTCCCCGACGTCCGCGATCGCGCGGACGGCGAAGCCTCGATCGGCGCCGAGCTGCTGGAGCGTGGCGACGGTGCCGCTGTTGCGCACGCCGAAGCGGGTGTCCTCCCCCACGACGACGACCTGGGCGTCGAGGGCGTCGACGAAGACTCCGTCGACGAACTCCTCGGGCGTCTGCGCGGCGAACTCGCGGGTGAACTCCAGCACGAGGACCGCGTCGAGACCCGTGTCGGCGAGCAGCGCCAGGCGCTGCTCGAGCGTGGTCAGCTCGGCGGGCGCCTTGTCGGGGAAGAGCACGGCGATGGGGTGCGGGTGAAAGGTCACCGCGACGGAGGTCAGTCGGCGCGCCCGCGCCTCGGCGATGACCTCGGCCAGCACCGCCCGGTGGCCGCGGTGGACGCCGTCGAAGTTGCCGAGGGTGACGACGCAGGGGCCCACGTCGTCGGGGACGTCGGCCAGGCCGTTCCAGACATGCACGAGTGACACTCTACGAACCCCCGGGGGTGAAGACGACGTGCGTCCGTGCCCGCCGCGCCGACTCGTCGAGGATCGCGACGAGGGCCCCGTCGGGTGCGAAGGCCGCCACCGGCTCGGTGCGTCCCGGCTGCGCCGAGGCGAGCGGCTGACCGTGCGAGGC
>CAZLGB010000039.1:0-21975 GCA_964558825.1 uncultured Intrasporangiaceae bacterium
CGATCCTGGCATTTGCCGTATCCCTCGCCCAACCGACCGGCCGCGCGGTCGTGCCAGCCGGCAGGGGCGAGGGCGGCGCCGGTCGGCAGTCGAGCAGCGCCCGGTCGCCACGCACCTCGGAGACGACGGCCTCGGCGAGCGGGGCCGCACCGTCGGGCGTGACGAGGTCATAGGTGTCGCCCTCGGCGATCCCCAGCAGTGCGGCCCCCGCGAGCCACAGCTGCCCGTCGCCCTCGGCCACCGGCAGCACCCCCGTCTCGTCCTTGGTGGTCACCTCGAAGAGCCGGCGAGCGCCGTTGGGGCCCAACAGATCTGGCCGCTGCCCGGAGACCCGGTCGAGCACCGCCGGTCGCACCAGGCCGATCAGCTCGGTCCAGGAGAGCTGACGCGCCACCGGGCTGCGCAGCACCGGGACGAGCGCCGACGTGAGCGTCCCGTGGATGTCCTGCAGCGTGTCGTCGGTCAGCTCGTATGCCGACTGGTCCGGCGCGCAGGCGACGAGCTGCACGACCTTGGGGTTGGCGTCGCCGACCGCGCTACGGCTCGCTGCGCGGGCCGCCTCCCAGCGCGCCCGCAGATCGGCGGGCAGCTCCCGGCCGCCCAGGGTGCGCCCCGGCACGGCCTTCGGGACGGCGCTCTCGCCGCGGAACATCCGCGCCGAATGGCAGCAGTCGAGGATGGTCGTCACGTTGTCGGTGCGTTCGGTCAGGCGCAGCGCCAGCGCCGACAACTCCTCGGCGAGGATCCCGCCGAAAACGCCGGGGCCGACGAGATGCGCGTCGGTCGGCACGATGTAGTGCAGCCAGTCGGGCAGCCCGGTCGGTGCGCTCGCCGTGTCGATCCGATCACGCCCGCCGTGCCCCGAGTAGTAGACGACCGCCGCGTCGCCCGCGCTGCAGTCCTGCACGAGATCGTCGTATGCCGCGAGGATGCCCGCCCGCGTGGCGTCGTCGCCGGTGATGGTCCGGCAGGCGAAGCCCCAGTCGGTGAGCGCCTCCGCCACGATCCGTACGTCGCCGTCCGGGCCCGACAGACCGCCGGTCTGGCTGCCGATGAGCAATGATCGTCGGGTCAACGGGGCCTCCTGTCCGAGGCGGAGAACGGGCCGCCCGACCGCTCACGGCCGGGGAGGTGGGTTTCTGGCGAAGCCCGGCGCGTGGCCCTGAATGCTCGATATGCTCGATTGTTCCGCGAGACTCCTCTCGCATTTGCCCTTTCCGGCAAATTGGGCGCCCGCCACTGAAGGAGCGGCCCATGGCCTCACGTAGTGTGCGCACGACCAGCTCGGTGTCGGTCCCGGATGCAGTGGAGGCGCGGGTCTATCTGGCCCCGACCGACCGGACCCTCAGCATCAAGGCCCAGCCGGACCTCGGGCTGAGCTGGATCAAGCAGACGGCCCGGATGAACGCCATCCCCAGCGGCGCCGTCGACGCCTACACGGCCGACAGCCCGGGGCTGCACGCCAAGGCCACCGGGGCGGCCCTGTGGAACACGCTGCTGTCCGGCTCGCTCGCGCTGGCCCTCGGCCAGGCGACCCGAGCCTGCGATGCCGCTGGGCGCCCGGTGACGCTGCGCCTGGTGCCGGACGCGGACGTCACCGACGACGTCTGGAGGCAGCCGTGGGAGCTGCTCGTCGACCCCAAGACCAACGACTTCTTCGCGCTGGCGGCAGGCCGATCGATCGTCCGGGGAGCCGGGACCGGTCCCGATCCGCGCCCGCTCCCGACCGACCGGCCGCTGCTGATCGACGTCATCGTCACCTATCCAGCGCAGTTGCCCCCGCTTTCCGGCGCGCAACATGAGCTCGCCTGGATGACCGACGTGCTGCCGGGGCTCGGGCCTTGCGTCGTGCGTCCCGTCCCCGTCACGACCGACGCCGACGTTCTGCACCGGTTGACGACGACCGACGCCGATGTCGTCCACCTCATCTGTGCGGGTCGCGACGGGTGGCACGTCGGCCCTGACTTCACCGCGCCGACGAGCTCGGTGCTCGAGCGGGATGCCCTCATGGCGCAGACCGAGCAGTGGATCGAGGTCCTCGAGCAGTCGTCGATCGCTCTCGTGGTGCTCAACGGATGCGCCGTTGACGCCACCGCGCGCCGGCTGGCCGAGTCCGGGCTCAGCGTCGTGGGGCACCGCGGGCAGGTGCTGGACGAGCATGCCGCGTTCTTCACCGAGGCCTTCTACCCGCAGGTGGTGTCGCGGCTGCCCCTGGACGCCGTGATGACCGAGACCCGCCGCGGCCTGGAGCGACGTTTCCCCGGAGCGATGGCCTGGGGCTCGGCCCTGTTCTTCACGTCGTGGCCCCCGCTGCGGCTCGGGTATGCCACGCCGTCGACAGGGCGCTCCGTCGACAGCACCGCGGCTGCCGAGCCCTTCGACCCGGCCAGCCTGCAGGGCGACGCCGCGGATGAGTTGCTCAAGGTGATGGTCGAGCGCAACAAGGAGCGACTCGTCGCCCAGGGCGCGATGTGGGACCTCGGCTGGCAACCCGTCGACGAGCAGCTCAAGCTGCTGCCGCCCGACCCAGGTGGCTCCCGGTGAGCGCGGCCCGCGCGTCGGTGGTCGCCGCATCGAAAGCCGCCGCTGCCTCCCCGCCGAAGCGCTCGGCTGCCACCGCGGTCGCCGACCTGGCCCGGCTGGCCGCCGCGTTGGCGACTCTCGAGGCGCGTCGCGACCTGGTCATCGAGATCGCCGAACGACTGGACGCCCTGCGCGACACCGATGTCGTCATCGTCGACGGAGAGCTCGCCGTCCTGGCCACCCTCAACGGCCACCTCGACCAGGCGCGGACGTTGCTGGGGCAGATCCGCGAGACTCCGGCGGACCGGCAATTGCTCGACCGGCTCGAGGCAGCCGTGGACTCCCCGCATTGGGCGGCCGTGCCGGTCGTCCTCGAGCACCTCACCCGCAAGGAGCAGATCCGCGCCGAGGCTGCCGTCGACATCCAAACCCGGCTCGGGCCGTGGACCGACCGCGAGGCCGAGGTCAAGGCCCTCGATCGTGAGCTCGGCCAGGTCAACGCCGTGCTCCCGCGAGAGCTCAGCGAGGGCCGCGACCGGTTGCTCAGCCTGGTCGCCTCGGTCCGCGCCCAGCTCGACGCCGGTCAGCTCATGGCGGCCCACCTGTCGCTCAAGTCGCTCGACGAGCACCCCTCGCCGACCACGCTCATGGAGTCGCCCCGAGCGACGGCGTCGGTCCCGGCCGAGGAGGTCAAGGACCGTCTCCAGCACGCCCGCGACGAGGCCCGGCGTCGGTCCGGGCGGGTCCAATTGACCGTGCTGCGCGGCCCACTCGACGAGCATCGCTACGAATACACGATCATGCTGCTCGCACCGGGCGCGGCCGGTCACGTCGGGGTCAATATCCAGGACACGACGACGATCGTCGAGCAGGATCGCCGCTTCTTCCTCGACGCGCTGCGCTCGGTGAGCGGCGCGGCATACAGCCGACTGCGCGACTCCGCACCGGCGGGGAAGGGCCCCGCGGCGGTCGCGATGGCGGCGCCGACGGCCACCTCGACCGGCCTGGCCGAGTTGCAGAAGATGGGGTCTGTCTTCTTCAAGCTGCTCGTCCCCGACCGGATGAAGGACGAGCTCGCCCGCAACCCCGACGCCCAGATCATCGTCACGACCAACGACCTCGAGCTGCCCTGGGAGCTGATGTTCGACGCGGATGCCGTGGCAGCCGAGACGGGCACGCCGCCGCCGTTCTTCTCGCTGCGCCGGCCCATCGCCCGGATGCCGGTCGGCCGCTCACGCAGTCGGGTCGCCGTGCGAGCGGCGGACGGCGCGGCGACGGGCCGACGGATCGCCCTCATCGCCTCGACTGGCGACCCCGCGTTGACCAACGTGGCCAGGGAGGTGGCGACAATCAAGGCCCGGATCGAGCAGAAGTGGGCCCGTGGGGTGCAGGTCGACGTCATCGCGACCGGGCTCGATGACGCCCCCTCGGGCAGCCGGTTCCGTGAGGTGCTGATGAGCACCGACTACGACATCGTCCATTTCGCCGGACACGCGGCCTACGACGCCCGGCGGCCCGATCAGAGCGGGTTGCTGCTCGACGGCGGCGAGGTGTGCTTCGCCCAGAAGATCCAGCGCCTCATGGCCGGGCATCCACTCGTCTTCCTCAACGCGTGCGAGACCGCCCGACAGCAAGCGGGCGACGGGCTCCCGCCGGTTGAGGGGGTCTATGACGGAGACCCGCGCGAGGGCTTGGCCAGTGCGTTCGTCTACGGCGGTGCCCTAGGGTGCATCGGCTCGCTCTGGCCGGTCGTCGACAACGTCGCGGCCGACTTCGCCGCGAGCTTCTACAACGCCGTCCTCGAGGGCCAGCCGCTCGGGCAGGCGATGCTGCTCGCTCGCCAGGAGACGGCTCGGGTCCATCTCGACGACCCGAGCTGGGCGGCGTTCGTGCTCTACGGCGATCCGGCCTTCCGCTGGCCCAGCCTCACCCCGGGCTGAGTCCGCACCCTTCTGGGCCGGCGCCGCACCCGTCGGCGCCCGATGCCACCTGTCCGACGCTGTACCATGTGGTACATGACCCAGCATTCTCGCGTCATGACGGCCACCCCCGAGGCCGTGTGGGCCGTCCTCTCGGACGTCCGCCGCTGGGCGCAGTGGCTCCCGACGATCGACTCTCTCGAGCCGCTCGACCCCGCGACACCGGACGGCGTCGGCGCGGCATACCGCATCAGCCAACCGCGCCTGCGCCCCGCGGTCTGGACGCTGACGTCCTGGCAGCCCGCGGGGCCGCGGCGCGAATTCACTTGGGAGTCAAAGCAGCCCGGTGTCACGACCGTGGGCACCCATGTGGTGGCGGCGACGCCCGACGGTGGCTGTGAGGTCACCCTCGGCATCGAGATGTCCGGTCCGCTCGCCCCGGTCGTCCGCGCGGTCTACGGCCGACTCACCGTGAGCTATCTCGCGACCGAGGCGCGGGCGCTGGCCGCGCGAGCCGACGGACATGTCGCCTAAGGACCAGCTGCTCGCCCGGGCGGTCACCTGGTTCGCGGCCAACGGGATCGGCGACACGAGCCTGCGCACGCTCGCCACGGCCCTCGGCACCAGCCATCGGATGCTCATCTATCACTTCGGCTCGCGCGAGGGGCTGCTCGCCGCTGTTGTCGAGGCGGTCGAGCGGGGCGAGCAGCAGACTGCGCGCGAGCTGCTCGCCAGCCACGACGATCCGTATGCCGCCGGCGCAGCCTTCTGGGCGCGGGTCGCCGACACCGCGCAGACCTTCGCGCCGCTCTTCTTCGAGTTGTCGGCGGCGGCCATGCACGATCGGCCGTATGCCGGTGCCCTCCGGGAGTGGCTCACCGTCGGCTGGCTCGACGTCATCGCGGATGGCTTCCGCCGCAGCGGCTTTGCCGATCCACTCGCGGGCGAGCTGGCTCGGCTCTCGGTCGCCACGGCGCGGGGCTTGTTGCTGGAGCTCGCCGTGACCGGCGATCGCCCCGCCGTCGACGCGGCCATGGATCGCTTCACCGACCTGGTCCGGGGATTGCCGCTCACCTCCCCAGGCGGGCCGCCAACGTCGTCCTGAGGTCGGTGAGCGAGAAACCCGGCACGCGACCTTCGACATCCTTCAGCGCGGTGGTGGCGGCGAGCGTCACCCCCTCGGGAGGGGCGATGACGGACACGAGGTCGGCGACCGGTATTCCGAGCCCATCGGCCGCCTCCTGGATGGTCATCCAGCCCTTGAGGTCAGCGCTGCCGAGCGACCCGGTGGGTGACTGCTTGGTGGTGCCACTGCCGTCTCGGCCGCTCCCGCTCCCGCTGCCGAGCCGGCCACGAGCGTGTCGCGGCCACTGGTGACCCAGTGTCCACTGGCCTGGGCCACGATGATCGTCCCGAAGAAGACCGCGAGGGCGGCAACCGGCAACAGCCAGCGATTGACCGGTCGTCTGCCGGGCGTCGCGGCGGGCATGGGGTGACGCGGGCGCCCGGTCGTTGTCATCGCTCGGCTCCATCGGTGTGCTCGGCAGCTGAGGTGCGCTCGGCCGCGGAGGCCTTGGGGGGTCGCCGCCCGATGGTCACCGGGGTGGGAGTTCGTCCGGCCTGGGGGAGCGCCGCTGGGTCGAGGGCCTTGCGCCACGACGTCCACGGCGCTGCAGCGCTGACCTCCAGCGCCCCACCGGTCGGGCAATTGGCGACGCATTCGAGGCATCCGATGCAATCCGGGCTCACCGCCGCCACCGGCTTGGCCACATCAATTCCCACGGGACATGGCTTGACGCAGAGATTGCATCCGGTGCAGGCGGTGGCGCTGCGTCGCACTCGCACGATGCTCACGTGCCCGAGCACACTGAGCACTCCACCGAGCGGGCAGAGATAGCGACACCAGGCTCGCTCGATGAGTAGCGACGCGACGAGCACCAGCCCGAGGACGAGCAGCCCGGGCCACCTGGCGGCCAGATCGGGCTCATAGAGCCAGCTCAGCCCGAAGAGATTGACGTAGGGGTCGACCTCGGCAAACCACAGTCGCACAGTGGTCGCGCTCATCACGAGGACGAGAGCGAGCACGGCATACCGAAGGCGGCGAAGCCACCTGTCGAGACGAGGCGGGACGGTCACGGTTGGCAGGTGCAGGCGGCGGCGGGCCCAGGTGAGCGCGTCCTGGACCGCCCCGAAAGGGCACACCCAACCACAAAAGGCGTTGCCTGCCAACAGAGTCGCCAGCAACAGGGCCAGACCCATGACGAGATTCGAGGCATGGATCTTGCTGATGAAGGCGCCGGTGGTGATCCAGGTCCAGAGGGTTTCGACGGCGCCGAAGGGACACACGGCATCCACCGACGCAGCACCCGGAGACTGCTCGCTCTGATGGCGCACCGCGAGGGCGACGACGAAGGCCGCGACAGCCAGCTGGACGAGGTGGCGGCGATGGTGCAGTCGGGTGATGGCCTGGGCCCTGCGTTGGTATGCCGTGAGCCGCTGGCGCGAGCGCCCCGGACCTGCCGCCCCGCCGGGCGCCGGAGCACCGACCCGTTGATCGTGGTCCATGAAGCCGCCTCCTCTGTCTGCGCGACGAGCCTTCCCGGGCTTGATGAGGGAATGGTGAAGCGGAGCAGAAGACTGCGTGTGGCTGACGGCCTAGCCGGATGCCAAATTCCGAAAATGGGTCCAAGATCACGTTGCCCGATATATAAAGGAGGGGTCGCCGGGGGTTCGGACGAGGTCACACCCGTCACCCGACGGGCGGGCTCGACCGATGGAAGCCCGCGACGCGGAGTGGTCATGTCTCCCCACGCGACCCGACGCTTGGCGTTCCGCCTCCTGGCAGCGCTGGCTGTGGTGCTCACCTCCCTCCTGCCCGCTCAGCTCGCGGCGGCCGACCCCTCGCGCGACATGCGCCCGGCGCCTGCGCCGACGGCGATCACCTCGGGCAGCGAGCTCGCCGGGGTGTGCGCGCTCAAGAGCAACGGGCTGATCCGCTGGGCGAGCGGCCCGGGCGACTGCTCCAAGAACGAGCTCTATGTGGCGCTCAAGCCCGGGCCGGTCGACCTCTGTGTGCAACCCTCCGGCTCCACGCGCACCGTGACGACCCTGGGCCAATGCCGCAAGCCGGCCCTCGCGGTCGTCGTGCCGCCGCCCTCCGGCGCGGTGTGGTTCTGCGCGACGACGAGCTCGGGAGCGTTGCGCTATGTCACCGACCCGAGCCAGTGCCAATCAGGCGAGGTGCCCGTCGTGGTCACTCCCAACGACTCCGCGCCGACGGTCGTCTCGACCGCGCCGGCCACCGGCGCCACGGGGCAGGCGACATCGATCAGCCCGAGCGTGACCTTCTCCGAGCCGGTGACCCTCGACGCGGGTGCCCTCAGCCTCACCTGCGGCGGCTCCTCCGTTGCTGGAGCTGTCACCGGATCCGGCACTGCCACAGCGACCTTCGACCCCACGGCGCTGTTGCCCGCCGACGCAACCTGTGTGCTCACCGTGGCTGCCGCCAAGGTCCACGACGTCGACACCCTCGACCCGCCGGACCTGATCGCCGCCGACGTCACGGTGACCTTCAGCACCGACGCGGCCCCCCACGTCGTCTCGATCACCCCGGCCGACGGTGCCACCGGCGTCGCCACCGGCGACTCGGTCGTCGTCGCTTTCAGTGAGCCGGTCAACGTCGCCGCCGGCGCCGTGAGCCTCAGCTGTGCAGGGGTGCCGGTCGCTGCGACGGTCTCGGGCTCGGGCACCACCACCGTCACCCTCGACCCGACCGCCGACCTCGCCGCTGCGACGACCTGCACGGTGACCGTCACCGCCGCCGGCATCACCGACGTCGACGCCGCTGACCCGCCCGACACCCTGGGCGCCGACGTGACGAGCTCTTTCACCACCGCCGATGCCGCCCCGAGCGTCGTGTCGATCTCACCGGCATCCGGCCAGCTCAACGTGCCTCAGACGAGCGACATCGTCGTGACCTTCTCCGAGCCGGTCAACGCCGAGTCAGGCGCGGTCTTCCTCATGTGCCCGATCGGGGAGCCGCGCCCGGTCACGCTCACTGGCTCGCCGGGCACGACGATCACGGCGCACCCGCTGGACAGCCTCCCCTTGGGGGCCGGCTGTTCGGTGACCGTGGTGGCGCAATACGTCACGGACGTCGATCTGGTGGATCCCCCGGACAACCCGGCTGACGACGTCACCTCGCTCTTCGTCGTCGCGAGCGACAGCCCGCCGACGGACCTCGCGCTCAGCCCGGCTACCGTGGCCGAGAACCAGCCGATCGGCACCCTGGTCGGCACCCTCTCGACGACCGATCCGGATGTCGGTGACACCTTCACCTATGACCTGGTGGCCGGCGTCGGCGACACCGACAACGCGTCCTTCAGCATCGTCGGTGCCGGACTCTCCACCACGAGCGTGTTCGATTTCGAGACGACGCCCTCCTACTCGATCCGGGTCCGCAGCACCGATGCGGCCGGGCAATCGGTCGAGAAGCAGCTCACCGTGACGGTCACCAATCTCAACGAGCCGCCGTCGAGCGCCACCCTGTCGGCCTCGACCGTCCAGGAGAACCAGCCGGCCGGCACCACCGTCGGCACGCTGAGCGCCACCGATCCGGACGCCGGGCAGACGCTGAGCTTCTCCGTCGTCGCCGCCGGATGCGGCGGCAGCTACCCCGACGGCAGCGCCTTCGGGGTCTCGGGGTCGACCCTGGTCACCGGCCAGCCGCTCAACTTCGCGACCCAGAGCACGTATGCCGTGTGCATCCGGGTCTCCGACGACGGCATACCGTCGCTGAGCACCGACACCCTCTTCACGGTCACGGTGATCAACGCTAACGATCCGCCTGTCGCCACTCCAGACAGCTACTCCGGGGTGGTCGGCAACACGTATGCCGTGCTCGGCACCACCCAGGCCGGAGCGGTCGTGCTGACCGGCGCCAAGCTCATCGGCAATGACTCCGACCCCGACGGTGACCCGATCACCGCCGTCGTCGAGTCGGCGCCGACGACGCTCGGCGGCACTGTGTCGATTGCGGCTGACGGCAGCTTCACCTACCTGCCGCCGGTCGGGGTCAAGAGCCAGAACGACTCCTTCACCTATCACGTCACCGACGGCATCGCGACGACAGCGGGCACGGCGAGCATCGCCATCGGCTCGACCCTCGTGTGGTACGTCGACAACGCCAGCGCCGCCCCCGTCCACGACGGCCGCTCGAGCTCGCCGCTCACCGACCTCACCTCGCTCAACGGGGCCGGCGGCGCGGGTGACCTCGACAGCTCGGGCGACATCATCTTCGTCGCGACCGGCAGCGCCGCGTATGCCGGTGGCTTGCGTCTCGAGGCCAACGAGCAGCTGCTCGGCTCGCTCGCCGGCTTGACTGTCGGCGGGCAGACGCTGGTCAGCGCCACCGCAGTGGGGCCGGTCGTCACCAACGTCGCAGGCGATGGCATCGACCTTGCGTCGGGTGTCTCGGTCCAGGGGCTCACCGTGTCGGGTGCCAGCGCCGACGGGCTGCACGGCGCGGCGATCACCACCGCTGCGGTCGGCACCACGTCACCGGTCGTCGTCTCCGGGTCCGGTGGTGACGGCGTCGAGCTGTCCGGCGCCGCCAACGGCGCCGTGACGATCGGCGCATCGATCGACTCGAGCGCCGGTCGCTCGGTCGCCGTGAGCGGCCGCTCGGGCGGCACGACGACGTTCTCCGGGTCGATCTCGGGTCGGGGCGTCGAGTTGGCCGGCAACACCAACGCGACCATCGCCTTCAGCGGCAACCTCACCCTCGCCACGACGACGACCTCAGCCTTCTCGGCCACCGGCGGAGGCGCGGTCACCGCCACCGGCACCGGGAGCACGCTCACCAGCACGACCGGCACGGCGCTCGTCGTCGACTCGACGACGATCGGTGCCGCGGGGCTGACCTTCCGCAGCGTGAGCTCCAATGGCGCGGTCAACGGCATACGCCTCAATGCGACGGGCAGCGGCGGGGGCCTGTCGGTGACGGGCAACGGGTCGACCACCCGCGGCGGCGACGCCTCGGGAGGCACCATCGCCAACTCGACGGGCGCCGGCGTCTCGCTGACCTCAACCCGCAGTGTCGCGCTCAACAACCTCACCGTGTCCAACTCCACCGGCGGGCCGGGCGTGTCCGGGACGGGCGTGATCAACTTCGTCTTCTCCAACGGCACGGTGACCGGCAGCGGGTCGAGCAGCCATGGCCTCGGCGACTCGAGCCTCGCCTTCAACACGGTGTCCAACAACATCACCAACCTGGCCGGCGCGGTGACGGTGACCAACAACGTCCTGGGGTCGGCCTACCAGAGCGGCGTCGACGTCTACAACCAGGCGGGGATCATCACCAGCCTCACGGTGACGAGCAATGACATCAGCAGTTCGTCGTCCGCTGCGTCGTCCAAGGGCTCGGCCGTGCTCGTCCAGGCGGTCGGCGGCACGGGCGGTGCCGCGATCATCGGCACCGGGTCGATCAGCTCCAACACGATCTCCGGCTTCCCGTCCGGCGGCGGCATCCTCCTCTACGGCGGCAACGTCTCAGGAGCGGCCTCGTCGGGCTTCGGCAGCGTCGGCTCGCCGGTCACCGTGAGCAGCAACGCGATACGGGGCGCCAGCAGCGCCGCGCCGATGGCGACCCAGCTGATCCTCGTCGCGATGGCCGGGCGCGGCAGCGGCGGGATCGACATCACCAACAACGGCACGGTCGGCCAGCCCTTGGCCTTCAACGTCGGCAACGCGATCTCGATCAACTCGACCGGCGCCTTCACCCTGCGCTCGACCGTGTCGGGCAATGTCGTCTCGCCGCAGACTCAGATCAGTGGGGCGTTCGGCATCGCGGGTGGGGCCGACAAGCAGACGATGGCCGACACGACGGTCATCGACTCGGCGGTCCTCGAGCTGACGGTCACCAACAACACCGTCACCTCGCAGGCGGCCAGCGGCATCCGCTTCCTCGCCAACAGCAGCGGCACGCTGCGGGCCCGGATCACCGGCAACACCATCGCGACGCCGCTCGACCAGAGTGGACAGTCGGGCATCCGGATCGACTCGGGCACCGGCAGCCTGACCGCGGTCGACACCAATGTCTGTCTCGACCTGACCAACAACTCGACGTCCGGCAGCGTCAACTCGGCCTTCGGCGGGACGGCTCCTGGCATCGCGCTGCGCAAGCAGGGCACCGTGCTGACCACCAACGACTTCGGCATCGTCGGCATCGGTGCGAGCCCCGCCTCGGCGGCCGCGGTCGTGTCCTACATCTCGACGGTCAACCCCGCCAGCAGCGTCGGCGCGGGCAGCTACGGCACGGCCCGGGCCTACATCGTCAGCGGTGACAACTTCTCCTCCTGCACTCTCCCCTTCTGAGCCTGACCCGGGCCGACCGCGGCGATCGCCGCGGCCGGCCGGGGCGCCTGGCTCGGCGACCCTGAAAGGAGGCCGGGGTGGATCCCTTCCTCGGTGAGATCAGATTGATGAGCTGCAACTACCCGCCCAGGGGATGGACCTTCTGCAACGGCCAGATCCTCCCGATCGCCCAAAACCAGGCGCTCTTCTCGCTGCTCGGGACGACCTACGGGGGCAACGGGACGACGACCTTTGCGTTGCCCAACCTGCAAGGGCGAGTGCCGATCCACCGCGGTGGCGGGCACACCCTTGGAGAGGCCGGTGGCGAGGCCGGTCACACGCTGACGACCCAGGAGCTGCCCGCGCACACCCACGGGTTGGCGGCGACATCCGCGACGGCCAACTCGGCGCTGGCCGGGCCGGGAGCCATGCTGGCCACGAGTGCCGGCGCGGCGGCATACGCAGCGCCTGACGCGCTCGCGGCGATGGGTGCGGGGGAGCTGGCGCCCGCGGGCGGGAGCCAGCCGCACAACAACCTCGCGCCCTATCTCACCGTCAACTACTGCATCGCCCTGCAGGGCGTCTTCCCGAGCCAGAACTGACGAGAGAGACCGCGATGAGCAACCCCTATATCGGCGAAATCCGCCTCTTTGCCGGCAATTTTGCACCCCTTGGATGGGCTTTCTGCGACGGGAGCCTGCTCTCGATCTCCGACAACGACACCCTCTTCAATCTCATCGGCACGACCTATGGCGGTGACGGGCAGTCGACCTTTGCGCTGCCCGACCTGCGTGGGCGGGTCCCTGTCCATGCGGGGACGAACGCCGGCTCGACCTACGTCCTCGGCGAGGCCGGCGGCTCGGAGACCGTCACCCTGTCGGCTGCTCAGGTGCCCCAACACGCGCATGCGCTGCTCGGCTCGGCCGCCTCGGCGTCGACGACCAGCCCGGCGGGCGCGGTCCCGGCGACCCTCGCCGAGGTGACGACTCTGGCCTATGGGACCGACGCGCCATTGACGACGCTGGCTCCCCAGACGGTGGGGGTGGCGGGTGGCAATCAACCCCACGACAACGTCCAGCCCTATCTCTGCATCAACTACATCATTTCCCTCTTCGGCATCTATCCGAGCCAGAGCTGAAGGATCCCTGACATGACCGACCCCTTCGTTGCCGAGATCCGCATCCTCCCCTTCAACTTCGCCCCGCGCGGGTGGGCGCAGTGCGACGGTCAGCTCATGCCGATCTCGCAAAACACCGCGCTCTTCTCCCTGCTCGGGACCAACTACGGCGGCGACGGCAAGTCGACCTTCGGGTTGCCCAATCTGCTCGGGAGCATGGCCATGGGCGCGGGTAGCGGGCCAGGGTTGAGCCAGCGGTTCGTCGGTGAGAGCGGCGGCGAGCCGGCCGTCACCCTGCTGCCCACCGAGATGCCCGCGCACACCCACGGCGCCGCCGCCTCGGCCAACGACGGGGGCGACCGCAGCCCGGTCGGCAACCTCTTCGCCAATGACGTGGGTGGCGTCAACATGTATGCCGCCCCGGCTAGCTCCGTGGCGATGGCGCCGGCCGCGGTGGCCTCCACGGGCGGCTCGGCCCCGCATAACAACATGCAGCCCTATCTCACGGTGGAGTTCTGCATCGCGTTGCAGGGGATCTTCCCGCAGCGGCCATGAGCGGGCGGCTGAGCCTGCGCGCCGTCACCCCGGCAGACCGCGAGGTCATCTTCGAGGTCTATGCGTCGACACGCGCCGAGGAAGTCGCCGCCACCGGATGGGAGCCCGCGGTCCAACAGGCCTTCCTCGCCCAGCAGTTCGCGGCGCAGGACGCCGCGTGGCACGCGCGGCTGCCGGACGCGGCATACGACCTCGTGCTCGTCGACGACGAGCCGGCGGGGCGCCTCTACGTCGAGCGGCGAGCCGACGCGATCCACGTCGTCGACATCAGCCTGCTGCCGCAGTGGCGGGGTCGTGGGATCGGTGGCCGGCTGCTGGAGGCGGTGGCGGCTGAGGCAGACGAGCGGGGCGTCACCCTGTCGGTCTACGTCGAGCGCCATAACCCGGCGATCCGGCTCTACGAGCGGCTGGGGCTGGTGGCGGTCGGTGCCGATGCTGTCTATCTGCTCATGCAGCGACCCGCCCGGGGCGACGGGGAGGCGGCGACTCAGCCGAAGACGGCTTGATAGCCCTGGCCTTCGGCATCCGGCCCGATCGGCACGAGGAAGACGTCGACCGCGGAGCCGTCCGGATGGCGCAGGCGGCGCACACCCTGCCGGAAGGGCACCGGGTCGGGACTGTGGAAGATGAGCGAGAAGGACCGCGTCGGGCGATCGCCACCCGCCCCGGCGGCGTCGTGGACCTCGACGAGACGCAGCGGCGGTCGTTGGTCCTCCTGGGCGAAGGCGAAGTCGGCGCCGACGAGCCGGGTGAGGTCGCCGGCGACCCAACCGGCCAAGGGACCGACCGGCTGGCCGACGGCGCCGGCGCTCATCCGCGCGCGATGACGGCGCCGTAGCTGCGCCGCGCGACATCCGGCACGAGGAAGAGCGAAGTCGTCGTGAATCCCGGACGGGACACCGAGACCGTGCCCTGAGCCGGCCCGGCCGACTTGGCGCTGAAGGTCAGCCGGTAGTTGTGGTCATCACCGGGCACCTTGGTCGGGGCGAGGTCGTCGACCGCCGTGAGGACGGCCTTGATGCTCGTGGCGGCCTTGGTCAGGGTGAAGGTGGCGCCGATCTGTGCGGTGAATCGGGCCCTCGACAAGGGGTCGCTGACGGTGGCGGCGCAGGCCTGCACGGCAGGTTGGACGGCGGGGGCGGCGGCGACGATGACCGCCGATCGGAGCACGGTGCGGCGGCTCACGAGACTCATTGGCACACGATATCGACGGCCTCGTCAGGGTTTGGGCAGAATGCCCAATTCCCTTCCCGCTCTAGCCGAGCGGGCGGCATACGGTCAGGCGTCGGCGGTCGGGAGCGGACCCGAGACGACCGGGTGCCCGGCCGCCGACCAGCTGCTCGTGCCGCCCGCGACCGAATAGGCCTCGATGCCCTGGGCGCGCAGGAAGTCGGTGGCCGACAGCGAGCGGTTGCCGGTGGCGCAGATGACGTAGACGGGTTGCCCCGCAGGCACCTCGTCGAGCTTCTCGGGCAGCCGCCCGAGCGGGATGAGCAGGGCGCCCTCGACGTGGCCGGCGCGATATTCCATCGGCTCGCGACAGTCGATCACCGTGGCGCCGGAGGCGAGTGCCTCGGCGAACTGCTCCTGGGTCACCTCGCGCGGCGCGCCCATGAGCTCGCGCTGCTTCGCGACCTGGGCGTGGACGTCGGTCATGTCCAGCCCCTTGACCGCCTCGATGACCTGCTCGAGGGCGCTCGCGGGCAAGGCGCCGGGCTGCTGGAAGACGAGCACGCCCTCGCGGAAGGCCATGAGCGTGGGGATCGACGTGATGTTGGCGGCGCGGGCGAGGCCCTGCTCGGCCTCGGTGTCGATCTTGGCGAAGACGACGTCCGGGTGCTTGTCCGAGGCCTGCTCGTAGACCGGGGCGAACTGCCGGCACGGCCCGCACCAGGCCGCCCAGAAGTCGATGAGGACGATGTCATTGGTCGTCACCGTCTGCTCGAAATCGGCCTGAGTCAGGGTGGTCGTGGCCATGGGTGCGGCTCCTCCGGGTGGGTGGGCGGCGGGCGGCGTATGCCGTCGCGCATCCGACTGTTGGTCATCCTAACAAATACCCTAGGGGGTATACGAATCTGCCGGTCCCGACGACCTGCTGAGGCGCGCCCGGCGGCTCAGGGCGCCAGCGGCAGCGTCAAGGTGAAGGTCGCCCCCTGGCCCGCTCCGGCCGAGCCGGCGACGAGGTCGCCGCCATGGGCGCGGGCCAGCCCTCGAGCGATGGTCAGCCCGATGCCGGAGCCGCCCTCGTGATCGGCCGCGCGGTCGGCCACCCGATAGAAGCGCTCGAAGATCCGCTCCAGCTCGGTCGGGGCGAGGCCCTCGCCGGTGTCGCGCACCGTCACGACGGCGAGCCCTCTGGCCACGTGCCAGCCCAGCTCGATGGAGCCGCCTGCCGGGGTGGCGCGAATGGCGTTGCCCAGGACATTGGTGATGATCTGTCCGATCCGGTCGGGATCGGCGTCCACGGCGATGAGGTGCGCAGACGGCACGACGGTGACATCCAGGTCGGCGTCCTGCGCCTGGGGGCGCAACCGGTCGACGACCCCCTCGACGACGGTGCCGAGGTCGATGTGCTGGGGGCGCAGAGCCAGTCGGCCCTCGTCGGCACGCGAGAGGGCGGACAGGTCCTCGGACAATCGGCGCATCCGACGCACCTCGGCACTGATGGGTCCGAGGTGCTCGGCGTCGGCAGGCACGACGCCGTCGATCATCGCCTCGACGGTCCCGTCGATGATCGTCAACGGGGTGCGCAGCTCATGCGCCACGTCGCCGAGGAGGCGCATGCGTCGGCTCTCGGTGTCGGCGAGCTCATGGCCGAGCCGCTGCACGTCGGCGCTGAGCTCGGCCAGCTCCGTCGTCCGCGGGGTGGGGAGCGGCACGGCATACCGACCCTGGGCGATCGCCCGGGTGGCCGCACGGACGGCCTCGATCGGCCGGCTCAGCCGATAGGCCGCGACGCTCCCCACGACAGCGGCGACGAGACCACCGACGAGCGCCCCCCACCCGAGCGAGGCGTCGACGGCATCGGCGAACTGCTGGCGCAGGACACCTTGTTGACCGGGGCCCGTCCCCATCGGTGAGCCGGGCCCGGACCCCATCCGCAACGTCTGGTCGAAGAGGGCCGGTGCCAGTTGCCGCACGACGAGGAAGGTGGCTGCGGCCGCGACCACGGCCACGAGCAGGTGCGTGAGCACCAGCCGCACGACGAGTCGATTCACCGGGCCTCCTCGATCGGTGAGAGGAGCAGCTTGTAGCCGACGCTGCGGACGGTGCCGACGATGTGCGGGGCGCTAGCGTCATCGCCGAGCGCCTTGCGCAACCCCCTGATGTGAACGTCGACGACCCGTTCATCCCCGAAGAAGTCATAGCCCCAGACCTTTTCGAGCAGCTGCGCCCGCGAGAACACCCGACCCGGTGAGCGGGCGAGCGCCTCGAGGAGGTCGAATTCCAGGGCGGTCGGGGCAGCCGGGCGCCCGGCCACCAAGACCTCGCGCCGGGCCGGGTCGATGGTCAACCCCGGGAATGTCAGGGCCTCGTCGGGCGCGGACGCGCGTCCAGCGCCCGCTCCACCTGTGGCCGACCCCTCAGGGCGAATGCGCCGCATGACAGCCTTGACCCGAGCGACGACCTCGCGCGGGCTGAAGGGCTTGGTGACGTAGTCGTCGGCGCCGACGCCCAGCCCGAGGATCTTGTCGACCTCTTCAGCCCGGGCGGTGACGAGCACGACGTAGATGTCCGAGGTCTTGCGCATCTCGCGGAGCACCTCGAGGCCGTCAAGATCCGGCAGTCCGATGTCGAGCAGGGCGAGATCGGGCGGATCGGTCCGCAGCACGTGCAGAGCCTGGGCGCCGGTCGCGGCCTGGATCACCGCGAAACCCTCCGCCCGGAGGTACGCGTCGAGGATCGAGCGGATCTGGGGCTCGTCGTCGACGACGAGCACGCGGCGATTCACGGCACCCCTTCCTCATCGAGGCTGCTGGACGTCAGCGTAGGTGCGTCCGACACCGGCCAGCGGCCGCTGGGCCGACCTTCGCAGAAGCTTCACACAACCAGTGCCGAGGGCTTCACGGACCGGGCGTTGAGTCGGATACAGCACGCCCCACCCGGGCTCGTTCTCACGGAGGTTGTCATGTCGATTCGTCTCTCGCGCCGCGCTCTCGTCGGCGCCGGCTTGGCCGCCGCGCTCGTGGCCGGGGGCTCCGCCGTGGCCGTCGCGGCGACGACGGAGCCGGCATACACCGCTCCGGCCGCCGCCGCCGACGCTCAGCTCAGCGCCACCCTGCTCGCCCTCACCGAGGAGGAGCGCATGGCCCATGACCTCTATGCCGCGTTCGCCGCGCGCTATGACCAGGCCCGGCCCTTCTCGATGATCGTCAACAGCGAGAGCCAACACCTGGCCACCATGCGCGCCATGCTCACGGCATACGGGGTGGCGGATGCGGGTGCCGCGCTGCCCGCCGGGACGTATGCCGTGCCGGCCGTCCAGTCGCTCTATGACGGCTGGCTCGCCGCGGGAACGGCCTCGGTCAAGGCGGCCGCCCAGGTCGGTGTCGACCTCGAGCAACGCGACATCGCCGACCTGCAGGTGGCCCGCGCGGCCGCGACCCAGAGCGACCTGCAGGCCGTGCTCGACCGGCTCATTGCCGCCTCCCAGCACCACCTGAGTGCCTTCCAGGGCACCGTGGACGGCACGGTGACGCCGGGTGAGGGCATGGGCGACGGCCGTGGCCCGGGGATGGGCACTGGCCATGGCGCCGGCATGGGCAATGGGCCAGGCAACGGGACCGCCACCCCGGGGCAGCGCATGGGGCGCGGGCCGGGCTGCGGTGTGGGCGCGAACGTGACCCCCGGTGCCGGGACGCCCGAGGACTGCCCGATGGTCGGGTGACCGACGCCACGGGCCACCGACCGCAGTGGGTGCGGAAGGGCGCCCCCGCCGAAGTGACTGATGAGTAACATCGGTCCACGGCGAGGGCGCCCCTGTGGCGTTTCGCAGCACACCTTGAGCACCGGAGGCTCCTGTGACGGCATACCCCCACCTGCTGGCTCCCCTGGATCTGGGCGTCGTCACGCTGCCCAATCGCACCCTCATGGGGTCGATGCACGTGGGGCTCGAGGAGCGTCCGGGGGGCTTCGAGCGGATGGGCGCCTTCTATGCCGCGCGGGCCCGCGGCGGCGCCGGGCTCATCGTCACGGGTGGCTTCGGCCCCAACCAGGCCGGGGCGCTGCTGCCGCATGCCGCCCTGGTCTCGACCTCGGAAGAGGCTGCGGCACATCGCGTCGTCACCGACGCCGTCCACGAGGCGGGCGGGCGCATCTGTCTGCAGATCCTCCACGCCGGGCGGTATGCCGCCCACCTCGGCGCGGTCGCCCCGAGCCCCATCCAGGCGCCGATCTCCCCGCTGACCCCGCGCGAGCTGAGCACCCAGGAGGTCTGGGACACGGTCGCCGACTTCGCTAGATGCGCCGAGCTCGCGCAGTCGGCGGGCTATGACGGGGTCGAGATCATGGGCTCAGAGGGCTATCTCGTCAATCAGTTCCTCGTCACCCGCACCAACCAGCGCACCGACGAGTGGGGCGGGTCGTATGCCGCGCGGATGCGCTTCCCCGTCGAGATCGTCAAGGCCGTGCGTGAGCGGGTCGGGCCCGACTTCATCCTCATCTACCGCCTGTCGATGCTCGACCTCGTCGAGGACGGCTCGACGCTCGACGAGGTGATCGAGCTGGCCCGGGCCGTCGAGGCGGCCGGCGCGACGATCATCAACACCGGCATCGGCTGGCACGAGGCCCGCATCCCGACGATCGCGACGAGCGTCCCGCGTGGCGCGTTCACCTGGGTCTCCGGGCGGGTCAAGACCGCCGTCGGCATCCCGGTCATCACGACCAACCGGATCAACACCCCCGAGGTCGCCGAGGCCATCCTCGCCCGCGGCGACGCCGACATGGTGTCGATGGCCCGGCCCTTCCTCGCCGACCCCGACTTCGTCGCCAAAGCGGCTGCGGGACAAGCGCATCGGATCAACACGTGCATCGGCTGCAATCAGGCTTGCCTCGACCACACCTTCTCCGGCCAGCTCACCTCGTGCCTGGTCAACCCGCTGGCCTGCCACGAGACCGAGCTGGTCATCACGCCCGCCCCGACGGCGCGGCGGGTGGCCGTCGTCGGTGCCGGTCCGGCGGGCCTGGCCTGCGCGACGACCGCGGCGCGGCGGGGTCACCAGGTCACGCTCTTCGAAGCCGACGGGGTCGTCGGCGGGCAGTTCACCGTCGCCCAGCAGATCCCCGGCAAGGAGGAGTTCGCCGAGACGTTGCGCTACTTCTCCGAGGAGCTCACCGCCACCGGGGTCGACGTCCGGCTCGGTCACCGGGCAACGGCTGACGAGCTCACGGCATACGACACGGTCGTGCTTGCCACGGGGGTGACCCCGCGCATCCCCGAGCTGGAGGGCGTCGATCACCGCAGCGTCGTCACCTATCTGCAGGTGCTGCGCGACCGGGCGCACGTCGGCAACAACGTCGTCATCATGGGGGCGGGGGGCATCGGCTTCGACGTCGCCGAGTTCCTCACCCAGACGGGTGAGAGCACGGCACTGGACGCCGAGGCCTTCGACGCCGAGTGGGGCATCGACCGGACGTATGCCGGTCGCGGCGGGCTCACGCGTCCGGTGCCGGAGCCGCCGGCCCGCAAGGTCTTCCTCGTGCAACGCAAGGAGACCAAGGTCGGGGCCGGGCTCGGCAGGACGACCGGCTGGATCCACCGCACGACGCTGAAGAACCGGGGCGTCGTCTTCGTCGCCGGAGCGAGCTATGACCGCATCGACGACGCGGGGCTGCACGTCACGGTGGGCGAGCGCTCGACCGTGCTGCCGGCCGACACCATCGTGCTGGCCACCGGGCAGGAGCCGCAGCGCGAGCTGCAGGCCCAGCTGGAGGCGGCGGGCGTCGACGTGCGGCTCATCGGCGGCGCCGACATCGCCGCCGAGCTCGACGCCAAGCGGGCGATCAAGCAGGGCACCGAGGTCGCTGCCGCCCTGTGACCCTCGGGCGCGCTCGTGGCGCGCCTGCAGGCACGCGGCCCGGTCCCGCGCCGATCGCCCGTCGGGTCACCGCTGCCGCTTGGCTCGGGCGGCCGGCTCGTGCCACGGTGAGCACCATGAGCTCGTATGCCGTGGACGTCCCTCTGCCCGCCTCAGTGACCCTCGTGTCCGGAGCGGGCGGGCTGCCGGCCCTGCAGGTGCGCTCGGCCCACTGCACCGGGGAGATCTATCTCGACGGGGCGCTCGTGTCGGCATGGGCCCCGGTCGGTGCCGAGCCGGTCGTGTGGATGACCCGGCACGCCGAGTTCCTGCGCGGCCACTCGGTGCACGGCGGCATACCCCTGTGCGCGCCGTGGTTCGGCAACGGCCCTGCGGGAGACCGCAATCCGGGGCACGGTTTCATCCGGCTCGCCCGCTGGGAGCTGCGCGACGTCCGCGACGACGGCGAGCGGGTGACGGTGCGCCTCACCCTGGCCGGGGGTGACGTCGAGGGGGTTCCCACGGCATACGCCCGGAGCACCTTCGAGCTGGTCGTGGGCTTCGGCCGGGAGCTCGAGCTGGCGCTGACCATCGCGGCCGGCACCGAGCCGGTCGCGGTCGAGGCGGCGCTGCACACCTACGTCGGGGTCGGCGACGTGCGGCAGGTCGTGGTGCACGGGCTCGAAGGGCACGGCTATTTCGACAAGGTCATCCGAGCCCTGGCGCGCCAGGACGACGGTCCGTTGGTGCTGACCGGCGAGATCGACCGGGTCTACGACTGCCCCACGCCCGTCACCGTCGACGACCCGGTGCTCGATCGCCGCGTCACGGTGACCGGCCGGGGCGCGGCCAATGTCGTCGTGTGGAACCCCTGGGCGGAGAAGTCTGCGGGGATCGACGGCTTCGGCCCGGACGAGTGGATCGACATGGTCTGCGTCGAGACCGCCAACGCCCTCGACCACGCGGTCGCGCTCGCCGCCGGCGAGGCGATGACGATCGCGACGACGATCGCCGTCGGCTAGGGCAGTGTCACCACGGCGCGGACGCCCGGCGCCGCATCCTCAAGGTGCACGTCACCACCGTTGCGGCGCAACAACTCCCGACAGATCGGCAGGCCCAGCCCGCTGCCGCCCTCGTCGCGGGCCCGCCCTTCGTCGAGGCGGGCGAAGCGCTCGAAGACCCGCTCCCGCTCGGCCGCCGGGATGCCGTGGCCGTCGTCGGTCACCGCGACCACGAGAGTCGCCGCCGCGGTCGGCGGCGACTCGACCGCCTCGAGCGCCAGCTCGACTCGGGTGGCGGCGTGGCGCACGGCGTTGTCGACGAGATTGGTCAGGGCCCGCACGAGGTCGGCTCGCGAGAGGTATGCCGTGGGCTCACCGCCGTCACCCGCGCCTGCGCCGAGGTCGCTCGCCCCGGCGGCGTCGGCTGCGTTGGCGCGCACGAGCACGGGGACGCGGGCACCGGCATACCGAGTCGCCAGCTCGGCGAGCAG
>CAZLGB010000040.1:0-21929 GCA_964558825.1 uncultured Intrasporangiaceae bacterium
CGCAGCGGAGCAAGCCGCGAGGAAGATGGCGCATCAAGCTCGACATCTGACGAAGTGGCGCAGCGAAGCGCACCTCACGTATGCCGTGTCCCGCACCTGCGGGGCACGGCATACGTGCATCTGGGGGTCGGTGGCGCAGGTGACCGGCCCTCGCACCATGGGCCATCGCCCGCCCCCTGCACCGACGGACCAGCTGTTGTCGCCAAAACCCGAAGAAGCGACAAGAACTGGTCCATCGGCGCATGGCTGGTGCGCGCATCCCGCCGACGCCGGGCCAGATCCCCCCGTCAGCGCCCATCGACCGGCCGGCGAGCAGGGACGCGCCAACCTCAACGACTCCAGGCATGCTGGGAGCACTCCACTCTCCCCGTGGACACGAGCACTCCCCTGCTCACCTCCAGGAGTTCAGATGACGGTTGCCATCAGCCCGCGCATCCCCACCGGCGACGTTCACGAAGTGCCGGTCGAGGACCTGTTCTTCTCGACGACCGATGCCAAGGGCATCATCGACGAGGGCAACGAGGTCTTCACGCGCAACTCGCGCTTCTCGCGCGAGCAGCTGCTCGGCGCCCCCCACAACCTCATCCGCCACCCCGACATGCCCGCAGCGGTCTTCCACGTCATGTGGGCGATGCTCGCGGCGGGTCAGCCGGTCTGCGCGTATGTGAAGAATCTCGCCGCGGACGGCAGCATCTATCGGGCCTTCGCGACGGTCGTCCCCATCGGCGATCGCTATCTCTCGGTGCGCTCCCGCCCGCGCAACATCCCCGCTCGCGACCTCGTCGAGGGCCTCTACGCCAGCGTCCGTGAGGTCGAGCTCGCGGCCCGCGCGGCGGGTGCGAGCGCCCGCGATGCGGCGATCGAGGGCGCCGAAGTGCTCGGGAAGGCGTTGCAGGACAACGGTTTCGAGTCGTATGCCGCGCTGCAACTCGACCTCGTCCCCGTCGAGGTCGCAGCCCGTGAGGCCGAATGCCCGCCCCTCCCCCGGCTCGACGACGCCCCCGACGTCGTCCGCAGCATGTTGCACTCGGTGGAGCAGGCGCGCGGGCTGCTCGGAGGCTTCGCCGCCGGCCTGGACGACTCCCTCGGCACGGCCGACCGGCTCGGGCGCGACGTGCGGCGGCTGGGCTCGGCGCTCGCCTCGCTGGGCACGGCCGTCGAAGCCGCTCAGTCGGACACCGCGGCGGCCGCAGCGGCCGAGCTGGGAGCACTCGCGCCGCTGTTGACCAGCCAACTCGGCGACGTCGGGCAGCACGCCGAGGCGGCCGTCACCGCGTTGGAGGCCCCGCTGCGCTGTCGCAAGCAGCTGCGCCTGAGTGCCTCGATCGCGCGGCTGCAGGCCGAGGCCATCGGCCGCTATGTCGTGGCCGTCGCGCGGGGCACGGAGGACCCTCGGGTGTCCGAGCGCGCGTTGTCGAGCCTCACCGCCGCCCTGCTCGCGATCCTCGACGCCGATCTGGCCGCCGATCACACCGCGACGCAGGAGTATGCCGCGCGCATCGACGGGCTCTCGGCTGCCGTCGCGACCGTCCGCGACCTCGCCGGCTCGTGGCTGGAGCTGCTCCACGGTCATGCAGGAACCGAGCTTGCGCAGGCGCTGGAGACGACACGGGAGCTGCGGATCGCGCTCGACGGGGTGACCGGTCAGGTGCAGCGGGTCCACGACGGGCTCAGCGCCTTCGCGTCGACCGCCGATCTCGACCGCGAGGCCCTCGCCGCTGCCCTCACTGACGTCACGTCCCTGGCTGCCAGGATCTGAGCGCTCAGAGCCCCGCCTCGCGCGCTGCGCCGCAGGTGCACATCCCGGCGAAGATCTCGTCGCTCATCAAGGTCGCCGTCCGGCCGACCTCGCGCAGGGTGACCTCGCCCCACTCCGGCAGCTCGGCCAACAACCCCAGGGTGTCGAGCAGGGCGGCCGCCGCTGCTTGGTCGTGCTGAGTGCGGTCGACCTCCTGCAGGGCCAAGGTGGCCGCTGCGGCGACTGCATGGCGAAACCAGTGGACCGGATCGAGCGCACACCCGGGCGCGTGATGGACCGGCATACCCTCCATGGACCCATTGTCGTGACTCGTCAAGCGACGCCCCGCAGCCGAGCGACCCTGGCAACACGAAAGGGGCCCGGCGATGCCGGGCCCCTTCCGTTGTGCTGCGACCTTACGGGGTCGTCACCTCGACGACCGTCGGAGCGGGCATGGAGCCCGCCCCGGTGTAGGCGACCGAGCCGAGATACTTCGTGCCGGCTGCGAGGCCGGTGAAGCTCAGCGAGACCGTGCCGGTGGACCCGGACGTGGCCGTCGTCGGCGCCGACACCGTCATGTTGCCGGTCCCGGTCGAGCCGACCAGCCAGCTGAACATCGTGAACGATGCCGGGCTGGGCGAGACGGCGAAGCCGTGGACGTAGACCGTGTAGGTGTCCGCCGCCGGAGAAACCAGCGTCACGACCTCGTCGGAGGTGCCGCCACCGCTCGTGCCGACGAGCTGCCCGGCCGAGTTGAAGACGTACAGATCGACGTCATTCGCGCCGGACATGTAGGCGTTGTAGGTGGCGAACCGCGCAAGGGTCGTGCCGGCCGGGACCGCCACGGTGCTCGACCACACGCCCTGGCCGGTCGGCGAGAAGCTATCGGTCGGGTCGTCGGCGACGGTGCCCGGGGTCTGGGTCGCCGGCACCAGGCCGCGACCGGTCGCCGTGAAGGCCCCGGAGTAGCCGAAGGTCACCGGGTAGGAGACTGCCGAGCCCGTGCTCGTCACCGTCGCCGGAGCCGCCAGGGCCACCGGCTTGACGACGACCGGGATCGACACGGCCGAGGACTTGTCACCACGCCAGGTGAGGTAGCCCGCGGCGTAGGTGTCCAGCGCCGCCGTGGTCCGGGTGACCTTGACCGTGAAGGCCGCGGTCGCGCCCGGAGCCAGGTCGAGGCTGGAGGGAGTGACCTCGAGCTTGAGACCCTTGAGCCCGGTGATCTGCACGTCGTAGTGCACCGCACGACCCGAGACGTTGGTGACCTTGCGGGTAACCGTCTGGCTCCCGGCGAGGTCGCCGATGGCGATCGACGGGGTGTTCATGTCGCTCGGGTCCGTCGAGTAGCCGAGGGACTTGAGCGCGCTGCACGTGCCGCTGCCGACCGCCGAGGACGAGCCACAGAGGAAGGCCAGCCAGTCGCGCCAGCCGCTGTCATAGACCAGACCGGGGTTGGCAGCCAGGTTGGGCTGCACGTGCCCGGCACCCTGGGCGAAGATGATCGCCGGGTCGGTCGTGCGCTTGCCGGGCGAGTCGGCGGCCTCGATGACATCCGTGCCCGTCGTCATGAGCGCCGACTTGATCGCCATGGGCGACCACGTCGGGTGCAGGGCCTTGAGCAGCGCGGCCAGGCCGGTCACGTGCGGCGCCGACATCGACGTGCCGCTCAGCAGGTTGAAGTCCATCCCGTGGGCCGTGTCTGGCGACACGGCGGCGAGGATGTCCTGCCCGGGAGCGATGAGGTCGGGCTTGAGGATGTCGCCACTGCCGGCCAGCAGCGGGCCGCGCGAGGAGAACGACGCGATGCCGGGAGCCGGAGCGGTGAAGCTGATCGTCGACTTGTTGATCGTGGCGGTGGCCCCGGCGGTCGCGGCATACGCCTTGATCGCCGCCCCGTCGGTGTCGGAGACGTGGACCGTCGGCACGAAGTGGAAGTCGGCGTTGAGCGAGTTGGGGCTGACGTTGGCGAGGATCATGCCCGCGCCACCGGCCGCCTGCACGGCGAGGCTCTTGTTGGTGCGAGCGGTGACACCCCGGTCACAGATGACGATCTTGCCGGCGACCTTGGCCGGGTCGAGGACCGTCACACCACCGTTGTCGTCGGCCGAGTAACACAGCCGCACCTTGGTCGCGTCGGCGCCGGCCAGGCCGGCGTCGGTCGACTTGATGAGCGGCTTGGGGCCGACCGCGGAGGCGATCGAGGCGCCGGTGTAGGTCACTCCGTTGCCGAGCGTCACCGAGCCGGAGCCGGAGCGGTTGTGGGTGCCCGCGGCGACCGTGGTGATCCACGGCGAGGGGTGCGCCACCGTCGAGGCGGTCGGGCCGCTGTTGCCGGCCGAGGCCGACACGAAGACGCCCGCGCGCGCGGCGAAGAGGAAGGAGATCTCCACCGGGTCGGCGAAGTTGGTGGACGAGCCGCTCACCGAGTAGTTGATGACGTCGACACCGTCGGCCACGGCGTCGTCGATGGCGGCGACGAGGTCGACGCCACTGCCACTGGCCGTGTCGCCCGACTGGGTCGACCACAGCGCCTTGTATGCCGCGATCCGCGCCCGCGGCGCCATGCCGCTGATGCTCGCGCCGAGGCCGGTCGCCGGACCCGTGGTCGGCGTGCCGTAGTTGCCGCCTGCGGTGCTGGCGGTGTGGGTGCCGTGGCCGTTGTAGTCACGGGCCGAGTTGTATTCCCACGGCCGCGCCGCGTCGATGCCGGCGTTGCCGCCCTGCCCGGCGTTGTAGTAGCGCGCGCCGATGAGCTTGTTGTTGCAGGTCGAGGCGGTCCAGCCCTCACCGAGGTCACACGCACCCGCCCAGCCGGCCGGAGCCGAGCCGAAGACGACGGGTCCGGAAGCGGTCGGGACGCCGTTGACGGCCTTGTCGGAGAAGCTCAGCGAGTCGGGCCAGATGCCCGAGTCGATGTCGCCGATGATGATGTCCTCACCAGCGCTCTTGACGCCGCCCAGCTGCGCCCACAGACCCGACTTCGGGTCGTCCAGGCCGAGGAAGTGGGGTGTGGATGAGGTGTCGACCGTGTAGGTCTGTGACTTGGAGACCAGCAGCACGCCGGGCGCCTTGGCCATCGCCGCAGCCTCGTCCGCAGACAGGTGGGCCGCGAACCCGTTGAAGCTGTAGGAGTAGTCGTAGAGCTTGCCCTGGGCGCCGGCCTTGGCCAGGGCCTGGTCGTGGCTCTTCTGGAGGTGCTGGACGTAGCTGCGCACCTCCGGGCTCTTCTTGGAGATCTTGCGGCCGTTGTCGGGCTTGGTGGCCGGCAGGCCGGGGGTGGAGCCGTCATAGGCGGCCACCGGGGCGTCGACCATCTGCACGATGTAGAGGCCGTCGGTGTAGGTCGTCGGCGGGGTGTCAGCCGCTTGGGCGACCCCCGATCCGACAGTTGCCAAGACCAAGGGCACTGTGCCCAGGGCCCCGATCACACTCCGTCGCATGCACACTCCTGTTTGGATGTTGAGGAAACCGGGCCCCCGAGGCCGCGTCTTTCGACACTCCCCGTCGGACCCTAGAGCATCTGTAGGACAAAAGGGAGTGGGAGCGGAGATTCTCATCCTCGTTCTCGCGTCGGCCCGCAAATCCTCCGAACCTTCCGCTTTGTCCGGTGTGGGGTGATTAGCGCCGATTGACGAGGAGCAGGCCGCAGAAGAGGGCGGCGACGGCCAGCACCAGCCGCGGGGTGAGCGGCTCGTGGAGCAGCATTGCTCCGGCGACCAGCGCGACGACCGGGGTGAGCAGCGTGAAGGCCGACAGCCGGGTGGCCGAGTAGGTGCGCACCAGCCAGAACCACACGAGATAGCTCGTCGAGCTGACGACGACGATCTGGCCGGCGAGCGCCCATCCGACGACCGGCTGCCACGGCAGGGTGACCCGCTCGCCGAGCAGCCAGCCCGCCGCCAGCAGGACGACGCCGGACACCCCCAGCTGGTAGAGCAGGGTCTTGGCCGGGTGCGCCGGACCGAGCCGGGTCGCCCGGATGACGAGGGTCGTTGCTCCCCAGCCGATGGCCGCCGCGATGGCCAGCAGGTCGCCGAGCCATTGCTGCGGCCCGAGCGTCGCACCGCCGAAACCGTCGCCGAAGGCCAGCCCAACACCGACGAAGGCCACGAGCAGCCCCACCATCCCGACCGGCCGCAGCCGCTCGGCCCGGGCGATGAAGGCCATTCCCCCGGCGACGACGAAGGGGGCGAGATAGAGGAAGACCGTCATCCGACCCGCGGTGGTGAAACGCAAGGCAGAGAAGACCGCGGCGAATTCGGCGGCGAACAGGCCCCCGGCGAGCAGGCCCGGCCACAGCGTGCCGTCCCGCTCGGTCAGAGGTATGCCGTGGCGCCGGGTCCAGCCCAACACGAGCACGCCTGCCCCGAGCGAGCGCAGCCCCGCCTGGGTGAGGGCCGGGATCTCGATGAGGGCGACCTTGGCCGCGACCTGACCCAGCCCCCACACCACGGTGCAGGTGACGACGAGCACCACGCCCCGCGCGTCCAGATGCAGTCGGCGGGTGTCAGCCGGCGCGCTCACGGCTCGGCGGGGATCTGCCAGAACAACCGCGTGCCGCCGAGACCGGCGACGGGCGAGGTGAGCACCATGGTCCCGCCGTGCAGCTGAGCGCGCTCGGTGAGATTGGCGAGCCCGCTGCGCCGACTGGTGTCGGACAGCCCGACGCCGTCGTCTTCGACCCGCACCTGCACCCACTCGTCGGTGACGTCGACGTCGACGTCGACCAGTTGGGCCTGGGCATGGCGGGCGACATTGGAGAGTGCCTCGCGCACGACCGCGAGCAGATCCAGGCGGACGACCTCGTTGCTCACCGTGTCGAGTGACCCGGTCACCGTCAACGTCGGCGTGAAACCCAACGGCCGCTCGAAGCCCTCGACGAGCTCGGTGAGCTCCTCGGTGAGCGAGTCGACATCGGGCTGGTGCAGGGCGAAGATCATCCGCCGGATGTCCTTGATCGCCAGGTCGAGCTCGTCGACCGCCTCGACGAGCCGGCCACGCACGAACGAGTTGTCGACGACCCGGGCGGCAGACTGCAGGCCCAGGCCGGTGGCGAAGAGGCGCTGGATGACGACGTCGTGCATGTCCCGGGCGATCCGCTCGCGATCCTCGAGCACACCCATCCGCGCCCGGTCCTCCTGGGCGGTCGCCGCCGTGAGGGTGACCGCGGCCTGGTCGGCATACGTCTTGAGCGGGCCGGACACGTCGACCGGCGGGTGCTGATAGCCGTCGACCCAGCCGACGACGAGCAGCCCCATGCTGCCGCCGCCGATCGTCATCGGGACGATGGCCGTCTGGCCGTGCTCGGGCAGCCCGCCCGCCACGCGCAGCTCGGCAGCCGGGGCATCGGCCACCGACTCCCCCTCGCGGGAGAGCAGCAGCAGCGGCTCGCCGGACTCGAGCACGGCCAGCCAGTGCGGCTCGGTGAGCGGTGTGCCGACGAGCGCACCGGCGTGGGTGTCGAGCCCGATGGCGGCCTCGACGACGAGCGAGTCCTCCTCGCCGCGCAGGGCGACGGCGGCCAGCTGCGCCCCGGCCGCGTGGCGGGCTCGCTCGACGAGCATGCCGAGCGCCTCGCGGCGGTCGCGCCCGGACAGCAGCGCCTGGCTCATCTCGCCGAGGGCCTCCGACCACTCCTGCTGGTGGCGGGTCCGCTCGAACATCAACGCGTTGTCGATGGCCATGCCGGCCGCGGCGGCGAGGGCGACGACCAGCGACTCGTCGTCCTCGCTGAAGTCCAACCCCCCGACCTTGTCGGTGAGGTAGAGATTGCCGAAGACCTCACCGCGGACGCGGATCGGCACCCCGAGGAATGAGGTCATCGGCGGGTGCCCGGGCGGCATACCCGAGGCCTGCGGGTGATCGCTGAGGCGGCGCAACCGGATGGGGCGCGGCTCGCGGATGAGCAGACCGAGCACGCCCAGGCCCACCGGAGGCGGGCCGGCCGCAGCCGCCTGCTCGCGGGTCAGGCCGGCCGTGACGAACTCCATGAGCCCCTCGCGGTCGGGCCGCAGCACCCCCAGCGCGCCATAGTGGGCACCGACCATGTCGCAGGCACTGCGGACGATGCGCGAGAGCACGTCGCTCAGCTGCAGGTCGCTGCTGACGTCGAGGACGGCGCCGAGGAGCATGCTTGCGGCCTCGGCCGATCGCGGCAGCCGGAGACCAGGGACATTGACCCGCACGGGGCCGATGCTAGTTCGTCGGGATCAGGCCGCGTGGAAGGGCACGGTGACGACCGGGCAGTGGGCGTGGGCGAGGCACACGCCGACGAGTCCCGGCTCGGCACCCTCGTCGATCCCCAGGACGATCGCGGCGGCCGTGTGGGTGAGCTCGAGCAGCGCGTCGGTCGGGTCACCGGTGACGACCTCGAAGCGGCACGGTATGCCGCGCGACCCCCGCAACGCCCGCACGGCGGCGCGGAAGGTCGCCGCGTCGGCGTCGGCCCGCTCCTGGGCCGAGAGCCCCTCGCCGACCACCTGGACGAAGCGCAGGCGAGCCCCTCGGCGGCGAGCCTCGTCCACTGCGGCGCGGGCGACTCCCTCGGCGTGACCGTCGTTGAGCAGGCCAGCGACGACGTCTCCTGAAGCCCCCGGCACGTAGGGGACGACCGGAGTCGACCGCTCGTTGCTCACGCCGTCATCGTCCGTCCGGGGGCTCGGCGTGCGTCAGGGCCGAAGGTCCTTGTCACGCGACGTTGGGACGTCGGTCACCGTGACGACCTCGCGAATTCACCCCGCGGATGCGCGAAAGCGCTACGGCCGCTTGGGTCCACCGCGCTGGCGCGTCGGGTGGGTGGCGGCATAGACCGCGGCCTGGGTGCGGCTGTCCATCCCCAACTTGTCGAGGATCGAGGTCACGTAGTTCTTGACCGTCTTCTCGGCGAGGAACATGTCCTCGGCGATCTGGCGGTTGGTCATGCCCTCGGCGATGTGCTCGAGGATGCGCCGCTCCTGGGGGGTCAGCGAGCGCAGCCGCGGGTCGACCGAGCTCTCACCGAGGCTCGTGCGCACCCGTGCGACGACTTCGCCCGACATCAGCTGCTCGCCGGCCGCAACTCGGCGGATCGCGGTGACCAAGTCGGTGCCCTTAATGTCCTTGAGGACATAGCCGCAGGCGCCGGCGAGGACGGCTGCCCGCAGCGCCTGGTCGTCGTCGTAGGACGTGAGGATGATCGCCCGCAGCGTCGGGTCGACGGCCCGGATGTTGCGACAGACATCGATGCCCGAGCCGTCGGGCAGCCGGGCGTCGAGCACACTCACATCGGGGCGCAAGGCGGGGATGCGCCGCTCGGCCTCCTGGGCAGAGCCCGACTCGCCGACCACCCGGATGTCACCGGACAGCTCGAGCAACTCGCGGAGGCCGCGACGGACGATCTCGTGGTCGTCGAGCAGAAAGACGGAGACGGTCACGCGCCTAGCGAACCACAGGTGAGGGCACCCTGGTCAACCCCGTCCCAGCACCCGTCGATGCCAGCGCTCAGCTCGCCTCGTAGAGCAGTCGCTCGACGACCTGGCGCGTGTGGCGAGCCTGACGCAGATAGGCCTCGACGAGCCCGGCTCCGGTGCCCGGCTCGCGGCCGATGATCCGCCCGACTCCGTCGGCATCCCGGACATCAGCCGGCACTGCATCGCTCGGGCGACCGCGCCAGAGCATCGTCGCGTTGCGCAAGGCCGACGCCAATTCGTATGCCGTGCGCAGAGTTTCGTGGTCATCGGGGGTGAGCAGGTCAGTCGCCCGCAGCGCGTCGAGCCCGGCGAGCGTGCTGGTGACCCGCAGCGTCGGCATCGCGTGGGCATGGCGCAGGGTGAGCAGCTGCACCGTCCACTCGACGTCGGTGAGCCCGCCGCGGCCGAGCTTGAGGTGGGTCCGTGGGTCGGCGCCACGAGGCAACCGCTCGGCCTCGACGCGGGCTTTCATCGTGCGGATCTCCCGGGCTCGGGTCGACTCCAGCCCGGCCTGCGGCCAGCGCAGCGGGTCGATGAGCGCGGCGAAATCCGCCCACATCGTGCGATCTCCGGCAACCGGGCGCGCCCGCAGCAGCGCCTGGAACTCCCAGGTGAGTGCCCACCGCTCGTAGTAGACGGCATACGAGCTGAGGCTGCGCGAGAGCGGACCGTTCTTGCCCTCCGGACGCAGGTCGATGTCGAGGAGCAGCGCGTCGGACCCGCAGGCCGCGAGCTGGCGCACGAGCTCCTGGACGACGGCAACACCCTGGCGTTGGCCCTCGGCCTCGTCGACCCCTTCGTGGGGGCGGTGGACGACGAGGATGTCGGCGTCGGAGCCGTAGCCCATCTCCCGCCCGCCGAGGCTGCCCATGCCGACGACGAGCATGTCGACGGTGAGGCCGGCCGGCCCGTTGGCGGCGCCGACGATCCCGCAGGCCACCTCGAGCGCGGCCTCGATCGTCGCGCCGGCGAGATCGGCGAGGCACGGCCCCGGAAGCCCTCCAGGCTGGTCGCCGAGCTGTCCGGTGAGATCGGAGAGGACGATGCGCAGCAGCTCGTGTCGACGCAGCGCGCCGACCGCCGCCATCGCCTGCTCGGGCGTGCTCTTGCGCCGGGCGGCGCTGCGCAGCGTCAGCGCGAGGGCCTCCTGACCCCGGGGCCGCAGCCCGTCGGGGTCGCCGAGGATCGAGACCGACTCGGGCGAGCGGATGAGCAGATCCGCGGCATACCTGCTGCGCCCGAGGACGTGGGCGAGCCGCTCGGCAGCCGTGCCTTCGTCGCGGAGCATCTTGAGATACCAGTGAATGGCGCCGAGCTCGTCGCTGACCCGGCGGAAGGCGAGCAGCCCGGCGTCGGGATCGGCCTCGTCGGCGAACCAGGCGAGCATGACCGGCAGCAGGGTCCGCTGGATCGCCGCGCGCCGCGACACCCCAGCGGTCAGCGCCGCAAGGTGACGCATGGCACCGGCGGGGTCGCGGAAGCCGAGCGCAGCCAGCCGCTCGCGCGCCTGCTCGGCCGAGAGGTTGGTGTCATCGCTCGACAGCCGTGCGGCGGCGGCGAGCAGCGGCCGGTAGAAGAGCCGCTCGTGGATGCGCCGCACCTCACGGGCGTGGCTCTGCCAGAGGTCCACGACCGCCCCGGCCGGGTCCTTGGTCAGCCCGAGCGCCCGGCCGAGCACTCGCAGCTCCTCCGTCGAGGTCGGCATGAGATGGGTCCGGCGCAGCCGGTAGAGCTGGATGCGGTGCTCGAGGGTGCGCAGCAGGCGGTATGCCGCGTCGAGGGTGGCCGCGTCGTCGCGCCCGACATAGCCTCCACGCGCGAGGGCATGCAGCGCCTCGAGGGTCGTCGCCGAACGCAGCGTCTCGTCGGTGCGCCCGTGGACGAGCTGCAGCAGCTGGACGGAGAACTCCACGTCACGCAGGCCACCCGGGCCGAGCTTGAGCTGGCGAGCGGCCTCGGCCTTGGGCACGTGCGCCTCGACCCGCCGGCGCATCGCCTGGACGTCCTCGACGAAGTTGTCGCGGCCGGCGGCCCCCCAGATGAAGGGCCGCAGCGCCTCCTTGTAGGCCAGGCCGAGCTCGCGGTCCCCGGCCGACACCCAGGCCTTGAGCAGCGCCTGGAACTCCCAGGTCTTGGCCCACCGCTCGTAATAGGCGCGATGGCTGGCGACGGTGCGCACGAGCGGCCCCGCCTTGCCCTCGGGACGCAGGGCTGCGTCGACCGGCCAGAGGGTGCCCTCGGCGGAGGACGCCGAGCAGGCCTTCATCGTCGCGGTCGCCAGGGCCGCGCCGACCTTGAGCGCCTCGGCCTCGTCGGCGCCCGCCACCGGCTCGGCGACGAAGATGACGTCGACATCGGAGACGTAGTTGAGCTCTCCCCCACCGGTTTTGCCCATGCCGATGATCGCCAGCCGGCAGATCTCGTGGCCCGGCCCGTATTCCTCGCGGGCGATGAGCAAGGCGGCCTCCAGGGCCGCCTCGGCGAGCTGGGCGAGCGCCTCGGCCGCGCGGGGCAGGTGGGCGACCGGGTCGGGCGCGGAGAGGTCGAGCGCGGCGATCCGCACGAGCTCACGCCGATAGGCCACCCGCAGCGCGTCGTATGCCGTCTGCCCGGCTCGGGCGCTCGGGTGGACGGCGCTGCTCAGCGCCTGACGCAGAGCCGGACCGGTGACCGGCTCGAGGTCGGCGTCGGCCGCGACCGGCCAGTGCTCGGGGTGGGCGACGAGATGGTCGACGAGGGCGCGCGAGCCGCCGAGGGTGACGAGCAACCGGTGCCGTCGGGGCGAATCGGTGGCCAGCAGCTGCGCAAGGGCGGGCTCGTCCCAGGCC
This sequence comes from uncultured Intrasporangiaceae bacterium, assembly GCA_964558825.1. Classification (GTDB taxonomy): domain Bacteria; phylum Actinomycetota; class Actinomycetes; order Actinomycetales; family Dermatophilaceae; genus Phosphoribacter. The sequence continues at coordinate 12,018 of CAZLGB010000040.1, forward strand.
GGGCCGCGCGCGGAGGTGGAGGCGACCGGCATACCGAGGCCCCTGACCGCCTCGACGAGCCGCACGAGCCCGAGCGCGCCGAGATCGGGGTCCGCGGCGGCCGCGAGCCCCTCGGCGAGGGACGTGCGCGAGTCGCGCGTGGCGCTGAGCAGCGACTCGTCGAGCAGGGCACTGCTCGACGGGACCGCGTCCGGGTCGTCGGCGAAGAGGCGCACGACGACCGGCTCACGCAGCAGCCCCGCCGCCCGGTCCGGCTCGGCGAAACCCAGCCGGGCGAGCATGGCGACCACGCTGGGCGACCTGTCAACCACCGCAGACTCCCGATCGGTCAGAGCCGAGTGAGATAGCGGTCGAGCTCGAATTGGGTGATCTGCTGGCGGTATTCGCGCCACTCGGCGCGCTTGTTGCGCAGGAAGAAGTCGAAGACGTGCTCGCCGAGGGTGTCGGCGACGAGCTCGCTGCGCTCCATGAGCTCGAGGGCGCGACCGAGCGAGGACGGCAGCGGCTCGATGCCCATGGCCCGCCGCTCGGCGTCGGTGAGCTGCCAGACGTCGTCCTCGGCCTCGGGCGGCAACTCATAGCCCTCCTCGATCCCCTTGAGCCCGGCGGCGAGCAGGACCGCGAAGGCGAGATAGGGGTTGCAGGCCGAGTCGATCGAGCGCACCTCGACCCGGGTCGAGTTGCCCTTGTCGGGCTTGTACATCGGCACCCGGACGAGGGCCGAGCGGTTGTTGTGCCCCCAGGTGAGGTATGCCGGTGCCTCGCCCCCGCCCCAGAGCCGCTTGTAGCTGTTGACCCACTGGTTGGTGACCGCGGTGATCTCGGCGCCGTGGCGCAGCAGCCCGGCGATGAACTGCCGCCCGGTCTTGGACAGCTGGTAGGGGGCCCCGGCCTCGTGGAAGGCGTTGGTGTCGCCCTCGAAGAGGCTCAGGTGGGTGTGCATGCCCGACCCGGCGTGCTCGCGGAAGGGCTTGGGCATGAAGGAGGCGATGATCCCCTGGGTGAGGGCGACCTCCTTGACGACGGTGCGGAAGGTCATGATGTTGTCGGCGGTCGAGAGGGCATCGGCATAGCGCAGGTCGATCTCGTTCTGGCCCGGTGCGCCCTCGTGGTGGCTGAACTCGACCGAGATGCCCATGCTCTCGAGCAGGGTGATCGCCGCCCGGCGGAAGTCGTGAGCGGTGCCGTGCGGGACGTGGTCGAAGTAGCCGCCGTCGTCGACGGCCTTGGGCTTGATCCGCTTGCCCGAGGGCTTGTCGAGCAGGAAGAACTCGATCTCCGGGTGCGTGTAGAAGGTGAACCCGAGGTCGGCGGCCTTGGCCAGCGACCGGCGCAGCACGTGCCGCGGGTCGGCAAAGCTCGGCTGCCCGTCGGGGGTGAGCAGGTCGCAGAACATCCGCGCGGTGCCGGGGTTCTCGCCGCGCCAGGGCAGCACCTGGAAGGTCGCCGGGTCGGGTTTGGCCAGCATGTCGGCCTCGAAGATGCGGGCGAAGCCCTCGATGGCCGAGCCGTCGAAACCGATGCCCTCCGCGAAGGCCCCCTCGAGCTCGGCGGGAGCCACGGCGACCGACTTGAGCGTCCCGACGACGTCGGTGAACCACAACCGCACGAAGCGGATGTCGCGCTCCTCGATGGTGCGCAGGACGAACTCTTGCTGACGATCCATGTGTCGATCCTGCCGCACCGGTGTTTCGGGTGCGTTACACCCCGCGATCTCGCTGCTGAGGTCAGCCGCCCGCGAGCCCGAGATCGTGCAGCGAGAGACCGGGCCGGTAGTGGCGCTGCAGCTCGTGCGCATAGTGCCGACCCAGGGTGTCGGCATGGCGCTCGATCCACTCGGTGAGCCGGATGCGGCCGGTCGCCGGAGCGTCGGAATCGGCCAATCCGCCTGCCAGCGCCAGGTATTCATCGCGGGTCAGCAAGGTGTCGCCGAGTGCCTTGCCCAGCGCCCACGTGATCGCGGGGAAGGCCGCTCCCGGCACCGGTGCGAGCAGCGCGCGTGAGCCGACGGCGGCGCGCAGGTGCTCGAGCAACTCGCGGAAGGTCAGCGACTCCGGTCCGACCGCGTCGACGATCCGATCGCTGTGCTCTGCGCCGAGGTCGACCATCAGCCGGGCGAGGTCCTCGACGTGGATGCCGCGCACCCGATAGTCGCCGGAGCCTCCGTGCAGCACGAGGGGGCTGCGGCGCAGCAGCCAGGCCATGTTGTTGATGAGCACGCCCTGGCCACCGAAGAGGATCGCCGGGCGCACGACGGCATACGACAGACCGCTGGCGCGCAGGTGTTGCTCGACCTGGCCCTTGCCGCGGAAATAGCCGTAGGGCGAGGTGACGTCGGCGTGGGTGATCGACACGTGGACGACCCGGCGCACCCCGGCGGCCGCGGCGGCGGCGAAGAGCCTCGCGCTCGCCGCGACCGCGTCGTCGAAGGTCACGGCGCCATGGGGGAAGCGCACCCAGTAGGTGTTGTAGAGCGTGTCGACGCCCTGCAGGGCGCCGCGCAACTCGGCGGGATCGGACAGGGCGAGCGGTCGCACGTCGATGCTCGCCAGACCCTCGGGGAGCGCCTCGCGGGTGGCCGGCGGATGGCCCGTCAGCGTGCGCACCGAGCGCCCTCGGCGCAGCAGCTCGGCGGCAATCGCCGCTCCGGAGTAACTGAATGCCCCTGTGACCGCGTCCATGACGGCCTCCCTCGTCGCGGCGGAGTTCGATTTGAGCGCTCGCTCAATCACGAGCATAGGCGTGTTTGAGCATATGCTCAACATCTGCCGAGCCGGAGCGCCATGGCACGACACGGAGGGCGGTATTGGGCAGGATGCGTCCCATGACCTCGTCGTCGGATCACACCAAGTCGCGGTTGATGGAGGCGACCCTGCAGGTGATCCGCTCGCAGGGGCTGGCCGGTGCCTCGGCCCGGTCCATCGGCGCGGCCGCGGGGGTCAACCAGGCGCTGATCTTCTATCACTTCGGGACGGTCGCCGAGCTCATCGAGGCGGCCTCCGACGAGGCGGTCACCCGCGCGGTGGCCGCTTACACCGAGCGCTTCGCCGAGGTCGAGTCACTCCCCCAGCTCATCGAGGTCGCCCGCCTCGTGCACGAGCAGGAGCGGGAGTCCGGCAATGTCGCCGTCATGGCGCAGCTGCTCGCCGGCGCCCAGCACGACCCCGTCCTCGCGCGGGCGAGCCGCCATGCCATCGGCGCGTGGACCGAGCAGGTGCGCGTCGTCCTCGATCGCGTGTTGGCTGCGACGCCCGCGGCCGCGCTGCTCGACGCGACCGATCTGGCTCCGGCGGTCAGCGCCGCCTTCATCGGGATCGAGCTCTTCCATGGAGTGGATCCCGAGGCAGGCGAGCGCGCCTTCGCGACCCTGGCGCGCCTCGACGCGCTCATCACCGCGGTCAACGACCTCGGCCCGGTCGCCACGTCAGCACTGCGCGTCGCGGGCCGCTCGCTCGCCAAGCGGACGGGCGGCTGAGCCGCCCGCTCTGCGGACCGCCAGAGTGCGGGTCAGTCCTCGAGGTCCTCGTCGCTCCAGTCGGCAGAGGCGCCGCGCTGATCCCAATCGCGATCCTGCTCGTCCCAGGCCTCGGTCTTGGCTCGAGCGATCTCCAACGCCCGGGCCGCCTCGGCAGCGGAGTCATAAGGGCCCAGCACGTCGGTGTCCTGCCCGCGGTCCTCGTCGGTCTCGACCTTGCCGGTCGTGACGTTGTACCAGTACTGCACGGCATACTCCTTGGGCTCGGCGAGGGCTGTCAGCTCCCACCGTATGCCGTCGGGCCACCCGCATAGACTCCGGACCATGCCGGTTCTCCCCTCCGCCGTCGTGCCGTATGCCGTGAGCCCCCGTCGCGCGGTCCCGGCGTCGATCCCGCGACCCGAATATGTCGACCGGCCGGCGCCGGAGCGCTATCACGGCAGCGAGGTCAAGGACGCGGCGACGATCGAACGGATCCGCGAGGCCGGCCGCGTGGCGGCCCAGGCCATGGCCGCCGCGGCGGCCCTCATCGCACCGGGCGTCACCACCGACGAGCTCGACGTCGTGGCCCACGACTTCCTCGTCGCTCACGGGGCCTATCCCTCGACCTTGGGCTATCGCGGCTTCCCCAAGTCGATCTGCACCTCGGTCAACGAGGTCGTCTGCCACGGCATCCCCGACTCGCGACCGCTGCAGGACGGCGACATCGTCAACATCGACATCACGGCATACCTGCACGGAGTGCACGGCGACACCGACGCGACCTACTTCGTCGGCGAGGTCGACGAGGAATCACGCCTGCTCGTCGAGCGCACCCGCGAGGCCATGCAGCGGGGCATCAACGCCGTCGCCCCGGGCCGGGAGATCAACGTCATCGGTCGGGTGATCTCCTCTTACGCAAGGCGATTCGGCTATGGCGTCGTGCGTGACTTCACCGGCCACGGCATCGGCACCGCCTTCCACAGCGGGCTGATCATCCCCCACTACGACGCGGCACCGGCATACAACACGGTGATGGAGCCGGGCATGACCTTCACCATCGAGCCGATGCTCAACCTCGGCACCCACGAGTGGGAGATGTGGGACGACGGATGGACGGTCGTCACGCGCGATCGCCGTCGCTCGGCGCAGTTCGAGCACACGATCCTCGTCACCGAAACCGGCAGCGAGATCCTCACCCTCCCCTGAGGACGCGGCGTGCGGCGCCCACGCACGAAGCGGGGCGATGCGGCAGGATGTGCGCATGAGCACGCGAGTCGCCTTGGGCATCGACATCGGCGGGTCAGGCATCAAGGGGGCGCCGGTCGATCTCGACACCGGCACCCAGATCGGCGAGCGGGTCAAGATCCTCACTCCGGCCGAGTCCACACCCACCGCGGTGGCTGCCGTCGTCGACCAGATCGCCGACCAACTCGCCGATCGGCTGCCCAAGGACGCGCCGATCGGCGTGACCATCCCTGGTGTCGTCCAACACGGGGTCGTGCGCACGGCCGCCAATATCGACAAGTCGTGGATCGACGCTCCGGGCGAGGACATCTTCAGCCAGGCGCTCGGCCGCCGCTGCCTGCTCGTCAACGACGCCGACGCCGCTGGCGTGGCCGAGGTGCGTTTCGGTGCGGCCAAGGGGCGTCAGGGGCTGGTCATCCTCACGACCCTGGGCACCGGCATCGGCATCGCCCTCATCCACAACGGGGTGCTCATCCCCAACGCCGAGCTCGGCCACCTGGAGATCGACGGGCACGACGCCGAGACCCGCGCCGCAGCCAGCGTCCGCGAGCGCGAGGGGCTCTCCTGGGATAAGTGGGCCAAGCGACTGCAGCGCTACTACTCCCACATGGAAAACCTGCTCTGGCCGGACCTGTTCGTCGTCGGCGGCGGAGTGTCGCGCAAGGCGGACAAGTTCCTGCCGCTGTTGTCGCTGCGCACGCCGATCATCCCGGCCGCCCTGCAGAACGCCGCCGGCATCATCGGCGCAGCCGCCCTCGCCGCCGACTGATCCAGCGGCGAATCAGCCTCTGACAGTTGCCGATCCGGCGACCCCGCTCGGCGGTCAGCCGATGGTGACCGCGCCCGCTCCGGCGAGGTCGTGCAGGGTCAGCGCCCCGTCGGGGCTGCCGTTGGTGACCACGTGGGTGAGATAGAGCCCACGCCCGGCCGGGCTGACGAGCCCGTCGTGGATCGGCACGATCGCCCGCGGGGCGACGCGCCGGACGAAGTCGATGGTGTCGCGCACCGCGCACCATGGGGCGTTGACGGGGACCGCCAGCACGTCCAGGTCCTCAGGCTCGACGTCATAGGCATCGCCCGGGTGAAAGAGGGTCGGCTCGCCGTCGGCGCGCAACAGCACCCCGACGTTGGTCACCGTCGGCATCCACTGGTGGTTGAAGGCATGCAGCTCGCCGCGGGGTGACACCGTCACCTCGCCGACGGCGAAGTCGTCGCCCGCCGCGAGCACGTCGGCGCGGAGCCCGTCGGCGGCGAGCAGCGCCGCCGTCTGCGGGTCGGTGTGCAGCTGCGCGGCGGGATTGGCAGCCACGAGAGCGGGCAATCGCCCGCGGTCGAGGTGGTCGGCGTGCTGGTGGGTCACGAGGATCGCGTCGAGGTCGGTCAGGCCCTCGAAGCCGGCCGAGAAGGCTCCCGGGTCGATGAGGATCCGCCGGTCGGCGAGCTCGACGAACAGGCACGAGTGTCCGAGATGAGTGATGCGCACGGGGCCCACGCTAGCGCCGGCGTGGTCGGGACCGGGGGTTGTCAGCCGGACGACGACGCCCCTGGGGGCAGTTGGCCGGCGGCGCGCCGCAGTGCGAGGTTGACCAGCCAGACGCCGACGAGCAGCCCGGCCCGCTGAGGCCACCCGAGCCAGAGGACTCCCCCGGCCGCCACGCCGAACCACAGGGCCTCGAAGAGGATCCGCCCCCAGCCGCCCAGGGGTCGCGCCGCCTTGGGCGCTGCCCAGATGCCCCAGATGGCGGCCATCACGACCACTCCGAGCACGGCATACGCCGCCCCGCGCAGGCCACCGTCGCCGAAGTGCCACCCGGCGGCTCCGACGGCAAGGTATGCCGCCAGCTCGAGCGTGAACATCACCACGCCATTGACCGCTCGCAGGACTCTCATGCCACCCCCTCGGCCCCAGTCGCGCACTAGGGTTGACGGTGACCGCATGCGCGCCCGGAAGGTGATCGAGATGACTGCGCCCGCTCCCGTCGACCCCACGAGCACCCCGGCCTGGGCCACCCTCGCGCGCCTCGCCGCCGACCTGCGACCCGACCTCCGCGGCTGGTTCGCGGCCGATCCCGCACGGGCGCAACGCTTTTCCTTCGAGTGCGCCGAGCTGCACGTCGACCTCTCCAAGAACCTGCTCACCGACGACATCCTCGCCGCCCTCGTCGAGCTCGGGCGCGAGGTCGGGCTGGAGGCGCACCGCGAGCGGATGTTCGCCGGCGAGCGGATCAACGTCACCGAAAATCGCTCGGTCCTGCACACGGCGCTGCGGCGACCGGCCGGCATACACCCGGGGTTGGTCGTCGACGGGCAGGACGTCGACCATGACGTGCACGAGGTCCTCGCCAAGGTTTATGCCTTCGCCGACCGGGTGCGCTCGGGCGAGTGGACCGGTGTGACCGGCAAGCGCATCGAGACGGTCGTCAATATCGGCATCGGCGGGTCCGACCTCGGCCCGGTGATGGTCTACGAGGCGCTCAAACCCTATGTGCAGCAGGGTCTTTCGTGCCGCTTCATCTCCAACATCGACCCGACCGATGCCGCGCAGAAGACCGCCGGCCTCGACCCGGAGACCACCCTCGTCATCGTCGCAAGCAAGACCTTCACGACGCTTGAGACGCTGACCAACGCCCGTCTGGTCCGCACCTGGCTGCTCGACACACTCGTCGCCCAGGGCGCCATCGACGGCTCGGACGCCTCGCGCGCCGACGCGGTCGCCAAGCACTTCGTCGCCGTGTCGACCGCGCTCGACAAGGTCGCGGCCTTCGGCATCGACCCGGCCAACGCCTTCGGCTTCTGGGACTGGGTCGGCGGGCGCTACTCGGTCGACTCGGCCATCGGCACGGCCCTGGCGATCGCCCTCGGGCCGGATCGCTTCGCCGAGCTGCTCGCCGGTTTCCACGCCGTCGACGAGCACTTCCGCACCACTGCCCTGGAGCACAACGTCCCCGCCCTCATGGGCCTGCTCAACTGCTTCTACGTCAACCACCTCGGCGCCCGCACCCACGCGGTGCTCCCCTATGCCCAGCAGCTCAGCCGCTTCGCGGCATACCTCCAGCAGCTGACGATGGAGTCCAACGGCAAGTCGGTGCGCTGGGACGGCACGGCGGTGACGACGGCGACCGGCGAGGTCTTCTGGGGCGAGCCGGGCACCAACGGCCAGCACGCCTTCTATCAGCTCATCCACCAGGGCACCCAGCTCATCCCGGCCGACTTCATCGCCGTGGCGACCCCGGCTTATCCGCTCACCGATGGCGGCACCGACGTGCACGAGCTCTTCCTCGCCAACTTCTTCGCCCAGACGGCGGCGCTGGCCTTCGGCAAGACCGCCGACGAGGTGCGCGCCGAGGGCACTCCCGAGGCGATCGTCCCGGCGCGGGTCTTCGCGGGCAACCGCCCGACGACCTCGATCATGGCTCCGGCCCTCACCCCGTCGGTCGTCGGTCAGCTCGTCGCGCTCTACGAGCACATCACCTTCACTCAGGGCATCGTCTGGGGCATCGACTCCTTCGACCAGTGGGGCGTGGAGCTCGGCAAGCAGCTGGCCAAGGCCCTCGAGCCGGCGGTCGCCGGTGACACCGCCGCCCTCGACACCCAGGACCCGTCCACCCAGGCGCTCGTGCGCTATTACCGCGCCCACCGCGCCCGCTGAGCCCGTGAGCCCGATCGCCGCGCCCGACAGGCGAATTGGCACCACCGAGCCGCGCGCGGCTCGCACGACCGCCGTCGGGTATGCCGCCCTCGCCGCGATCATGCTCCTCACCCGTCTCCCGACGACCGACGAGCGTCTCCCGGCGGTCACCACGGTGACCCAGTGGCTGCTGGCGCCCACGCTGGCCGTGGGGCTGGCGCTCGCCCACCCCCGGCCGCGGCCGCGGATGCTCCGCTGGGCGCTCGTGGCCCTCGCGTGGTGCTTCCTCGGCGATTTCCTCCCGTCAGTGGTGCCGGGGTCGGTCCGCTTCCTCGCGATGGTCGGGGCGTTCCTCGTCGCGCAACTCGCGTGGATCACGGCCTTCGCTCCGTGGCGCCGCCAGGCGCTGGCCGGCCGCCGGCGGTGGGCCGTGGCGGCATACGTCATCGTCGCCGTGGTGCTGCTCGCGGTGTGTCTGCCACAGACGGCGACGCTCGCCGTGCCGGTCGTCGGCTATGCCGCGGCGCTCGCGACGATGGCCACCCTCGCCCTCGGCCCCAACCGATGGACAGCGACCGGCGGCGCACTCTTCCTCGTCTCCGACTCGCTCATCGCGCTGCAGACCTTCACCCCGGCGCCGCTGCCCATCTCGCTGGAGCTGCCGATCATGGCGACCTATGCCGCGGCCCTCGCCCTGCTGGCGTGGGGTGTCCATCGCGCTGCGGCACGGTCGGCCGGCTGACTCAGTCCGCCGGCGACTCCCACCCCTGCAGCCCGAGGGTGCGTCTCGGCGTCCGCTTCCCCACCCGCGCGCTCGTGGTCGGCTCGCAGAGGAATGGCGGCGTCGAGCCGCCCGAGTGATAGCTCCACTGCCGGCCCTGCGCGTCCAGCACGACCTGGGTGCCCTCGACGAGCATGTCGGCATAGGCCATGCCGGGTTGCGGACAGCCGAGCGCGCCGTTGGGCCAGGTCAGCGCGCGAGCGCTGACCACGCGGATCGCCTCCCGACCGATGCCCAGGCGAGCGCCCAGATCGGCGATCGCGGCAGCGATCAAGGGTTGCAGGTTGGGGTCGACCTGCGGCTCGTCGCGGTCGGCAGGGATGGTCACCGCACGGCCTAACCCACCCGGGCCAGGGCGAACGGCAGCACGGCCGGCGCGCCAGCGGCTCGCAGCTCGCGCGCCGCGACGGTGAGCGTCCAGCGCGAGTCGACGAGATCGTCGACGAGCAACACCGGCCCGGGTATGCCGTGCAGCCGGCTCGCCAGGTCGGCTACCACACCCAGCCGTCCCCACACTCCGGCCAGCCGGAAGGCGCTGTTGCCGCCCGGGTCGCCCGTCGGCCCGGGGCCACGCAGCTGGAGTGCACCGAGCAACGGCAGCCGCCCGAGCCGGGCCAGCTCCGCGGCGAGCGAGCCGACCAGCTGCGGGCGTCGGCGGGCCGGCATGGCGACGACCGCGACCGGACGCTGCTCCCACCCCCACCCGGCGAGGACCTTGGCCACGGAGTCGACGAGCCCGCCCGGGGCTGGGGCATCCGGGACGGCGAACATGGGGCGCAGCCGCTGTCCCCACCCCCAGTC
>CAZLGB010000041.1:0-21420 GCA_964558825.1 uncultured Intrasporangiaceae bacterium
CCTCGGCAGCCGGAGCGGCGGCAGCCGGCTCGGCGGCGGCGGCCTCGGCGTAGAGCTCGCGCTCCCACTCGGCCAGCGGCTCGTCGGCGGCGATGGCGGCGTCGCCGGCCTCGCCCGAGCGGACCTGCGAGCGGGCGACCAGACCGTCGGCGACGGCGTCGGCGATGACCCGGGTCAGCAGGGTGACCGAGCGGATCGCGTCGTCATTGCCCGGGATCTTGTAGTCGACCTCGTCGGGGTCGCAGTTGGTGTCGAGGATGGCGATGACCGGCAGCCCCAGCTTGCGGGCCTCGTCGACGGCCAGGTGCTCCTTCTTGGTGTCGACGACCCAGACGGCCGAGGGCACGCGGGTCATCGAGCGGATGCCGCCTAGGGTCTTCTCGAGCTTGTCCTTCTCGCGCTTGAGGATGAGCAACTCCTTCTTCGTGTGACCGGAGCCGGCCACGTCGTCGAAGTTGATCTCCTCGAGCTCCTTGAGGCGCGAGAGCCGCTTGGCGATGGTGGAGAAGTTGGTGAGCATGCCACCGAGCCAGCGGTGGTTGACATAGGGCATCCCGACGCGGGTCGCCTGGTCGGCGACGGGCTCCTGCGCCTGCTTCTTGGTGCCGACGAACAGGATCGTCCCACCGTGCGCCACGGTCTCCTTGACGAAGTCGTAGGCGTCGTTGATGTGGGTCAGCGACTGCTGCAGGTCGATGATGTAGATGCCATTGCGCTCGGTCATGATGAAGCGCTTCATCTTGGGGTTCCAGCGACGGGTCTGGTGCCCGAAGTGGACGCCGCTCTCCAGGAGCTGGCGCATGGTGACGACGGCCATGCCGTGTCCTCCTACATGTGTGGTTGTCAGTTACGTCGGTATGCCGTGCGGCATACCTGCCTGGCGACCTGACCCACCCCGCCGGTCTGCACAATGGCTGACCGGACTGCCGTGGCGGGCCCCGCTGCCCGGAGGTGGCGGTGAAGGGCGCGCGAAATGTGGTGCTGATGGCCCGAAGGCCATCGGTCATCTTACGACGTGGAGGCAGGCTCGGGCGAATCGGTGGTCGGCTGCGCCGATCGTGGCTCGAGCAGGGCCGCGAGACCGAGGGCACCCAGGAAGACGACGACCATGATCACGCCTGGCAGCACGGGCGGATTGCCGCTGCCATAGAGCGGCCGGGCGATGACGCTGATGATCCCGGTCGGGACGAGGAAGACGAGCAATGGACGCCACGGCAGCCCCAACCAGCGGTGGACGACGACGATCCCCGTGGCCATGCCGACGAGATCGGCCACGACGCCCAGCGCCACGTTGTCCCACTCGAGCCCCGCCAGACCGCCCATGGCCCTGATCGCCAGGGCGGGGAAGGCTTGCACCAGCGCCGCGCTCAGGCTCACGAAGAACAACTCCGCCACCCGCCGGCCGATCGTGAACCGCCGCCAGCGCTTGAGGGTCACCGGCGTGTCACGGAGCATCCCAGCCAGGCTCGTCCCCTGCGTCACGGGAGTCGAGTATGCCGTGACCCTCACCTCGGCTACCAGAACGCCAGAGCCCTTGGGTCGCCCCTCAGTGTCCGCCGCCACGGGGCTGGGTGGGTCGATGGCGGCGGGAGCTGAACGGCGTCCACCGGGCTGGCTCGCCCCTGGCGTTCATCCACTGTCGTCGACAGCGGCGTCGGAGGGGCGCACGCCATCCCGCGAGCCGCCATCCGCTGTCGGGGCGGCTGAACTGGCGGTCTGGGCTGCAGATTCGGTCACCGGCGACGCTTTCTACAGCCCAAGCGCCAAGTTCTCCAGCCCAAGCGCCCAGCCGGACCACCCTGCCCGCCGACACTGAAGTTCGGCCGCCACTGCAGTCAAACTCAGTGGGCAGTGCTCACCCCAACCGACTCGGGAGTTGAGCGCGACCACGTCGGGTGCTGAGCTCACGTGCCTCTGGTCTGACCTCAAGCCCCTAGCTGTCGAACCCCACCCCGAAGCGGTCGAGCAACCCCAGCCAGCGCCCGCGCTCCCCCGTGCGGTCGTCGGCAGCCAGCGCCGCGCGGGTGGCGCGGACCGCGGCATACCGCAGCGGCTCGGGCGGGAAGGGGATCGGCTTGCGGCGCACCATCGCCAGCTCGGTGAGCTCGGAAGGGCGCCCGGCGAGCAGGTCCAGCGCCACCCGCGCACCGAAGCGCGACGACCCGACGCCGAGCCCGGTGTAGCCCACGGCATAGGCGACTCGGCCGCCGAGCGCACGTCCGAAGAACGGCGTGAAGCGGGAGGTCGTGTCGATGACCCCCGCCCAACGGTGCGTGAAGCGCACGCCCTCCAGCTGCGGGAAGATCGCGAGGAAATGCCGCGCGAGCAGCTCGTGCGAGGCGCTCTGCTCGAGCGCCGGATCGATCCGCCCGCCGAAGTGATAGTTGGCGTCGAAGCCCCCGAAGAGCACCCGATCGTCGAGCGTGCGCCGGTAGTAATGGAATTGGTTGCCCGCGTCGGCGAGCCCCTCACGCCCCTGCCACCCGACCGCGGCGAGTTGCGTGGCACTCAGCGGCTCGGTCATCAGCACGTGGTCGTAGACCGGCAGGATGAAGGCCCGGAGCCGTCGCAGCACTCCGGGGTAGGCGTTGGTGCCGACGACGACCCCCTTGGCCAGCAGGCCCCCGGTGCTCGTGCGCACCCGGACCCCAGCGCCTTCGCGGCTCATCCCGAGCACCGGGCTGCTCTCGTGGATCGTGCCGCCGAGCCTCTCGACCGCGGCGGCGAGTCCCCAGGCCAGCCGCGCGGGGTCGACCAGAGCGACGGTCGGGTCGAAGACCGCTCCGCGATAGAGGGGCGAGCCGACCCGCGCCCTTGCTGCATCGGCGTCGAGCAACTCCGCGGGCAGGCCGTGCTCGCGACGCAGCTCGTATGCCGCGCGCACCGCCTCGTCCTGGTGCTCCGTCAGCGCGAAGGTCAACTCTCCGGGCCGGTGCCAGTCGGCGTCGATGTCGTATGCCGTCAGACTCGCCTGCAGCGCAGCGAGATTGGCGTCGCCGAGGCGCAGCAGCGTCGCGAGCTCACCTGGCCACTGGGCGACTCCTTGGGCCAGCCCGTGGGTGAGGGAGGAGGACACAAAGCCCCCGTTGCGGCCCGACGCGCCGGTGCCGATCCGGCCGGCCTCCAGGACGACGACGCGTGCACCCGGGTCGTCCTCGAGGGCCTGCAGCGCCGCCCAGAGCCCGGTGAATCCTCCCCCGACGACGACGAGGTCGGCGCTGGAGGTGGCCGCTGCAGCGGCGCCGGGGCCGCCAGGCAGGACCGGACGCGGCTGGGGGCGATCGGGTCGATCGGTCCAGTAGACCAGCGGGACGGCATCGGCGAGCGACGCGGCGACGGCGGCCGGGTCGACACCGGCATACGGGTCGGACGTGGGGTCGGACGAGGCTGAGCCGGGGAACAGGCGCACAGGCACGGGGCACATCATGGCCGGACCGGGACTCAGATCACGCAGCGGGGTCAGCCTGAGGACGGTGCGCCGAGGTCCGGCGGGGTCGGCCAGGGCAGGGCGCGCTCGAGCTGGGCGGCCAGGGCGAGCAGCAGGCCGTCCTGACCATGTCTGGCGATGAGCTGGGCGCCGATGGGCCAGCCCTCGCGCGAGAGCCCGGCGGGGATCGACAGGGCAGGGTGGCCGGTGACGTTCGTCAGCGCCGTGAAACCGACGACCGTCGTCGAGGCGAGCTGGGCCCGCATCGTCCCCATGCCGTCGAGCGAGCCCAGCGGCGGCGGCAGGACGGGCATCGTCGGCAGGACGAGCACGTCGTGTCGATCCAGCAGCCGGTCCACGGACGCGGCCACCCGCTCCCCCGAGCGCAGCGCACGCTCGACGACCCGCGGGGTCGCCCAGCGCGAGAGCCGCACCGTCGCGCGGGTGCGCGGCTCGAGCCGATCCGGGTGCTCGACCTGCCCGGCCTCGACCCGCATGCCGGCATAGAACTGCGGGAGGAAAGCCGAGGTCGGCAGCGGCCACCGCGGCTCGGTCCGCTCGACCCGGTGCCCCAGGTCCGCCAGTCGGCCGGCGAGCGCAGCGACGGCAGCGACGATCTGCGGGTCGACGGACGTGCCCGGCACGATGGGCTTGAACGTCCAGCCGATGGTGCGCGGCGCGGGGTCGTCGGCGATCTGGGTGGAGAAGGGAGTGGGTGGCACCGGCGCCCGCCAACGGTCGCCGGCCGTGGAGCCGGCGATGGCATCGAGGACGAGCGCCGTGTCGGCCACGGTGCGAGTCAGGGCGCCGAGCGCGACAAGCCCGAACCAATGCTGCGCCAAGGGCGCGAGGCTGACCAGACCGCGGGTCGGCTTGAGCCCGATGAGCCCGCAGCAGGCTGCCGGGATGCGGATCGATCCCCCGCCGTCGGCGCCCATGGCGATGGGCACCATGCCCGATGCCACCGCAGCGGCGGACCCCCCGGAGGAGCCACCGGGCGAGCGGGTGAGGTCCCAGGGATTGTGGGTGCGGCCGTAGCGCACGCTCTCGGTAAAGGGGAACTGCCCAAACTCCGGCATCGCTGTCCGCGCGACGATGACCGCTCCTGCTGCTCGCAAGCGCCGAACGACCTCCGAATCTGCCTGCGCCGGAGTTGAATTGCCGTGGCCGCCGAGCGTCGTGACGTCTCCGGTGACGTCGTATTCCTCCTTGACGGCGATCGGCACGCCGGCCAACGCTCCCCGATGCCCGGGCAGGTCCGGCCCACTGGCGTCGAGGGCGTCGGCCTCCGCGCGGGCCGCCTCAGCCCGGACGACGGTGCACGCTCGCACCCGGGGCTCGACGACGGCGATGCGCGCGAGGGATGCCTCGACGGCATACCGCGCCGTATGCCGCGCCTGGCGGACCGCGGCGGCGGTCTCCACCGCCGTGGGCACAGGCCCGGGAATGGGGCCGGCCGGCGTGCCGGTGTCGGCGTTGGCGGGCAAGCCGCTCACTCGAGTGCCGACACCGGGTGGCGCAACTGCACGGCGATGACGTGCCCGGTGACGGTGACCCGGCCCTCGCAGGTCACTTCGGCGTCGACGACGACCTTGCGCTCGTGAACCTCGACCGGCCAGGCACGCAGGTGCAGCGGTGGGCCCATCGGCGTCGGGGCCTGGAAGCTCACCTGGAGCAGACCCGTGACATAGCGCAGCACCGGGTCGCTGCCCATCGCTCGCCCGTCGGCGGCATAGCGCGCGGCCGCGGCAGTGCCGACGGCATGGCAGTCGACGAGCGAGGCGAGCAGGCCGCCATAGACAACCCCCGCCACGGCGAGGTGGTGCGGCTGCGGCTGGAAGGTCGCCGTGCCCTCGTGCCCGTCCCAATGGGTCTGGATGTGCAGCCCGTCGGCGTTGAGCCGGCCGCAGCCGTAACAGACCGCCACATCGTCGGGGTAGTAGTCCTGCACGACGTCCGAAGTCATGGCGCTCACGCTAGTGGGCTCTGCCCCTGCACGGGGGCGACGGGGGCCGTCGCGCGCGAGCCCGTGCCCGGCATACGGTGGGCCTATGAGTCGACCCCCGGGCAACCCGGCGCTCGCCCCCTTCGGGACGACGATCTTCGCGGAGATGTCGGCGCTCGCCGTCGCCCACGCAGCGATCAACCTCGGTCAAGGTTTCCCCGACGTCGACGGGCCTATCGAGGTCGCGGACGCCGCCGTGGCCGCGATCCGCGCAGGCCGCAACCAATACCCGCCAGGACCGGGCGTGCCGGAACTGCTCGCCGCGATCGCCGCTCACCAGCAGCGCTTCTACGGCCTGCACGTCGACCCGGAGACGCAGATCCTCGTCACCGCCGGCGCCACCGAGGCCATCGCCGCCGTCATCCTCGGGATGTGCCAGCCCGGCGACGAGGTCGTCACCTTCGAGCCCTATTACGACTCGTATGCCGCGACCATCGCCCTCGCCGGGGCAACGCGGCGCACGTCGGTGCTGCGTTTCCCCGACTTCGCCGTCGACGAGGCCTCACTGCGAGCGGCCTTCTCGGCCCGCACGCGGCTCGTGCTGCTCAACAGTCCGCACAACCCCACCGGCAAGGTCTTCACCCGCGCCGAGTTGGAGCTGATCTGCGCGTTGGCGCGCGAGCACGACGCGTGGGTGGTCACCGACGAGGTCTACGAGCACATCGTCTTCGACGGGCTCGAGCATGTGCCGGTGGCAACCCTGCCCGGCATGTGGGAGCGCACCGTGACGATCTCCTCAGCGGGCAAGACCTTCTCGATGACCGGGTGGAAGGTCGGGTGGATCGTCGGTCCGGCCGAGGCAGTGGCGGCAGCCCGAGCGGTCAAGCAGTTCCTCACCTATGTCGCGTCGGGGCCGTTTCAACCCGCCGTGGCCGTCGGGCTCGGGCTCGGCCCCGAGGTGTATGCCGATCTCTCCTCCTCCCTGCAAGCCAAACGCGACCTGCTGTGCGCCGGGCTCGAGGATGCCGGCCTGGCCCTGGCCCGCCCCTCGGGGACCTACTTCGTCATCGCCGACGCCGCGCCGTTGGGCGCGCGCGACGGTCTGGAGTTCTGCCGAGCGCTGCCGGGCCTCTGTGGGGTGGTCGGTGTGCCGGTGTCGGTCTTCCACGACGATCGCGAGGCCGCCCGGACCCTCGTGCGCTTCGCTTTCTGCAAGCGCGACGAGGTGCTCACCGAGGCTGTGGCCCGACTGGCCCGACTCGCCGCGAGCGGCGTCGGTCGCTGACCGGCCCCGGCCGGGGGCTTCGTCAGGACATCGGTTTGAGGACCACCTGACCGCACAGCAGCCCGAGCGGATCCACATAGGCCTTTCCCCGGAGGACCCCCCAGTGCAGGCACGCCTGCGGGGCGCAATGCCCGGGAGTGCCGTCGAGGCTGCCGACGATGCTGGCGCGGGTCACCCGCTGACCCACCGACACTGTGGCGAGCACCGGCTCGAAGGTTGAGCGCAGCCCGCCCGCGTGGGCCACCACGAGCACCGGACGCCCGGCAACGCTCCCGGCAAAGCTCACGACGCCATCGGCCGGCGCGCGGATCGACTCCCCGATCGAGGCGGCCAGGTCGATGCCGCGGTGGCCGGCACCCCACCGGACGTCGGGAGGGTCAAAGCCGACGAGCACCCTGACCGGCGGGTCCACCGGCCAGGACCACCCCGAGCGCGGGCTGGCCCGCTGACGGCAGCTCGCGCTCGGTTGGGCGGGAGGCGACGACGCGCTCGCCAGAGCCGGCGGCACGGCAACCGACGTGGCGACCGGGGACGACCCACCCGCCAGCGCCGACGGCACGGCAACCGAAGTGGGCGAGGACCCGGCCGCATCGGTCCTCGCCTCAAGACCCGCAGGGCTCGCTGCTCCGGGCACCATCTCCCCCGCCGTCGCGACCCGCTGTTGAGCCGCTGGCCGCGCCGTGGCGTGCCCAGACCCTCCGGAGGCCACGACGAGCGACACCGTCACGAGGACGATGAGCGTGGCGAGGCGCGAGCGGATCATCGGTCCAGCGTGCACCGGCATACGCCCGCCGTGGAGTGACCCAAGGGCGGCTGTGGACGATGGGACGAACCACCGAGGGGATGTGGACGGCGGGTCAGGCCGAGTCGATCAGGAGCGTGCGGATTCCAGACCCGGGACAGCTGACGGCGTCGTTGCTGCCAGCCGCATCGCGGTCCTTAAGGATGGGTGGGCCACGGCCAGGCCGTGCACCCGCCGAGGCCGAGGGTCTGCTGCACCATGATCCCGGCCGGCCGACCGGCTCCCGCACAGTTGGTGTGCGCGTGACCCAGTCCGTGCCCGACCTCGTGGTTGATGAGGTAGACGCGGTAGGCGGCCAGATCGGTGGCGTATGCCGCGGCGCCGCGCAGCCAGCGCTGGAGGTTGAGCACCGAGCGCCCACGATTCCAGCAGGAGACCTGCACTTCGGCGACCTTGAGCGGTGCACAGAGTTTGGCGGTGAGGGCCGGCGTCGCGAGGGTGACGCGGATATCGACGGTTGCCCCGGCCGCCACCTCGTCAGGGCTCACCGGGACGAAACGAATCCCCGTTGCCTGCCAGCCGCGGCTGTCGGACAGCACATCGGCGACCGTCCGCGCGAACTCGGCGGTGTCCGCCTCGATGCCCGTCTCGGCTTCGATCGAGAAACGCACCGTGCGACCGGATGTGGCGAAGCTCGTGGTCGGGATCGGCAGCGGGGCGACCGAGCCACCGGCTGAGGGTTGGACAGCGGGGAGGGTGGCACCTGCGGCTGCGGTGGGCTCGGGCTCGGCTGCCTCGGCGTCGGCTGTCGCGTCATCGGCCGCCGCCGGTTGCTGATCCGACGCGGCCGCGGTCGCGGTCGGTGTGGTCGGAGTCGTTGCAGAGACGCCGGGGTCGGCGACCGCTCGGGCGGCCGCGGCCACCACTGCGGGGCGCGGCAGGGCGACAGCCGGATCCTGCATCTCCCGGGCGACGACGGCGCCAACCGTCAGCAACGCCAGACCCAATGCCGCGGTGCGGCGCAGCCGTCCGATCCGGCGCCGCTGCCTGTCCCGACGCCGGTGCGCCTCGCGTCGGCTCGTCGGCTCCGAGGACCGTCGGTCTGCGTCAATCGTCGACCCGGCACCGCGGCCGGGCGAGCCCGTCCCGGAGCGAGCGTCGGATCGCCGGGAGACGACATCGGTCGGTGCCACGATCGGACGATGCTCCAGAGCTCGGCGGACAGGACAGGACAGGGCGTACGTGCGCGGGCGGGGCATTCCCCGCGATCGCCGACAGCCACAGGCCGGTGGCGCGAGGACGTCACCACGTTGTCAGGCCATCATCGCCCCCCGCGCGCCCGCTCAGGGTGATCGAGCGCCGCGTGTTGCCGCACGGGCGCCCGTGCCGATCCTCAGGCGAGCGGATGCGCCCGCTCGGAGGACGCCCGCCGGCTTTCGTGCAGCGGGCCGCCCGTGCCCATCCTCAGGCGCGCGGATGCGCCTGCTCGTAGGACGCCCGCAGCCGTTCGCTCGACACGTGGGTGTAGATCTGGGTCGTTGCGAGGCTCGCATGCCCGAGCAGCTCTTGGACCATGCGCAGATCCGCGCCGCCTTCGAGCAGGTGGGTCGCGGCGCTGTGACGCAGCCCGTGCGGCCCGAGGTCGGGGGCATCGGGCACCGCCGCGAGCAGCAGATGCACGACCTCGCGCACTTGCCGCTGGTCCACCCGCCGGCCACGTCGGCCGAGGAAGAGCGCCGGCCCGCTGTGGGAGCTCACCAGCCGGGATCGGTATGCCGTCCACGCCAGCAACGCCTCGCGCGCCGGGGCACCGAAGGGCACGACCCGCTCCTTGCCGCCCTTGCCGAGGACCCGGACCACCTGCTGCTGTAGATCGAGGTCGTCGACGTCCATCGCCGCCAGCTCACCGACGCGCAGGCCGCTGGCGTAGAGCAGCTCGAGCATCGCCCGGTCACGGACGTGGATTGGGTCGTCGTCGTCCGCAGCGACGGCCGCGACGTCGAGCAGCCGGCCGGCCTGGCCCTGGCGGAGGACTCCGGGCAGGGTCCGCGCCCGCTTGGGGGCGAGCAGCCGCAACGACGGATCGGCGCCGATGAGCTGGGTCCGGGTCGCCCAGCGGAAGAAGGTCCGCGCCGACGCGGCCCGGCGTGCGACCGTCGAACGACCGGCAGCGCCCTGGTGTCCGTCGCGCCCAGGTCGGGACATGCTGGCCAGCCATGCCCGCAGGTCGGCCAGCTCCACGTCCTCGAGGTCCAGCACCCCGCGCTCGTCGGCGAGGAAGGTCAGCAGTGCAGTGAGATCGCCGAGATAGGCCCGGCAGGTGTGCTCCGAGAGTCCGCGCTCCGAGCGCAGGTGACGGGCATAGGCCGCCGTCGTGTCGGAATGGCGATGCGAGACTGCACGAGGCTGCGCCTGTCGCTCCGGCACGACGCGCCGCTCCGGCACGACGCGCCGCTCCGGCACGACGCGCCGCTCCGGCGCGACGCGGCGCTGCGGCGCTGCGCTTGGCTCGGACGCGCGGGAAGTCACTGGTCAACCGTCGCACACCACCTCCGAATCGGCGGCGTGCGACGCGACAACAGCAGCCCTTCCACCGTTGGGCGCAGGGGACGCCGGGCCTCCGTCGGTGGTGGGAGCCTTGGGCTTGATGGCAGCGCACCCCGAAGCGGGCGGCCAGGCCGACCAGCTCGAGGCGGCCCAGCGAGGCCCGGGTCTGGCGCATCGCCAGGCCGGCGTGGGCCGAGATCGCCTCGACCGTCGCGGGAGCGCGCAGCGGCAGCGCGCCGAGCACCAGTCGATCCTGCGGCGGCAGACCGTCCTCCGGCCGCGCGGGCTCCATCCGTGGGGCTGCGGCGTCGTCACCCAGCCGCCCGAAGAGATCGAGCGCGTCGGTCAGGTCGGTGATGAGCCCGGCCATCCCATTGCGGACGATCTCGTGACAGCCCGCCGACACCCGCGAGGTGACCGGCCCCGGCACGGCCCCGACCGGGCGCGCATGGTCGCCTGCCGACCGGGCCGTGTTGAGCGACCCTGACCGGATGCCGGCCTCAACGACGAGAGTGCCGGTCGTCATGGTGGCAATGAGCCGATTGCGTTGCAGGAAGCGGGATCTGGTGGGCGCGCCCCCGGGCGACACCTCGGAGATCACCGCGCCCACCTGCGCGATCCGCCCGATGAGGCTCGCGTTGTCGGGTGGATAGGCTCGGTCGACTCCCCCGGCCAGCACGGCGATCGTGTCGCCACCGACGAGCAAGGCGCCCTCGTGGGCGGCCCGGTCGATGCCATAGGCGGCGCCCGACACGACGACATAACCGTGCTCGGCCAGCCCCGCCGACAGCTCGGCCGCCACCCCGATGCCGTATGCCGTGCAGGCCCGGGCCCCGACGATCGCGATGCCCCGCTCGCGCAACTCGCCGAGCTCACCGGGCCCGACCACCCACAGGCAGGCAGGTGGCGAGCCCAGCTCGTCGAGCCCGATCGGCCAGTCGTCGTCGCCCGGCACGACCACGCGCATCCGGCGGCGGGCGGCATACGCGACCATCTCGGCCAGGTCGACGCCGTGCGTCCGCCGCCGATAGACGTCGTGCTCGGGCGCTGTCCCTTCGAGCAGCAGGGCCAGGGTCTGCTGCGGGCCGTGCTCGGCGACAAGCGCAGCCACCCGGGGGTCTCCGGGCTCGGCGACCCGGGTCAATGCCGCGCGGGCGCCGCGCTCGGTGGCCAGCACCCCGGTCACCGGGCGTGTCATGCCGCCACCGCCCGCTGGTGGCGCAGTGACAGGGCCATCCCGACGTCGTCGCGGGTGGGCATGCCGCGCCCCGCGAGATCGGCGATCGTCCAGGCCAGACGCAGGCACCGGTCGTAGCCACGCAAGGACAGGAATCCGCGGTCGATGGCACGGTCGAGGTCGACGGTCTTGCCCTTGCCGAGCCGCCAGGGTGGCTGGCGCAGGTGCGGCCCCGGGGCCCGGGCGTTGACGGCATACCGCCGGCCGGCCCACCGCTCGGCCATCGCCCCCCGAGCTGCCAGGACGCGGGCGGCGACCACGGCGGTCGACTCGCCAGGGGTCGCGAGCAAAGCCGAACGGGACGGGGCGGGGACGTGGACCTGGATGTCGACCCGGTCGAGGATCGGCCCGGACAGTCGCGAGCCATAGCGACGAATCGCCATCGGGCTGCACGTGCAGGTGGCGCCACGCCCGCTGCTCATCCCGCACGGACACGGATTGGCCGCCAGCACGAGCTGGAACTCGCAGGGGAACCGGACATTGCCGATGGCCCGGGCAACGACGACGTGGCCGGCCTCGATGGGCTGACGCAGGGCTTGCATGACCTCGGGGCGGAATTCGGGAGCCTCGTCGAGGAAGAGGACTCCGTGGTGGGCTCGGGTGATCGCGCCCGGGTTGACCAGCGCCGTGCCCCCGCCGATGATCGCGGGCATCGACGCCCCGTGGTGCGGCGCCACGAAGGGTGGTCTGCGCACGAGCCCCTCGACCTGCCCGAGAGTCCCGGCGATCGAGGCGATCGCCGTGACCTGCACGGCCGCCTCGTCGTCGAGATCGGGCAGCAGCCCGGGCAGGCGCTCGGCGAGCATCGACTTGCCGGCGCCGGGAGGGCCGACGAGATAGAGATGGTGAGCCCCGGCCGCGGCGATCTCCAGGGCCAGCCGGGCCTCGGCCTGGCCGACGACATCGGCAAGGTCGGGCACGACGGGCGGGTCGGCCGCCTCCCACGCGGGCTCGTCGACCTCCGGCAGCGGACGGCCCCGATGAAGCGCCCGATAGCGCTCGACGAGCTCCCCCAGCTGGGCGACCGGATGGACCGCCACACCCGAGACGAGCCGGGCCTCGCGAGCGTTGGCCACGGGCACGACGACATGGCGGATGCCGGCCCGGGCGGCGCAAGTAACCAGGGGCAGCACGCCGCGCACCGGGCGGACGGTGCCATCCAGGCCCAGCTCGCCGATGTGGGCGACCCCCGCGACCACGTCGGCGGGCACCTGCCCAACCGCGGCGAGGGCGGCGACGGCGATGGCCAGATCGAAACCGCTGCCCACCTTGGGCACCGAGGCCGGCGAGAGGTTGATCGTCACGCGGCGTTGGGCCAAGGCATAACCGCAGTTGGCGGCGGCCGCCTTCACCCGGTCGGGCGACTGCGCGCACGCCGCATCGGCGCGCCCGCCGACGACGAAGGCGGGCAGCCCTGACGAGACATCGGCCTCGACCTCGACGAGGAAGCCCTCGACTCCGCTCAGCCCGACGGCGCGGGTGCGGCCCAGACCCATCACCCCACCCCCCGCAGGTGCTCGACCTGAGCCGGACCCGATGGTGGACGCAGCACCCCGATGACATCGACGCGCACGTCGTCGAAGCCGAGCTCGTGCTCGGCCAGCCAGAGTGCCGCCAGCCGACGCAGCCGGGCCAGCTTGGCCCTGGTCACCGCCTCGATCGGCGTGCCGAAGTGCACCCCTCGGCGGGTCTTGACCTCGCAGACCACCAGGCAATCGCCGTCGCGAGCGACGATGTCGATCTCACCCCAGCGGCAGCGCCAGTTGCGATCGAGGACCTGCATCCCCAGGTCGCGCAGATAGCGACCGGCGATGGCCTCGCCATAGTCGCCCAACCCCACCGCGAGGCGATGCGGCATACCCGATGTCGTGGCCGTGCTCGGCCGGGTCCCCGTGTCCATGCCCGCAGCCTCGCGAGCGCGGACGACCCTCGGCCAGCCCTGGCCGTCGGCTGTGGATGGTGGGACGACCGGCCGACCCCATGTGGACGAGCCAGGTCACGCACCCCACGGCCGCCCGACCACGCCCCACTCAGGGCAGCTGCAACTCCGACTTGGGGATCTCCTCGATGTTGACGTCCTTGAACGTCACCACCCTCACCGACTTGACGAAGCGCGCGGGCCGGTAGATGTCCCACACCCACGCGTCGTTCATGGTGATGTCGAAGAAGACCTCGCCCCCGTCGGAGCGGACCTTCATGTCGACCGAGTTGCACAGATAGAAACGCCGCTCGGTCTCGACGACATGCGAGAAGAGCGAGACGACGTCGCGATACTCCCGATAGAGGGCGAGCTCCTGCTCGGTCTCGTACTTCTCGAGGTCCTCGGAACTCATGCGCTCGCACTTCCCACATCGAGCGGCCCCTCCGGCCGCATCAGCTCATCCCGTTCTACCACGCCCGCGTCCCGGTCCGTGGCCTCGTCGAGGGCGTCGCGCCCGACCGGGTCGCGCCCGAGCAGACTCCACGACATCCGGTGCAACGGGCTCGGCCCCACCCTGCGCAGCGCGTCGCGGTGCTCGGGCGCGGCATACCCCTTGTTGACCTCCCAGCCGTATGCCGGGTGCTCACCGGCCAGCGCGACCATCAGCGCGTCGCGGGTGACCTTCGCCAACACCGAGGCCGCAGCCACCGACGAGCAGCGCAGGTCGGCCTTGATCATCGTCGTCACCGGCGGCGTCCGCGGGACCGGCATACCGCCGGCGTCCGGGTCGACCGGCTCGGCATCCTCGTCGGCGAAGGCGAGCAACCCCACGCGCTCAGGTGCGGTGAGCCAGTCGTGGTTGCCGTCGAGGACGACGAGGTCGGGGACGACGGGCAACGCGGCGAGGGCCCGCACGCCGGCCAGGCGCAGCGCGGCGATGATCCCGATGCGGTCGATCTCCTCCGCGGACGCGTGCCCCACGGCATATGCACGTGCCCAGCGCTCGATGCGCGGGACCATCCGGGTGCGGGCGATCGGGGTGAGCAGCTTGGAGTCGCGCACGCCCTGGGGAGCCGAGCGGCATACCTCGTCGATGACGACCACCCCGACGGTGACCGGCCCGGCCAGCGCCCCGCGCCCCACCTCGTCCATCCCCGCGAGCAGCGGGTAGCCCGCGCGCTGCAGGGACCGCTCGACGCGCAGCGAGGGCTTGCGCGAGCGGGCCGGTGCGGAGCGGGCGGCGGGCATGCCAGTGAGTATGCCGGGCGGCCGGGTCAGCCCGAAGGCGTCGGGATGCCGGAATAGATGGATGCGGGCACGGACAGCCACGTGAAGCGGTTGAGCGGCCAGACGACGAGGATCGCGCGGCCCTTGATGTCCTCGATGGGGACCGATCCGGTGGCGCCGGTCCCGTCGTCGTGCAGCCGGGAGTCGCCCGAGTCGCTGCGGTGGTCGCCCATGACCCAGACCTTGCCGGCGGGCACGACGATCGAGAAGGGCGCGCGTCCGCCGGCGGGGGTGTCCCCCGGCTTGAGGTAGGTCTCGACGATCGCCACCCCGTTGACGGTGATCCGACCGTTGACGTCACAGCAGACGACGTGGTCGCCGGGCAGGCCGATCACCCGCTTGATGAGGTGCTCGTGGGAATCGTCGGGGGCCAGCCCGAGGAAGATCAACGTCGCATGCAGCGCCGAGTGGTCGACCGGCGCCGGCTCGCCGAGCCAGTGGTCGGGGTCGGTGAAGACGACGATGTCGCCGCGCTGCAGCCCGACGACCCCTGGGGTGAGCTTGCTGACGACGACCCGGTCGCCGTTGAGCAGGGTGTCTTCCATCGACCCGCTGGGGATGTGGAAGGGCTGCAGCAGGAAGGTCTTGACGATGAGCGAGACGATCATGGCCAGCCCGACGACGATGACGACCTCGCGCACTCCCGCCCACACCGCGTGCAACAGCCGGTTACCCGCGGACGTCGGGGCGGCGCCCGTGGCTTCCTCGGTGGCCTCTGGGCCCTCGGTGGTCTCGCTGGTCTCGGGGCCCTCGGGGGCCGTGGAGGCCCTTGTCGCCGTGGTCGTCTCGGACACGTCGAGGCCCGGGTCGGAGCCTGCGCGGGCCGCGAGCGCGGCGTCCGCCTGGGGGTCGTCGCTCATCAGGGAGTGGTCGCCTCGGGTTGCGGTGGAGATCCGGCAGGGACGGGTGCGCTGGCCAGGCTACCTAACCGATCTGTCGGCCAATACCGCAGCCACGCCCGGCCGACGACATCGTCCAAGGGCACCATGCCGCCGCCCGGTCGCCCGAGCTTGGATCGTGAGTCGGCCGACACGCTGCGGTGATCGCCCATGACCCAGATGCGGCCCGCCGGCACGGTGACGTCGAAGCGGGTCGCGCTGGGCTCGTCGCCGGGATAGAGATAGGGCTCCGCGAGCGGGATGCCGTTGACCGTGATCCGCCCGTCGACGTCGCAGCAGACCACGTGGTCACCAGGGACGCCGATGACCCGCTTGACGTAGTCAGCGCCCGAGCCGAAGGAGATCCACGACAGCACCGCCTGCAGGCGAGCGCGCAGCCCGCCGACGTCGGTCGCCCCCGCGGGCGGCCCCCACGAGCCGGTGCCGTCGAAGACGACGACATCGCCGCGCTCGATGGAGGGCCCGCGGACCAGCCGGTTGACGAGGATCCGATCACCGGGCTCGAGGGTCGGCTGCATCGAGGTCGACGGCACCGAGAAGGTCTGCACGAGCAGGGTGCGGACGATGACCATGAGGACGAAGGCGATGACCAGGCCCTGCAGCACGGGTCCCGGGCGCCAGCTCCACGGCCGGCCCGCCCGACGAGGTGCGGCCCGACGCGAGGTGCGCTCCGACGGCGCGGCCTCGCGCTCGGCGGCCCCCTCCGTCGACTCGCTCATCGTCGGCTCAGAAGCGCCGGTGAGCAGCCTGACGCGGCGCCGGAGTCGGCGCCGACGAGAAGGACTGCGCGGTCAGCGCTTTTCCTTGATCTTGGCGGCCTTGCCGCGCAAGTCGCGCAGGTAGTAGAGCTTGGCCCGGCGGACGTCACCGCGGGTCAGCACCTCGATCTTGTCGACGATCGGGGTGTGCACCGGGAAGGTGCGCTCCACGCCGACGCCGAAGGACACCTTGCGGACGGTGAAGGTCTCGCCCACACCCGCGCCGTGGCGGCGAATGACGAGGCCCTGGAAGACCTGGATCCGGGAGCGGTTGCCTTCGATGACCTTGACGTGCACCTTGAGGGTGTCGCCGGCCCGGAAGTCGGGGATGTCCTCGCGCAGCGTGGCCTTGTTGACGTCGTCGAGCTGGTGCATGGCGGTGTCGCTTTCTCGGGGCGCCACAGGTCGCCTCGGCTGGATCGTGCTTCGGTGTGTATGCCGTCCGGCCGGCCGCGCGCGCATCCTGGGACGGCCGGGGCCGGTGCAAGGGTGCTGCGCTCCCCCCGTGGCGGGGGCCGAGAACGCCGGAAAAGCAACGCTTCAGTGTGCCAGAGGGCACGGAATACCGGAAATCGACCGCAAGAGCTGAGCTAGGGTGAGCGCCACCTGCGGGCACCGCCCCGTCTCCACCTCGCCGCCCGATCCGCACCCGAGCACCGCCTCGACGCGATCGCCCGGGCGGTGCCGCTCGCCGAGGAGACCAGCATGTCCGACTCGACCACCTCTGCCCTGCCCACGCAGGGCTCCGCCTCTCCCACCGACCGCCCAGCCTCCACGGCAACAGCGCTGCCCCCGCCTGAGCCTGACCGCGCATCCACCCCCGGAGCGCCACCGTCGGTCAGCTTCGGCCGGGTGGCACCCGGCATCCCCGTGCGTGACATCGAGCGCGCGCTGGCTTTCTATCGTGACGCTCTCGGCCTCGATGTCACCTTCACCAACGGCGACCCGGTCGGCTTCGTCGTGCTCGAGCGCGACCGAGCCGAGCTGCATCTCACCCTCGCCCCGCGGCATACGGCCGGCACGCACAATGTCGCCCACCTCATCGTCAGCGACGCCAGCGCCGTGCACGACCGACTGGTCGCCGCCGGCGCCCGGATCGTCAAGGGGCTGCGCGATCACGACTTCGGGCTGCGGGCCTTCGTCGTCGCCGATCCCGACGGCAACCGCCTGGACATTGCCGAGGAACTCTAGCCCAGCCGCCAGCCCTGCTGGGTGCGTCAATTGAGGGGGCATAATCCTCATCGTCCGCGCTCACGCCCTTTTCAAACACGTTGGACGAAGGTTAAAGAATTGGTCAACCCTCGGCCCACGAGAGAAATTCGGCGGTAGGCTGCGAAATGCCCAACAACTGGGCCGGGCACCATCGCGAACAGGGGGTTTTCCGTGGTGCACATCGAGTTGGACACATTTTCAGGGCGCCCGAACCCTCGTTGGTCGCTGACGCCAGCGGAGGCCGCCGAGTTGGTGGCGCGTATGCGCGACGAACGGGTGGCGTTCCGCCGCCCTGAGGACGACGAGGGGATCCTCGGCTATCGCGGCTTCATCGTGACCAGCGATCCGGATGACCGGGCCGAGTTCGCGCGGGCCGGGCTGCCCGCCAGGTTCCGGCTGTCCGCGACCGTGGCCGTGCCGGACAGCGCCGCCTTGGAGTTCACGTTGCTCGACCAGGCCGCCCTGCGTCAAGTGCCGCCGGCCGTGGTCCAGGCGGCCCAGGCCTCCGTCACTCGGATCAGCGACTCGTCATGCCTGCAGTGCCAGACGACCGAGGCGACCCAGCTGGCCGCGTGTTTTCACTGGGTCACCAGCTCAACGGATTACTCCTTCTGGAACAACAACAGTCACCAATCGAGTAACAACTGCTACAACTTCGCGTCGAATTGGCGCACCGACACATTCGCCCAACCCGGTCGCGGCACCGGCACGATGTGGAGTTCGTTGACCGTCCCCAACATCACCGACGCGGCGATACGGGACGGATATCGGACCTACTGCGACGGCGGCAACCTCTATGTCGCCCTGGTCATTTGGCCAGGCAATGACTACCATTGGTACGTGCGCACGGCCGACCTCAACGGCAACTGGTGCTTCTCGCACAAGCCCGGCACGACCGCGGCTCGCCACTATGACAACTCGGGGGTCACCATCACCAACCCCTACACCTGCAATCGCGGCAACTACACCACCTGGGGCGGCTACCTCTATGGTCCGGGCACCGCTCGAACCACGGTTTCATGACCCGGCTGACCCGCCTCGCGGCCATGTGCGCGATCGCCGGGTTGCTGGGATCGCTGGCCGCGTGTGCCGGCACCGCCGCCGGCTCGTCGAGCACCTCATCGTCAGGCGGCATGGTCGCGGAGGTCGATGTCTACTCCGGACGGCCCAACCCGAGTTGGCATCTCGACAGCGACGCCGCGGCAGCGGTCGCCTCCTGTGTGGCGCACGCGGAGGCCGGCGCCGCACCGTCGGCAGCGCCTGACGGTCTGGGCTTCCGCGGCATCGTCGTGCGTGGCGTCACCATCGATGGCGACCGCGACGGCTCACTTCGCTCACTGCCCGACCGTCTCACCCTTGCCGCCCATGGCAAGAACTACACCGCGAGCACCTGCACCACCGCGGTGTTTGCCGCCTTGCGCGCGTCGGCGGCGGCTCACCTCACCGCCCAAGAGCTCGACCTCATCCCGAAGGGACAGCAACCATGAAGCGACGCCTCTTCCTCACCTGGGCTGGCGCCCTGGGCCTGGTCGGCCTGACCGCGCCGATGACCGTCTCCGCGGCACCCGCCAACTCCACCAGCACTGGCTCGGGAGACCTTGAGCGCTGGCTCATGTCGACCAGGAGGCGGTCCTAACTCAGGGAAGCAGGTCGGGGCGGCGGGCGCGCGTGCGCTCCAGCCGCTGGCTGTGCCGCCAGGCCGCGATCGCGCCGTGGTGGCCCGAGAGCAGCACCTCGGGGACGTCGAGCCCGCGCCATGATGCCGGCTTGGTGTAGACCGGATATTCGAGCAGCCCGTCCTCGTGCGACTCCTCGACGAGGCTCTCGGCATTGCCGATGACCCCTGGCACCAGCCGGGCGACGGCCTCGACGATGGCGAGCACCGCCACCTCGCCGCCGTTGAGCACATAGTCGCCGAGTGACACCGGCGTCACTGGCATCCGGGTCGCGGCATACTCCATGACCCGCTCGTCGATCCCCTCATAGCGCCCGCAGGCAAAGGCGAGCCACTGCTCGGCGGCGAGCGAGCGCGCCATGGCCTGGGTGAACGGCATACCCGACGGGGTGGGGACGAGCAGGTGCGGCGACGCCGCCGCGGCGCCCCCCTCGCCAGAGGTCAGCAGCGCATCGAGGGCCTCGCCCCACGGCTCGGGCCGCATGACCATCCCGGCCCCGCCGCCATAGGGCGAGTCGTCGACGGTGCGATGCCGGTCGTGGGTGTGCTCGCGCAGGTCGTGCACCCGCACGTCGAGCAGCCCCTGCTCACGCGCCTTGCCGATCAGCGAAAGCTCAAGCGGCGCAAGGTAATCCGGGAAGATCGTGATGACGTCGATGCGCACGGGTCACAACTCCAGCAGGCCCTCGGGCGGGTCGACGACGACTCGTCCCGCGGCGACGTCGACGTGCGGCACGAGCGCGCTGACAAACGGGATGTATGCCGTGCGCCCGTCGACCAGGGTCAGCACGAGCCGGTCCTGCCCCGGGCCGATGTGCAGCCCACTGACCGTGCCAACTGGCGAGCCGTCCGGACGGACAGCGGCCAACCCGACGAGCTGCTCCTCATACCAGGCGTCGCCGCCGAGATCGGGCTCGAGCAGCTCCTCTGCGGGGGCGACAGGCGTGAGCAGCCGCACCCCCCGCAGCGACTCGGCGCCGGTGCGGTCGGGGATCTGCTCGAAACCCAACAGCCAGACGCCGTTGTGGTCCCGCGCCGAGCTGATGGTCAGCTCGCGCGGGACCCCACTGCCCTTGGGTGCACGGGTCGGCAGCACCGTGCCGACGGCGAAACGCCGGGCGGGGTCGTCCGTGTGCACCTGCACCGTGACCTCGCCACGTATGCCGTGCGGCTTGCCGATGCGGGCGACGACGTGACTCATGACTGCCCCGCTCGAGCTCGGTTGACGCGCTCGACCGACGCCGGTCAGCGCCGGTCGGTGTCGACGATGTCGACGCGGATGCCCGAGCCTCCGGCCAGCGCACCGACGACGGTGCGCAGCGCGCTCGCCGTGCGGCCGTTGCGGCCGATGACCCGGCCCAGGTCGTCGGGGTGCACGCGCACCTCGAGCAACTCGCCGCGGCGCAATTCCTTACGCCGCACGACGACCTCGTCGGCGTGGTCGACGATGCCCTTGACCAGGTGTTCCAGGGCCTCCTCGAGCACGGTCAGGCTCCGGCCTTGACGAAGCCGGCGGCCTCGGCGGCATCGGCGGTGCGGAACCACACCTCGGCGACGGTCGCGGCATACCACTGGCCGTCGGGCTCGTGGTACTTCATCGAGTCCTTGTTGCCCTTGACCGGGAAGCCCTCGGGCTGCCCGCCGTCGGCCAGCGGGGCGGCCGAGTCGGGGCCGTAGCCACCGTCGGCGGGCGTGGCCTTGGCCTCGGCCAGCGCCTCGGTGACGTCGGCGACAGCGGCCTCGGCCTTGGTGGGCCGCTTGCGAGCGGTGACGGCCGCGCCCTTGGTGTCGAGCGACTTGCCGGCCGCAGCAACGGCAGCGTCGTAGAGCTCACGCTTGCTCGGCTTGGCCTTGGCGACCTGCAGGGTGCCCTCAGCGCCGTCGATGCCCTTGAACTTCTGCCAGTCGCCGGTCACCTTGAGCAGCGCCTCGACGGCCTCGGTGGGCTGGGCGCCCTGGGCGAGCCAGTACTGGGCGCGCGCGGTGTCGATGTCGATGACCGAGGGCGACTCGGTGGGGTGGTACTTGCCGATCTCCTCGATCGCCCGGCCGTCGCGCTTGGTGCGCGAGTCCATGACGACGACGCGGTAGAACGGAGCGCGGATCTTGCCCATGCGCTTGAGGCGGATCTTGACGGACACGCTGTTCCTGCTTTCGCTTTCGTGAGCACGGCGAGACCGGGGCGGGATGCTCCGGGGTGCCGTCACTCGGCTTGTAGGCGCCCACACCCGAGTCGGGCTCGGCGGGTACAGCCGTCCATTCTGCCAGACCCCAGGGGTATGCCGTGCCACCTGCGGCGCCGCCCCCTCCCCGCCTCTGCTGGGTCGAGGTATTGCGCTACCCGCTCGTGGTAGCGGAATACCTCGACCCGGCTGTGGGAGGGGCGCCGGCGGCGGCGCGGACGGCGAGGGCCAACCGGCATACCTGCGCGGCGGAGACCGGCGCGGACGTGTCGACCCGCAGCACGGGGCCGAGCGCGAGGGGC